>SXNL01000342.1 GCA_005777185.1 Myxococcales bacterium
CAGCGGCGGCGGCGGCGGCGGCGGTGGCGCGAGAGCGTCCGCCCCTGGCGCGCGCGGCCCGAAGGCGGCAGGCGCGGAGGGGAGCGTCCCCTACGTCAGCGAGAAGGACTTCGAGGCCGAGGTGCTCCGGAGCGAGCTGCCCGTCCTCATCGAGTTCACGGCGGACTGGTGCCAGCCCTGCAAGACCGTGGCGCCCGAGGTCGAGGCCGTCGCGAAGGAGCTCGCCGGCAAGGCGAAGGTCATCAAGGTCGACATCGACAAGTCCCCGTTCATCGCTCGCCAGCTCCGCGTGCAGTCGGTCCCCACGTTCATGGTGTTCGCCGACCAGCGCATCAGCGACGTGAAGGTCGGTGCCCTCGGGAAGAAGGCGCTCCGTGCGATGATCGAGCCCTTCCTCCCGCGACAGGAGGGCGCGCTGAAACCCCTCGAGGTCCGCGCCGCCCTGGCCGAGGGCGCCGTCGTCCCGATCGACACGCGCGACGCCGCCGCGTTCGGCCGCGCGCACCTGCCCGGCGCGATGCACATGCCGCTCGAGGAGATCGAGGGCCGGCTCGCGGAGCTGTACATGGTGCAGGGGCATCCGGTGCTGTACTGCCGCGGCGGCGACAAGACGAAGGACGTCGCGGCCAGGCTCGCGGAGCAGGGCGTCGCGATCGCGTTCCTGGAAGGCGGCCTGCTCGCGTGGGAGGCCGAGGGCCTGCCGATCGAGCGGGGCTAGAACACCCCCCGCACCGCCACGACCCGCGCGCCGTCGACCTGGGCTCCGCCGACCGTCACCGTGCCGCGGGTCCTGTGGAACAGCCACGGGATCGCGAACCCGACACCGCCGCCGACCAGCGCGCCGGCCGCCACGTCCGTGAACCAGTGCTTGTCGCCCGCGATGCGCAGGTAGCCGGCGGCGGACGCGGTCGCGAGGCCGGCGAACCAGACGAGCGGCGCGGCGCGGTAGCCGCGCATCGACGCGATCGTGCCAGCCGCCGTCGCCAGCGTGAACGATCCCGCCGTGTGGCCGGAGTAGAACGAGAGGTTGTCGTCGTTCGTCGCGAGGCGCGCCTTCCCCTCGGCGTCGCGCGCGTGCACGAAGGGCCGCTCCCGGGCCAGGCCGTACTTCGCGACCTGGTTCAGCGCGAGCGAGACCCCCTCGGCCTCGAGGATCAGGAGCACGTCGTTCCACCACGTCTGGCGGAGCACGCCCTCGTCGCTCGCCGCCACGAGGTCGAGGCCGATCGTGGAGAGCGGGACGATCACGAACGCCATCACGTTCGACATCGCGAGCGCCGGCGTGGTGTCCCTCCGCGCAAGCGCGCGCCGGACGGAGACGTCGAGGCCAGGCGGGGCGCACCATCTGCACGTGGCGGGCGCGAGCGCGTCCTTCGCGCCGAGCTCCGTCGTCAGGACGGCCCCGATCGTGGACGCCGCGATCGCCCCGTCCACCCAGGGGCTCGCCTGGACCTCCCGCACCTCCGGCCCCCCGCCGGCTGCAACCCCTGGAAATATGAGGGTAATCCAGGCGGCGGCGGCTCGGGCGACGGCGTGCCCACGCGCGCGCACGATCCGTCCGCGCGGGCACGTCGATGACCCGGATGGCGACATCTGGTACACGGAGGATCATGCCCTCGAGGGCGGAACGCAATCGAATTGGGGGGCCGAACCCCGCGCACCACGTGCCCTCGCAGGCGACGCTGGAGCATTTCCGCACGGTGCTCGCGGAGCACATGGCGAAGAAGGGCCTGCGCTCGACCGACCAGCGCCGCCTCATCGTGGAGACGTTCTTCGGCAAGGCCGATCACATCAGCATCGAGCAGCTCCTCGAGGAGGTGCGCAAGCAGGAGAACGGCCAGCACGTCGGCTACGCCACCGTGTACCGGACCCTCAAGCTCCTCACCGAGTGCGGGGTCGCCCACGAGCGCAAGTTCGGCGACGGCCTCACCCGCTACGAGCTCGCCGACGACACGTCGCACCACGACCACCTCATCTGCCTCGAGTGTGGGGACATCATCGAGTTCGAGGAGCCCCGGATCGAGTCGCTGCAGGACGAGATCGCGCAGCGGCACGGCTTCCGCCTGACGAGCCACAAGCACGAGATGTACGGCGTCTGCGCCAGCTGCCAGGCCAGGGAGAAGAACTGAAGCGCTGTCGCGCTACCCGCTACCCGGGCGCTCGCCACTCGGCGCGCGTCGCGAGGAAGCGCTCGATCGCCGGGACGACGATCTCGGGCCGCTCCAGCATCGAGAAGTGACCCGAGCGGAACAGGTCGATCCACTCCGCGTTGGGCAGGCGGCGGGCCATCTCCTTGCTCTGGTAGGCCGGCGTCATCGCATCGAGCCTGCCGCTCACGACGAGCGCGGGCGCGCGGATGTAGCGCAGGAGGTGGTACACCGAGTGGGCGTCGAGCTCCTGGAAGAGCCGCAGGAAGTTCGTGAAGCTCGGCCCGAGCACGTCCTCCATGTACTGGTGAAGCATCGGGCGGAGCGACCACGCTCGCGGCCCGGCGGTGATCATCAGGAGGAGCGACGTCGGGACGACGCCGACCTTGCTCACCTTCGCGAGGGCCTGGGCGATCTCGGGGTGGTCGATGAGGAAGTCGATGAGCGCGTGCAGGCGCTTGGGCAGCCACGGGATGGAGAAGAGCGGCTGGAACCCCGTCGCCATGGTGTGCCCGTGCGTGCCGTTGAGCAGCACGAGCCCGGCCACGCGGGCGGGATAGCTCGCGGCGACGTCGAGCGAGACCTGCACGCCCATGCTCCACCCGACGAAGACGGCGCGCGAGATCCCCTCGGCGTCGAGGATGGCCATCGCATCGTCCACGTGGTGGACGACCGCCAGGCGACGGTCGGTGGGCGGCGAGTCCGAGGCGAAGAGGCCTCGGTAGTCCCACGTGACGATGCGGTGCGTCCGGTAGAAGGCGCCGATCAGCGGCTCCCAGGCGTACAGCCGACCGCCGAGGCCGTTCGCGAGCACGATCGTGCGCTCGCCGTGGCCCAGCACCTCGTAGGCGATCTTCGTCCCGTCCTGAGCGGTGGCGCGGCGCTCGACCCGCGTGGATGCCCACCCGGTGCTGGTGTCCTTCGGCCACACCGCGGCCGCGGGAGCACCGCCGTTCGTGCCGTTCGTGTGCGCTGCGCGGCCGGCCTCCGGCTTTCTTTCACTCACGCCCGAAACATACCATCCGCGCGAAAAAGGGGTAGAATGGGGGGTCCTTCCGAGGGAATCCACATGAAGCACCCGCTCACGGTACTGGTCGGCGTCGTCCTGTCCCTGTCGGCTGGCGCCGCGTTCTTCGCCTGCGGGAGCGACGCGCGCAGCGGGTTCGACGACGCGGTGCCGCCTCCGGGCGCGACAGACGGCGCTGCGCCGCCGCTCCTCGGCGGCGACAGGAACGTTCGATCCCTCGCGGTCGAGCCGCCGACGGCGACGCTCACGATCGTGAACGACGTCGTCGTCACCCAGCAGTACAAGCTCGTCGCGACCTACGACGACGGGTCCACGGCGGAGCTCCCCGCCGGCGTGTCGTGGTCGTCCACGAACCTGCCCATCGGGAGCGTGAGCAGGTCGGGCCTCTACACGCCGACGGGGATGGTCGGCGGCAAGGTCAAGGTGACCGCCCAGTACAAGACGCAGAAGGTGACCGCCGATCTCACGGTGAAGCTCCAGATCGAGGACAACCCGGGCAAGCTTCCCCCCCCGGTCCTTGGCGCGCTCCTCGGCGCCACGACCCCCGACCCGGCGGTGCAGTGGGCCTACCCATACGACTCCACCGTCTTCCCGCGCGGCCTCGCGGCCCCGCCGCTCATGTGGAACGGCGGCGGCGCCGCGGACCTGTACCACGTCCGCGTGCAGAGCACGGCGTTCGAGCTCAACGCGTTCACGACCGTCCCCCCCCCCTCGCGCTACGCGTTCGCGCCCGCCACGTGGCAGAAGTTCGTCGACTCGACGAGCGGTGTGGCCAACGTCACCGTGGCACGGCTCGCGGGCGGCACCACCGCCGGCGCAGCGACGGTGATCGCGAAGCACACGTGGACCATCGCGCCCGCGTCCATGCGCGGCACCGTGTACTACTGGGCGAACAACCAGGGCCGGGTGATGCGCATCAAGCCTGGCGCCACCGCGCCGGACGACTTCAGCAACGGCACGTTCGGTACGCTCCCCGCCTCCTCGTGCACGATGACGTGCCACACCGTGTCGGCCGACGGCTCGACCCTCGTGAGCGGCGGCGACACGCTCGGCGGCACCTACAACCTCCTGACCAACAAGCCCGTCTACGACACCGGCGGGAACGCGGGCACCAACCAGAAGCGACTGTGGGGGATGCCGGCGGTGTCGCCGAACGGGAAGTACGTCATCCAGAACGCGTCGAACCTCCCTGGCCCGCCCGGCGGGCAGGACGGGATGTGGAACTCGGCCGACGGGACCAAGGTCCCGGCGAGCGGGCTCGACGGCGTGCGCCTCGGCATGCCCAACTTCGCACCCGACGGGACGAAGATCGCGTACGTCGCCCTGTCGGGGGGAGCGCTGTCCGTGTACGACTTCAACCTGGCGGCGGGGAAGGCAGGCGCCTCGACCATGCTGCTCCCCCAGGCCCCGGGCGCCGAGATCGCCTGGCCCAGCGTGGCGCCCGACGCGAAGTGGATCGTCTACCAGCGCGGCCCCGCCGACACACGCGCCGGCGCGGCGGACCTCTTTCTCGCGAGCGCGGTCACGCCGGGACAGGAGATCCGCCTCGCCAAGCTGAACGGCGACACGTACCCGTTCGCGGCGGGCGCGCGCGACAAGTCCTGGAACTACGAACCCACGTTCGCGCCGGTTCCCTCCGGTGGTTTCTTCTGGGTGGTGTTCACGAGCCGGCGCACGTTCGGCAACCAGCTCACAGGCGGCAAGGATCAGGTGAAGCTGCTGTGGGTCGCGGCGATCGACCTCGCCCCCGTTCCCGGCAAGGATCCGAGCCACCCTGCGTTCCTGCTGCCCGGGCAGGACCTCTCGTCGCTCAACATGCGCGGGTTCTGGGCGCTGGATCCGTGCAAGGGGGACGGGCAGGGCTGCTCGTCGGGCACCGAGTGCTGCGGCGGGTTCTGCGACGGCAAGGGGCCGGACGGAGGCCTCGTCTGCAGCGCCGGTAGCGGCTGCTCGAACGACGGCGATCACTGCGAGACGACCGCGGACTGCTGCAACGCGCCCACCGGGGCGACGTGCATCAACCACATCTGCGCGGAGCCGCCGCCGAAATAGGGCGTCCGCCTGACGTATGCTCCGCGTGTGGTCGCCACGCTCCCCACGATCGTCGTCCGATGCCCGCGCTGCGGCTCGCTGGATGCGGGCAGCGTCGAGCCCGTGGGCATCGAGTTCGACCGGATGCGCTGCGGGGCGTGCGGTCACGAGCAGATCTGCGACGTCTGGCAGATCTCCATGGACTGGACCGAGACCGTGGCGCCCGGACGCGTGCGCAGCGCCGCGCGAACCCTGCTGCCGGACGATCGATTCCGAGCGTGGTGGGCGAGCCTCGGCGCGGAAGGCCTGGGCGCCGAGGTCCTCGAGCGCCTGCGGGAGGCGTACGACGAGCCGCATCGCGCGTATCACACGGCGCGCCACGTCGGCGCGTGCCTCGCGGTCCTCGACGAGGAGGCCGTGGCGGCGCTCCCGGAGCGGCCAGCCGAGGTCGAGGCTGCGCTCTGGTTTCACGACGCCGTCTACGACACGCACGCGCATGACAACGAGGAGCGGAGCGCGGCGTGGGCGGAGGAGTGCCTCGCGGTTGCTGGCGTCGACCCGCGTGTCGCCGCGCGGATCGGAGACCACGTCCGCGCGACGCGTACGCACGCCGCGGCCAGCTCGGACGGGCAGCTCGTCGTGGACATCGACCTGTCCATCCTCGGCGCGGAAGACGTCGTCTTCGATCGGTTCGAGGAGGAGATCCGCCTCGAGTACGCCTGGGTCGAGCAGGCGGCGTTCGCCGCGGGGCGAAGCGCCGTCCTTCGCCGCTTCCTCGACCGACCCGCCATCTACGCGACGGCCCTCTTCCGGGAGCGCCACGAGGCCAGAGCCCGCGCGAACATCGCCCGGGCGCTCGAGGCCCTCGCCTGAGCGAGCACGTCTCGCCGCGGCGGGGCCTCGTCCGGGTCGAGCCCGGCGGCCCGCCGACGGGACGCCTCCCGATCTCCCGGATCAGAGCGTGACGACGGCCCCACCCCATGTGAAACCGCTGCCGAACGCGGCCATCAGCACGTGCGAGCCCGCGCCGCAACGACCCTCGCGCCAGGCCTCCGAGAGACCGAGGGGGATCGTGGCTGCGGTCGTATTGCCATACTTCTCGATGTTGGCGACCGTCTTCGCCTCGGGGATCCCCAGCTTCTGGCACACCAGCTGGTTGATCCGGAGGTTCGCCTGGTGCGGCACGAAGAGGTCGACCTCGGCCGCCGTCAGCTCGGCCCGCGCCAGCACCGCGCGCGACACCTCCGGCATCTTCTCGGTCGCCCAGCGGAAGACCTGCTTGCCGTTCATCGCGGGGAAGTGCTTGCCCTCGACCAGCATCTCGGCCGTGAGCCGGGGAGCGTAGGCGCTCGCCGGTGCCTCGACCCACAGCTCCTTCGCGCCCGAGCCGTCCGCGTGGAGCTCGATGCTCCTGATCCCCTGACCGGGCCGGGTGGCGGGACCGATGATCGCGGCGCCCGCCCCGTCGCCGAACAGGACCGCGACGTCCCGCCCGCGGTCGGTGAGCTCGATGCCCGTGGAGTGGACCTCCGAGCCCACGAGGAGGACGTGGCGGTACACGCCCGCCCGGACCCACGCGTCCGCGATCGAGAGCCCGTAGAGGAAGCCCGAGCACTGGTTGCGTACGTCGAGCGCGGGCACGCCGGGGAGTCCGAGCTTGTCGCCCAGGAAGCACCCCGAGCCCGGGAAGTTGTGGTCCGGCGAGAGGGTCGCGAAGACGATGGCGTCCACATCGCCCGCCGAGAGTCCCGCGTGCTCGAGCGCCATGTTCGACGCGGGCACCGCGAGATCGCTCGCGCCGATCCCCGAGTGCTCGATGAAGCGCCGCTCCTTGATTCCGCTGCGCTGGACGATCCACTCGTCGGACGTGTTCATGAGCTTGGCGAGATCGTGGTTGGTGACGACCTTCGAGGGGACGTGGTGGCCGACGCCGAGGATCGCGGACGCGGAGGTGGTCGTGGAGGGCTTCATGCCCGCCGTACTTGCGCGGCTCGGCGGGATGCGCAAGGAGAATTCGCCGTCACGGCCCTCGCCCCAGGTCGTACAGGTGTCGAGGATCGGGGGACAGCTTGACCGGCTCCCATCCCTCGGTGGGGAGCGTGCTCGCGTACCACGCTCCCATCCGCGGCGCTGCGGCGGAGGCGGCCCTCGTGGCCTGGGCCGCGAGGCTCGCCGTGCCCGACAGGTTCCTCGCGCGCTCTACCGCGACGTCGTCCGGGAGGCGAACGAGGAGCCCGATCGAGGCGCCCCCCTCCTTCGACTCCCACTCGCCGTACGTCCCGACGATCACCCGCGTGCCCTCACGCGACCAAGCGCAGCCCATGTTCGTGCGCAGAGCCACGAGCGGCATGCGCTCGGGAGGATGGCCCGCGAACGCGAGGGCCTTGCGCGTCGCGATGTACATGTGGCGCGACGGGGAGCCCTTCACCACGATGGCGTCCGCTGGCACCACCACGCGGCGCGTGTGCGTCCCGAGCGGCACGGAGCCGAGCTCGAACACCGCGCCGTTCTCGACGGGGCTGCGGACCGCCGCCGCATCCACGCCCGCGGCGCGCGCGGCGACCAGCCCGTCCTTGCTGACGATGGCGTGAGCCCCCCACTCCGCGGGAGAGCGGAACGCCTCCGCCCCAGCGTCCGCCCGCTCGACGAGCGCGAGGGCCGCCCGCGTGCGCTCCGGCTTCGGCGCCTGGCCGTCTCCCGCGACCGCCTCCACGGTCGTTCCCGCGAGGTCGACCGCTGTGGAGGCGTCGGACGCGTCCGTCTCGACGGGCGCCGTCACCGTGGGGGCGGGGCGGCACGCGACGAGCGCGGCGGCGAGCGCGAGCGCGAGGCCCGCCCTCACGGGTAGTCGCGCTTCTGCTGCACCGACACCTTGCCGGTCCCCTCGGCGCCCCCGCCCTTCACCACGAGAGGCCCGCCAAGATCCAGCGCCAGCGGCCGCCCGTCCTCGCGTACGGCGAGCTCACCCTCGAGGTCCATCGTGATGGTGACGCCGCGGGGCTTCATCGAGAGCGTCGTCTTGACGCTGAACGCGCCGACCTTGCCGTTCGGCTCGTTCTTCACCGCCCGGAGCGCGACCGTGCAGCTCTTGATCTCGATCCCGTCGCCCATCTTGGAGAGCTCGTCGCGCACCCACTCCGCGAGCGGCCCGACCGGATCGCCGACCCGGAGCGGCGCCTCCGGAACGGACGCCACCATGCGGTCGGGCTTGCCGAGATCCTGCGCGAAGTCGGCGGCCACGATGTCGACCTCCTCCTTCCTCGCGGCCGTCCTCGCGGCGTCCGTGACCACGAGCTTCCCGTCCAGCTGCTCGACGATGTAGCTCTTGCCGCGCACGGCGGGCCTGCGCGTCGTCTCCTGCCCGTCCGCGACCTCGGTGATGGCCTTGTCGACGTACGTCACCTTCACGCGACTCGCCGCGCCTCCGTCCGTGGCGACGACCTCGATCCGACGTTCGGACTTCTCGGTCTCCTGCGAGTCGAGCTTCCGCGGCTGCGTGATGTTCATCGTCATCTGGCTGGAGTCGACGATCGAGACGACGAGCCCGGGGGCGAGGGCCTTCCGGGCGAACGCCAGGGTCGACGACGCGGAGGTCGAGGCGGACGGCGCGGGAACGTTGGCCGCCGAGACCGAGACCGTGCCCGCGGCGGGCGTCGGCTTGTCGGGGGGATCCCGGCGGCAGCTCGTCGCGAGGAGCGGCAGGAGCGACACGAGGACTGAACAGGCGATCAGGCGCACAGGGTCTCCTTGGAGCGGCGGAGCAGGCGTTTTGGCGGTTCCAGCGCACGGATTCGAACCGTGATAGGAGGAATCAAAATCCTCAGTCCTGCCATTAGACGACGCCGGATCGGACGGCAGGGCCCCTGGGGAAGGGGCGTGCGCCGGACCGGCGACAGCCTAGCACTTCCGGGCGGCTCCCGGACGCTCTCTCACGCCTTGACACGCGGGCGTCGGTTTCGTAGGTTCCCGCGCCCCATGGCTACCCGATCGCCCAACGTCACGTACTCCGCAACCGAGGCCGAGGCGCTCGCCGGCCGCGCCTGGTGGGTGGTGGACGCCACCAACCGCCCGCTCGGTCGCCTCGCGACCGACATCGCACGCGTCCTCCGCGGCAAGCACAAGGCGTCGTACACGCCTCACCAGGACACGGGCGACTTCGTCGTCGTGGTCAACGCGGGCAAGGTCAAGCTCACCGGCAACAAGCTCGACGGCAAGTTCTACTACCGTCACTCGGGCATTCCCGGTGGCTTCGTCCAGGAATCGTACCGTCACGTGCTCGCGCGCAAGCCAGAGCTGCCGATCGAGAAGGCCGTGAAGGGCATGCTCCCCAAGAACGTCCTCGGTCGCGCGATGCTCGGCAAGCTCAAGGTCTACGCCACGCCCGATCACCCGCACGCCGCGCAGCGGCCCGCTCCGCTTCCGACCCAGGTTCGAGGGAGCTGAGAGGCTCCCGCCACCGTCCCCCCGCTTCGAGGCACGACAGGAACCCGAAAGACATGGCCACCACGACCACGACCGGCACCCCCACGAAGGACCCTCAGGGCGTCTGCAAGAAGGGCACGTACGCCACCGGGAAGCGCAAGACCGCGATCGCGCGCGTCTGGATCGCGCCGGGCGCGGGCGTGATGACCGTGAACGAGCAGCCCGCCGACACGTACTTCGAGCGCATGACCTCGCGCATGATCGCGCGTCAGTCGCTCGAGCTCATCGAGGCCATCGAGCAGTACGACGTCTGGGCGACGGTCTGCGGCGGCGGCAAGTCCGCGCAGGCCGAAGCGATCCGCCACGGTGTCTCCCGCGCGCTCTGCGTCGTCGACGCCGAGAAGCGCACCGCCCTCAAGCGTGCCGGCTTCCTCACGCGCGACGCGCGGAAGAAGGAGCGCAAGAAGTACGGCCAGCCGGGCGCGCGCAAGCGCTTCCAGTACAGCAAGCGCTGACGTCTCACGGCGAGCGGTAGAGCAGGCGCGGTGGGCCCGTGGGCCCGATCGCCTCGGCGACCTCGGAGGCGCCCTCGAGGCGCACATGGAAGATCTCGCCCTGGGAATCGCCGGCGGCGAGGCCCGCGTCGATCTTGACGATCTTGCCGCCGAACTTGCTCGGGGCCGCGATCGAGCCGAAATCGAACGCGCTCGGATCGTGGCCGAAGACGATGTGGGTCGCGCCGAGCGCGGTGATGTTCTTCGTGACCGTCTCGGTGGTGTCCCAGGCGCGCGACTGGAGCGGCGACTTGTCGCCGATCAGCCGCGCGTCGGCGAAGCCCGCGCCCGTGCGGAACGCGAGCCCGAGCTCCTCGCGCAGCGCGGCGACGGTGGCGCCGTGCGTATCGCCGGCGTGGCAGAAGAAGTAGCCGCCGATCTTCGCCGCGACGGGACGCCCGCGGAGCCAGACGGCGCGTGGATCGGGGCCGGTCGCGAACTTCACGGGATCGATGGCGGGCGTCGAGGAGCGGAGCTCCGTCCCGATCGCGTCGGCCGCCTCGAACTTGCTGTCGTTCGGTTGCGCCAGGAACTCGGCCTCGTGGTTGCCGAGGAGGGCGACGACGGTGCCGCCCTTCGCGCTCGCGGCCGTCTCGAGCTCCATGATGGCCGAGATGACGCCCACGCTGTTCGGCCCCTTGTTGATGTAGTCGCCGACGATGACGAGGGTCGAGCTCGCGCCCTTCCACTCGAAGGGGCGCGTCTTCGGCGCGACGAGGCCGCTCCGCTCGAGCAGCACGACCATCTCGTTGAGGTGCGCGTGCATGTCGCTGAGCGCGAACAGCTCCGTGAACGAGGCCTTCTCGACGATGACGTCCCCGCCGTTCGGGAGCGCGCCGCCCTCGGCCGAGGGCGCCCGTGCGTCGACGCCGCCTCCGTCCGTGGTCGGGGTCGTCTCGGAGCGAGAGGCACAGGCGCCCGAGCAGAAGAGGAAGAGACCCGCGAGGAACGTACCTCGCCAGCACCAAGGTCGCATCGGTCCGAGTTTCCCACATCTCTTGGCTCCATGCTAAGAACATCGCGCGAATGGCCTCCCCCACCCATGCGCCCCCGGTTCGCGGGCGGCTGCTCGCGACCGCCGCCGCGGCGGCCTTCGTCTTCGGCCTCTCGATGGCGCCGCGGCAGGCAGACGCTGCGATCGTCGAGCGCATCGTGGCGGTCGTCGGCGAGCGGCCCATCCTGCTCTCCGAGCTCCGGCACCGCGCGCGGCCCTACCTGTACCGGATCGCCGCCGCCCAGCTGAACCCTGCGCAGCAGGCTGCCGAGGAGTCGAAGGCCTTCAAGGACGTCCTCAACCGGATGATCGACGATCGCCTCGAGGAGCATGCCGCGGACAAGGGGCGCATCGTCGTCACCCCCGAGGAGGTCGACGCGGCCGTCCGCAACGTCGCGGCCCAGGCGAAGGTCAAGCCGTCCGATCTCATCGCGGAGGTCAAGCGCCAGGGCCTCTCCGAGCAGGATTACCGGGACGAGCTCAGGCGGCAGCTCCTGGAGGGCAAGCTCGTCCAGCTCCGCGTGCGAGGCCGCGTGCGCGTGAGCGAGCAGGACGCGCGGACCGCGTACGCGCACTGGCTGAAGGACATGGGCGGTCAGCCGTTCATCGACGTGCGCATCCTGCCCCTCCGCATCCTCCCGGGCTCCACCTCGCAGGAGGCGGCCGCGCGCGAGGCGCTCGCGACGGAGATCGCCACGCGGGCGCGGAGGGGCGAGGACTTCTGCAAGCTCGTGGAGCAGCACTCGGACGATCCCGCCACCAAGGCCACGTGCGGATCGCACGGCATGCAGCCCTGGAACGCGCTCATCCCGCCCCTTCAGGAGCTCGTCAAGGACGTCCCCGCCGGTGAGACCGCGGGCCCGCTCCGGCTCGACGAGGCGATCCTCGTGGTGCAGGTCGCGAGGTTCTCGCCGCTTCCCCGGTTCGAGGAGGTCAAGGACTCCATGATGGAGCGCGCCTTCAGCGAGGTCATGGAGCGGCAGCGAAAGCTGTGGCTGGCCGAGCTGCGGCGGGGGATCTACCTCGACGTCCGCCTGTAGATCCTCGCCCAGGTTCGCCCCCGGCGCTCCGCTGCGCGCGCGGGGGATCTGCCCTCGACGCCCGCGCCTGGATCCCCTACGCTTCCGGGTCGAAGGAGCCGGGTCGATGAACGAGCGGAGCTTGCGTTGAGCGCGCCGGTTCGCGAGGGGGAGACCCTGGCGGGGAAGTACCGCATCGAGCGCGTCATCGGCGAGGGAGGCATGGGTGTGGTCGTGTGCGCAACGCACATGCAGCTCGATCAGCTCGTCGCCATCAAGTTCCTGCTCCCCGAGGGCCTCGCCAAGCCCGAGGTCGTCGGTCGGTTCGCGCGCGAGGCACGCGCGGCCGCGAAGATCCGGAGCGAGCACGTGGCCCGCGTCATCGACGTGAGCGCGCTCGAGAACGGCGCGCCGTACATGGTGATGGAATACCTGGAGGGGCGTGACCTCGCCGACACCCTCCTCGAGCGCCGCACGCTCCCCGTGGACGAGGCCACGACGTACATCCTCCAGGCGTGCGAGGCCATCGCCGAGGCGCACGTCGCAGGCATCGTCCACCGCGATCTGAAGCCCGCGAACCTGTTCCTGGCGACCCGCGCCGATCACTCGCGCACCGTCAAGGTACTCGACTTCGGCATCTCGAAGATGAACGATCTCGGCGGCAAGGACTTCGCGCTGACGAAGACCGCCACGATCCTGGGCTCTCCGCTGTACATGTCGCCCGAGCAGCTCGGTGGCGCGAAGGATCTCGACCAGCGCGCCGACATCTGGGCGCTCGGGGTCATCCTGTACGAGCTGACGACGGGGGAGGTCCCGTTCGGGGGCGAGAGCCTGTCCGAGCTCATCGTGTCCGTCCTGCAGAGGACGCCGACGTCGATGTGCAGCCTGCGCCCGGAGATCCCACCCGCCTTCGAGGCGGTCGTGCTGCGTTGCCTCGCGAAGGATCGCGCGGGTCGCTTCGCGAACGTGGCCGAGCTGGCCGGCGCGCTCCAGTCCTTCAGCCGCGACCAGGCGAGCATCTCCTACGCGCGCGTCTCGCGCATCCTGGGCACGACCCAGCCGGGGATCGCGCCGCCGCCGTCGTCGGGACCGACCTCGCAGATGCCCGCCTCGAGCCCGTCGGGGACCCTGTCGGCGGATCGCGGCTCGAGCGCGGGACCGCCCCCGACGGGCATGCGCGAGGGCGAAGCGTCCGGGCCGCTGTCCGTCGCGAAGACCCAGGGCGCGTGGGCGCAGGTGACGCCGACGCCGGGGGGGGCCACCGCATCGCAGAAGAAGAGCGCCGCCCCGCTCATCCTGGGTGGCGCGGCGATCGTCGCCGGGAGCCTCGCCGCGGGCGCATGGTTCCTGAGGTCGCACCTGGGCCCCGGGGACGCCGCGACGACGAGCTCACGCGCGACGGTCACCGCGACCGTCGCCGCGACGACGCCGGCACCCTCGATCGCGCCGGCGACCACGACCGCGACGGCCAGCGCCGCTCCGACCACCGCGCCCACCGCGACGGCGACC
>SXNL01000343.1 GCA_005777185.1 Myxococcales bacterium
CGACGGCGACGGACTGGCGAGCTGGATGTGCGCTTCGAAGGCGTTTCCTCGCAAAATCTCGCCGAGAGCGGCCCGTGGCCTAGCCAGGAATCGTCGCCGTCGCCGTCGCCGTCAACGTCAACGTCAACGCTCACGTCAACGGGAGAGGGCGCGCGCAATTTTGGACAGCTCTTCAGTCCGGCGCCGAGCACCGGCGATCAGTGGATCGTTCCACCCCCACGCATGTCTGAATCCTCCGAGAAATCCCTACATTGGGGCCAAAAAAATGGAAAATTCCAGTGCAGCTCGGACTGGTACGCCTGTAGCATCGAAGAATGGCCATGAGTCGTCTTCTTGTTGCGCTTGGCGTGGCAGCGGTGGTGGGAATCACGGGGGTCACGGCGGGTTGCCAGCAGGAGGAGACCGAGGAGGGGCCGTCCACGTCCGCCCTGTCCGAGCCGTTCAACCGGAACAACGTCCTCACCAACATCGAGCTGCTCGATCCGGAGGCGTACAGCGAGGAGCAGATCCAGAGGTTTCTCGAGGCGACCCCGTTCAAGAAGGCCAGCGTCCTCGCGACGTACGAGGAGGGCGGCAAGAGGGCGAGCGCGATCCTGATCGAGGCCGCGATGGAGTACGGGGTGAACCCGCTCGAGCTCATCGTCCGCCTGCAGATGGAGCAGAGCCTCATCTCGAAGACGACGGCCGACAAGAAGACCCTCGACCTGGCGTTCGGCTGCGGCTGCCCGCACGCGCCCGTCTGCGCGACCCGGCCCGCGCAGTACACCGGCTTCACCCTCCAGGCGCAGTGCTCGGCCCGCACGCTCCGCGCGTCGATGGACACCTTGCTCAACCAGACGCCGACCGTGTCGGGCTGGAAGAAGGGCCTCGCGAAGCGGACCGAGGACATGATCGAGGTCAAGCCCGAGAACGAGGCGACCGCCGCGCTCTACTCGTACACCCCGTGGGTCGGGGAGACGGGCGGCGGCAAGGTCGGCGTCGGCGGGCAGTCGCTGCACCGGACGATCTGGGTGCGCTTCGACAAGGCGCTCCGAGGCGAGTACGACGTCGAGCCCCCGCCGGACGGCGGCGCGGCGCAGGGCGAGGGCGGCTCGACCACCGACGGCGGCGCCGGCGCGAGCGAGTGCACGAGCGACACCGCGTGCGCGTCGAAGGGCTTCGTCTGCGACACGACGAACAAGCGGTGCGTCGAGTGCACCACATCGAACACCTCGCGGTGCTCCGCGGCGAAGAACGGCGCCATCTGCCTCTCGAACAACATGTGCGGCTGCAACGCCGACGTGAACTGCGGCACCTCGACGAGCGGACGTGTGTGCGACGCGACGTCGAAGCGGTGTCTGGCTGGCTGCCGTGCGACGGGCACGACCGGCGGCAACGGCTGCCCGAGCGGGCAGACCTGCACCATCCCCTCGGGCGTGCAGTTCGGCGTCTGCAGCGGAGCCACCACGAGCGACGCGGGCGCAACCAAGGACGGCGGCGCCACGACCCCCGAGCCAAGCCCCGGCGAGGAGGAGGATCCCGGCGGCCACGTGACGCCGAGCACGTCCGTTCCGCCGCCCCCTCCCGTCGGCACGCCCGGCTCGCGGACCTTCACCGCGACCGGCGAGCAGGTGAACATCGGCAACGGCGCGGATCGCAAGAGGACCGTGAGCGCGTGCAACGCGACGCCGGGCCCGGTGGGCGACCTGCGCGGCTCGGCCGGGAGCGTGCTCCTGCTCGGCATCGCGTTCGCGGCCATCGCGCGCCGCCGGAGGTGAGGGTCTCCCCGACCTTCATCGCGCGGTTGCACGAGTGAGCGCGTGATCACGACACGGCGCGGCCGAGCGTCAGGCCGTGCTTCTTGATCAGGCGGTACATGGTGACGTGGTTCACGTCCGCGCGCCTCGCCGCCTCGCGGACCTTGCCGTTGCACGCGTTGAGGAGGTCGACGAGGTACCGGCGCTCGTGAGGCGCGATCCAGCTCTCGCGGAGCTCGGCGAGCGTGGGCACGCGAGACGGTGAGGGCGACGGGCGGCCCGCGGTCGACGGGGCCGCGTCGCGCATCGATCGCGGGAGATCGGCCGCCTCGACGGCGTCGCCGGTGGCGAGGATCGCGGCGTGCTCCAGGGCGTTCTTGAGCTCGCGCACGTTGCCGGGGAACCCGTACTCGCGGAGGACGTCCATGGCCTCGGGCGAGATGCGCGAGACCTTGCGACCGTGGCGCTCGGCGGCCTGGCGCAGGAGGACGTGCGCGAGGATCTCGAGGTTCTCCTTGTAGCTCCGGAGGGGCGGGAGCTCGATCGTGATCACGCCCACGCGGTAGTAGAGATCGTCGCGGAAGCGGCCCTCCCGGACCATGCGGGGGAGATCGCGGTTGGTGGCGGAGACGAGGCGGACATCGACGTGACCGGCGGCCTTGTTGCTGCCGAGCGGCGAGACCTCGCCCTGCTCGATCGCGCGGAGCACCTTGGCCTGGAGCGAGAGGGGCAGCTCGCCGAGCTCGTCGAGGACGAGCGTTCCGCCGTCGGCCTTGACGAACTCGCC
>SXNL01000344.1 GCA_005777185.1 Myxococcales bacterium
CTCGGGCTCGGGCTCGACGTGAGGAAAATGAGGGGATGCCTCAGCCCTCTCTCTTCAGGGAGAGGGAGGCCGGGAGGGTGAGGTCTGCGCGGAAACCCCGTCTCCTCTTACCCGCCCCTGAGGCCGCCGCTTTGGGCGGCCGATTTGGGGCGGGTCGACGCCGCGTAGCGGCGGCGGGGTGGGGCACCCGCTTCTCCTGCCCCGTACATCGGTCGCGCGAGAACCATGCCGTGGGATCGCGGGGCCCCACGGAAGCTACGAATCCCCTTCGATTCGCGCTAAGCTGCGCCCCCATGCCGAGCTTCGACATCGTCTCCAAGGTGGCCTGGCACGAGGTCGACAACGCCCTCGCCCAGGCCCAGAAGGAGATCGGCCAGCGCTTCGACTTCAAGGACACCGACACCGAGCTCGAGAAGAACGCGGACGGCATCTCCTTCCGGTCCTCCAGCGAGGACCGCGTCAAGGCGGCCGTCACGGTGTTCCGCGAGAAGCTCGTCAAGCGCAAGGTGAGCCTCAAGTTCATCGAGGAGGGGGATCCGCAGCCGACCGGCAAGGGCGGGGCGCGCATCCTCGTGGAGGTCAAGGAGGGGATCCAGGCGGAGCACGCGAGGAAGCTCGTGGGCGCCCTCAAGGAGAGCAAGATCAAGGTCCAGGCCGCGATCCAGGACGCGCAGGTCCGCGTCACCGGCAAGAACAAGGACGACCTCCAGAAGGCCATCCAGCTGTGCCGCGGCCTCGACCTCGGCATCGAGCTCTCGTACGTGAACTTCCGGGACTGAAACATGCACACTACACCGAAAAAGAAGACCGTCGCGCCACCCAAACCCTCCCTCGCGCCCACGCGCACCTCGCGGCGCCCTCCCCCGCTCAAGCCCGTCCGCAAGCTCTTCGGCACCGACGGGATCCGGGGCGTGGCCAACGAGAAGCCGATGGTCCCCGAGCTCGCGCTCGCCCTCGGGCGCGCGGTCACGTTCGTCGCCGGCCAGGGCAAGGCACACGCGCCGCGCATCCTGATCGGCACGGACCCGCGCCTCTCCGGCTACAGGCTCGAGACGGCCATCGCCGCGGGGATCTGCTCGATGGGCGGGCGCGTCATCCTGTGCGGGCCCATCCCGACGCCCGCGGTCGCGCACCTCACCACGAGCATGCGCGCGGATCTCGGCATCGTCATCAGCGCCAGCCACAACCCGTACATGGACAACGGCATCAAGCTGTTCGGGCAGGACGGCTTCACGCTGCCCGACGAGGTCGAGGCCGACATCGAGCGGCTCATGGAGTCCGACACGCTCGGCCACCGCACGACGGGCCCGGGCATCGGACGCGCCGAGAAGTTCGAGGACTCGCGCGGGCGCTACGTCTCCTTCGTGAAGGGCACGTTCCCGCGCGAGCTCACGCTCGAGGGCGTGAGGATCGCCGTCGACGCCGCGCACGGGGCGGCCTACCGCGTCGCGCCGCTCGTGTTCCAGGAGCTCGGCGCGCACCTGTTCGCGACCGGCGTGAAGCCGAACGGGGTCAACATCAACAAGGACGTCGGCGCGCTCCACCCGGACAACCTCCGCGCCGAGGTGGTGAAGCGCACCTGCGACGTGGGCATCGCGCTCGACGGCGACGCGGACCGGCTCATCGTCGTCGACGAGAAGGGCCAGGTCGTCGACGGCGACGTGGTCATGGCGCTCTGCAGCGCGGCGCTCATCCGCGAGGGCAAGCTCGCGAAGAAGACGCTCGTGGCCACGGTCATGTCGAACCTCGGGCTCGAGCGTGCGATGAGCGGGCTCGGGGGCAGGCTCGTACGGACGCAGGTGGGCGATCGCTACGTGGTCGAGGCGATGCGCAAGGGCGGGTACAACCTGGGTGGCGAGCAGTCGGGGCACCTCGTGTTCCTCGACCACGCGACGACGGGCGACGGCCTGGTCGCGGCCCTGCAGGTGCTCGCGCTGATGGTCCGCTCCGGCAGGCCGCTCTCGGTCCTCGCGACCGAGGCGATGGAGCGCGTGCCCCAGCTCCTCGAGAACGTGAGCCTCCCCGGGCGGCGGCCGATCGAGGAGATGGCGCTCTTGTCGAAGGGGATCGCGAAGGTCGAGCGAGAGCTCGGCGACGAGGGGCGCGTGCTCGTCCGCTGGAGCGGCACCGAGTCCAAGCTCCGGATCATGCTCGAGGGCCCCGACGAGGACGTGCTCCGCGCCCGGTCGAAGGATCTCGCCGAGCTGGCGCGCAAGGACCTCGCCTGAGCCCACGATGGAAGCGGAGGCCGACGACGCGGAGACGACGGTGCAGGGCGCGCGTGCCCAGGCACGCCCGCGGCTCCGCGCGCGGCTCCGCCGCTGGGGGGCACGGCTCGCGCTCCTGGGCGTCCCCCTCGGCATCGCGGTCGTCGACGCGCTGTCGCGCCGCGAACGCCTGGGCCACTGGGACCGCCGCGAGCTCTCGTTCTACGCGTTCACCATCTTCCTGAGCCTCGTCCTCTGGGCCTCGCTGCTCGTCGTCGCGAGCCGCAGGTCCGGGCTCGCGCGCTTCGGGGCGCGGGCCGTCCTCGTCGCCGGGGCGGTGCTCGCGGTCGGCCTCCAGTTCTACACGCACATCCAGTTCCACACGTACCTCGACCACCGAGCGGTCCTCGTCGGCACGTCGATCCTCCCCAGCATCGGGCACCAGATCTGGTTCGACCGCTACAACGTGCTGCGCGCCGTCCTCCCGCCGCTCGCGATCGCCCTCGCGGCGCCCCTCCTCCTGCGGAGGCTCGCGCCCGCGAAGCGGCTCGTCTCGTACCACGCGATGGACTGTGGCGTGCTCGCGCTCCTCCTCGCCCTGTTCGTGGGCCCGGACCGCGGCGCCGAGCAGGGGGCGGTGCCGGACGTGATGTACGTGTCCTCGATGGGCCAGCTCGCGCGCGCGCTCTGGGACCACAACGAGACCGTGGAGCGCCTCCACCCGGGCGCGCGGTCACCCGTCCCGGTGCCGCCGCTCGTCGCGCGCCCCCCCGTCCGGCGCAACGTGATCTTCGTCATCACCGAGTCCGTGCGCGCGAGCTCCGTCTGCCTCGAGCACACGGAGAGCTGCAAGTGGACGCCGTTCTCGAACGCGGCCGTGCCCGACCGCATCCCGTTCATGCAGATGCGCGCGCTGGACTCGACGACGGCGATCTCGCTCGCGGTGATGTGGAGCGGGATCGTCCCGACGGAGTCACGCGCCGAGATCCACTCCGCTCCGCTCCTGTGGGAGTACACGCACGCGGCCGGCATCCACAACGCCTACTGGACGAGCCAGAACCTCCTCTTCGGCAACCAGAACAAGTTCCTCGCCGGCGTCCCGCTGGGTCGCACGGTGAGCGCGACGCAGCTCGAGGACAACCCCACCCACGAGACGGGCGCCGACGACGGCAAGGCGGCCGACTGGGTCGTGGCCGACGTCGGCAAGCTCGAGGAGCCGTTCTACGGCGTGGTGCAGCTCGCCAACACCCATTTTCCCTACCGGATCGACGATCGGTACAGCCCCTTCCAGCCCCAGCAGGAGGCCACCGGCCCGGGCTACGAGAACGAGATCCTGAACCGCTACCAGGACTCCATCTACCTCCAGGACGTGGCCATCGGCCGCATGCTGCGCGGCCTCAAGGCGCGCCCCGAGGCGGCGCGCACGGTGATCGTGTTCGTGTCCGACCATGGCGAGCAGATGCGCGAGAAGGGCGCGGTCGGCCACACCGGGACGCTGTTCGAGCCGGAGATCCACGTGCCGTTCTGGATCGACGCCCCCCCGGGGACGCTGACGGCCGATGAGGAGGCGCACCTCCGCGCGCTCAAGGACGTGCCGCTCACGATGCTCGACGTGTTCCCGACGATGATGGATCTGCTCGGCCTGTGGGACGCGCCGGAGATCGCGCACCTGAAGGGGAAGGTCCCGGGCCGGAGCCTCCTGCGCGGCGGGTCGCCGCCGGATCGGACGCTGTACCTGTCGAACTGCACGGAGCTCTGGGCGTGCGCCTTCAAGAACTGGGGCGTCATGCGCGGGTGGACGAAGGTGATCGCGCACCAGGCGGATCGGCAGTGGAACTGCTACGACGTGCGCGCCGATCCGGGGGAGCTCATGCCGCTGACGAACGAGAACGAGCCCGCGTGCGCGGAGCTCACGGAGGCGGCCATGAGGAAGTTCGGGCGGCCGCCGTTCTAGCAGGCTGCCACCCGGGTGGTGCTGTTCGCCGCGGACCCCCCATTTCTTGCTACGTTTCACAGGTGCGCCTTCCCTCCGGGCTCCTCCTCGCGCTGGGCCTCGCGGCCTTCTCCTGCGGGCGCGATCCCGGCGACCCCGCGCCGCAGGCGACCCCGCTCGACGCCGGGGCTCCCGCTCCCGGGCCCGGCCCCGGCGCCGACCGCGACCCTCCGACCACGCGAGCGACCCCGCCCGGCGGTGAGATCGGGGGCAAGATCTCGGTCAGCCTGTCGGCCAGCGAGCCCGCATCCATCCACTACACCACCGACGGCTCCACGCCCTCCCGCCAGTCGCCCCTCTACACCTCGCCCATCCCCATCGAGCGCTCCACCGTCCTCCGCTTCCTCGGTGTCGACCTGGCCGGCAACGAGGAAGAGCCGCAGCGGGAGACGTACGCCTACGCGCCCAGCGTCCGCTACGACGAGGTCCGCCAGAAGTCCATCCACAACGCGTACGGGCGCAACGAGCCCCTCTTCGACCAGCTCGTGTACCACCGCGCGCGCTCCGTGGAGCTCGACCTCCACACGGGCAAGAGCCTGAGCCCGAACGTGCCGCGCGACTGGTACGTCTACCACGAGAACATCATCGACGCCGGCACGAGCTGCCAGCGCCTCTCGCACTGCCTCGAGGTGATCGCCGCGTTCCACCGAGCGGTCCCGCGGCACGAGGTCGTGACCCTGCTCGTCGACCTGAAGGACGGGTTCGACGCGGATCACGCGCCGGCCGATCTGGACCAGCTCGCCCAGGATCGGCTGGGGAAAGGCGCCCTGTTCACACCGGCCGATCTGCTCGCGGCGTGCCCTGCGGCGAGCCTCCGTGGCGCGGTGACCCCTCCCTGCCGGTGGCCCAAGCTCGCCGATCTCCGCGGCCGGGTGATCGTGCTCGTCACCGGAGGCACCGCCTGCCAGAAGAGCAACGTCTCCGACTACGGCGGCACCACGCCGCGTGCGCGCTCCTTCTTCATGGCGCCCAACGTCGACGCGGCGTCGTGCGCATTCGCCGCCTACGCGACGCGCACCGACGTCGTGTTCTTCAACATGGACGACGGGAACCTCCCGCAGGCGAAGCCCGTCGGCGCGGCGGGCCTCGTGTCCCGGGCGTACCACGGCGGCCTCAAGGGCGGCTTCGACACCCCCGCCGACTACGGGCGCGCGAAGGACGCGGGGGTGCACCTCGTCGCGACCAACAGGGTGAGCTACCTCGCCGATCCCTTCACGATCCTCCACACGAGCACCGGGTGGCCGTTCCAGTGCACGTCGACGTGCGACCCCGGTTTCGTCGAGCCCGCGGACGTCTTCGGCGTGAAGGTCGACTCCGGGGATCAGTGGGGATCGGCGGACTCGTTCTCGTTTCTCTACGACACCGTCGCGGAGGCATCCGTCAGCTGGACCGCCTTCGTCTCGACCCCGAGCTCGAACGTGGAGGCGTGGGCCAAGGGGTGCATCATGGCGCGGGAGAGCGAGCGCGCCGACAGCCCGCACTTCTCGGTCTGCCGGCCGGCGGACGCCCACCCTACGCGCAACCAGTGGCGGACCACGCAGGGCGGCTCGACCGACTCGGCGGAGGTCGGCGGCATCACCGGCCTGTCCGACGACAGCGCCTTCTTCGTGAGACTCACGACGAAGCCGGAAGGCGCGGGCACGCGCGCCACCGGCGAGGCCTCCGCCGATGGGCGATCGTGGAAGACCATCGGCGAGCAAGTCTTCAAGGTGAAGCTCCCGCTGCAGGGCGTCGCGCAGAGCTCCCACGGATCGGGTCCCGTCCACTTCCTCTACGGCGGCGTGACGCGGAGGAGCACGAGCACGACGGACAGGCTGTACCGCGCGAGCACGTTCGCGAAGCACGCGAAGATCGGCGCCGCGTCCAGCGTCGCGTTCGAGGGCCCCCTGCCGTGAGGACGCGGGCCCGGGTCGCCGCCGCCGGCGCGCTCGCCGTGGGGCTCGCGTCGTGCACCTTCCTCGTCGAGTTCGACGAGGCGTCCCCGGCAGCGGACGCCGGGGTCACGATCACGCGAACCGACGCCGCGACCGTGGATCGCCCCGACACCGGTCCCTTCGACGCGGGGCTCGACGCGCGCCCCTGCATCCGCGTGGACGGCGGGAAGCCCTACGCCGACGGGAAGTACTGCGCCGGCAACGGCCTCGCGCCCTACCCCGGGTCGCCCGATGATCTCATCACCTGCAAGGCGGGTGTCGCGTCCGCGGTGCCGTGCGACGCGGGGTGCATCTTCTTCCGCCTGGGAATCCCGGACGCGTGCAACGAGTGCTCGGGCCGGCCCAACGGGAAGTACTGCGGCTCGGTCTTCCCCGGCTGGAACGACGCCCTGCTCGACAAGCTCCTCGTGTCCTGCCAGGGCGGACGCATGAGCACCTACACCGAGTGCCCGACGTCCTGTGTGGTGGACGGCGGCGTGTGCAAGTAGCGATCAGAGCCGCGGGCGGACCATCCGCTCGACGATCAGCTTGCGGATCCGCGTGACATCGTAGGGCTTCTGGATCACGACGTTCGTCGTGTCCTCGATGAAGGCGCGGGCGCGCGGCGTGAAGGATCCGCCGGTCAGGAACACGAAGCGCTCGCGGAGCTTGGCGTCTCTGGCCACGGCGCGCTCGAAGATGAGCGGGCCGGACATGTCGCTCATCATGAGATCGCAGAAGATGACGTCGTAGGGCGCGACGACGAGCTGCTGGAGGCCCTCCTGCGCCGACACCGCGACGTCCACGTCGTGCTCGCTCCGGAGCGCGCGGGCCAGCGCGAGCGCCACGGGCTTCTCGTCGTCGATGACGAGCACCCTCGCGCGGCGAGGCCCGCCCTGCGCCGCAGGGGCAAGCGCAGCGTCCGCTCCGGGCGGGGGCGCGCGCAGGTCCGCGACGGGGAGGATGACCCGGAACGTGCTCCCCCGCTCCGGGTCGCTCTCGACGGCGAGCTCGCCCCCGAGCTCCTGGATCGTGGACTGGGCGAGCGAGAGGCCGAGGCCCACGGCCGAGCCGGACCGCGTCGTGAAGAACGGGTCGAAGATGCGCGCCTGGGTCGCCTTCGGGATGCCGGGCCCGGTGTCCTTGATCTCGAGCACGACCTTGTTTCCTCGCGGGCCGAGGCGCACGAAGATCTCGTGATCGGTGCGCCCGTCGTCCGGGAGCGACTGGACGGCGTTCACGAGCAGGTTGAGCATGACCTGCTCGAGCTGCGACGCGCGCGCGAGCACGGCGGGCACGTCCGCTATCTCCGTCCGGAGGTGGGCCTTCGGCCGGATCTGGCTCATCGAGACGCGCAGCGTGGCCTCGACCACGCTCCGGAGATCGATCAGCCCCTTGTCCGAGTCCGCACCGGACGAGAGCTGCTTCATGTCGCGCACGACGGCGCGCACATGCGAGGTGCCCTTCTCGGCCTCGCGGAGCAGCTCGCGGACCTCGTCCTTGCGGTCCGCGTCCTGATCCTCGAGCGCCTCGATGGCGAGCTCGAGGTTCGCGAGCACGTACGCCAGCGGGTTGTTGATCTCGTGGGCGATGCCGGCGGCGAGCGTCCCGATCGCGCTCCTCCGGTCCGCCTGGACGAGCTTCCGGATGAGGCGCTCGCGCTCGGTGAGATCGCGCGCGTAGAGGAGCGTGGACGGGCGGCCGTCGAAGTCGACGGACAGCTCCGCGATCTCGGTGGGGACGCGCGCCCCGTCCTTGCGGAGCATGTGGCGCTGGTAGGGGAGGCCGCTCACGCGCACCTCGGGGCCGCGCTCCTCCTCCAGGCCCGTCGTCAGCGCCGACCACTCCCGGGAGGGACGCACCGGCGCGCCGGAGAAGAGCGACGAGGCCGGGCGCCCGACGATCTCCTTCGCCGACTCGTAGCCCAGGAAGCGCACGAGGGCGGGGTTGGCGTAGGCGACGCGTCCGCTCGTCGTCACGAGGACGGCGTCGGGCGCACCCTCGATGAGGGTCCGGAAGCGCTCCTCCGAGCTCTTGACCTGGGCCTCCGCAGCCTTCTGGGCCTGCACGTCGCGGGCCGCGAGGTGGATCTCCGTCCCGAGATCGCCGAAGAGGAGCTTGGCGGTGGCCTCGACCCAGACGGTCGAGCCGTCCTTCCGCCTCGCGCGGAGGTCGACGCGCACCGGCGCGGTCGCCTCGTCGAGGCGCGCGAGCTCGGCGCTCACCCGATCGAGATCGCGAGCATCGCAGATGGAGGCGAGCGGGAGCCCGACGAGCTCGTCCGGCCGGTAGCCGTACAGCGCCTCGCACGACGGCGTGACGTAGAGGATGGTCCCGTCGCGGGCGTGGCGGGAGATCACGTCCGTCGCGTTCTCGGCGAGGAGGCGGAAGTCGCCCTCGCTGCGCCGCAGGGCGTGCTCCATCTCCTTCCGGCTGGAGATGTCCTCGCTCTGGTAGATGAAGAACCGCGGCTCCCCTGCCTCGTCGCGAACGACGGACGCGTGGAGGTCCACCCACACCTCGCGGCCGTCCCGGTGCACGTAGCGCTTCTCGATGCGATAGGTGTCGATGACGCCTGTGAGCATCCTCTCGACGTACTCCGCGTCGAGGTACAGGTCGTCGGGGTGCGTGATCGCGCTGAAGCCTGACGAGCTCGGCGGCATCGATCCCACCGGGGTGACCTTGAGGGCCTGCGCGGTCGTGCGCGCGGAGGGCGCCGTCGAGCGGCGGCCGCCTGGCGCGCGGCGGTCGACGAGCTCGTCCTCTCCGTACCCCACGAGAGCGCACATCGAGCGGTTCGCGCGCAACCAGATGCCCTCCGCGCTCACGAGCAGCGTCGGCACGGGCGCGTTCTCGAAGGCTTCGTCGAGGAGGTCACCCAGCTTGTGCTTGTCACGCGCCATCAAGGGTCACGGGCCGAGGCCTCGCGCGATGTTACCACAACACGCGCCCTCCACGCGGGACGACGGTCCCGCCCTTGGACGTTGCCAGGGAGGCCGAGGCACGCGAAGATGCGCATGGAGAGGTATCGTCCATGGCGCAAGATCGCGCCAACCCGAAGAGCGACAAGACGGAGCCGGATCGTGCGAAGGAGCCGCCCCGCGCGCCCCCACTCCCGCCTGCCCGCGACGCGTTCAAGTCCGTCGAGATCCTCGACTTCGACGACGCCGACATCGAGATCGAGGAGACCGAGAAGAACTCGATCGACAAGCTCCTCGTCCTCACGGACGAGCGGTGGTCGATCGAGGGCCAGGTGAAATCGCTGCAGACGGCGGCCGACGCCGACCGCCCCGAGCGGCGATCGCTCCACGACGTGCGTGGCCTCACGCTGCCGACACCCTTCGACCTCGGCGGGGAGCGCGCGCGGGCGAGGCCGAAGAGCGATCCGCCAGACGCTGCGAGGCCGCCACCGCTCCCGCAGGCCCGCGCCGGACGCCCGCCACCACCGTCCAGACGCCCGCCGCCGCTCCCCGGGCAGGGTCCGCCGTCCATTCTACCCGCGGCCGCGCCCCCCCCCCTACTCACCCGCCCCCGCCGAGGCGTCCGCCCTCGAGGGCGCCGCCACCACCCGTACCGGCGCCGCTCCCCGCGAAGCCCATCCCGGAGGAGATCGTCCAGCTCTCGGAGCTGCTCGCGGCGCGGGTCGCGATCCTGGAGGACGGGGACGATCGCGTCGGGCTCGCGCGCGCGCACCTCGAGCTCTCGATCCTCGCGGAGACCTACGGCGACGACGCGCGCGCCACCGCGCACGCGGAGGCCGCGCTGCGTGTCGACCCGGAGCTGTCGACAGCCCACGGGATCCTGCGCCGGCGCCTTCACGGCAAGGGCAACCTGCAGGCGATGCTGGGGCACCTCGATCACGAGATCTCCCGCGCGGGGACGGAGACGGCCGTCGCAGAGCTCCTCGTCGAGCGCGCGCGACTCCTCGAGGCCGCCGGCGCGCGGGACGCCACACCGGCCGCCTGGGAGGCCGCCCTCGCCCGCGCGCCCGGCCACGCGGCGGCCCTGAAGGGCCTCGAGGCGGATCTCGCCGCGCGCACCGCGGAGCAGACGCCGGACGCATACGAGGCGTACATCGTGCACCTCTCGGCGGTCGCCGACGCGTACGCCGGGCAGCCCGAGCTCGCCGCCTGGATCCACGTCGAGCGCGCGCTCATCCTCGACTGGAAGCTCGGCCGGCCCGACGCGGCGAAGGGCGCGCTCGGACGGGCCGTGCGGATGGCGCCGGACAGCCTGATCATCCGGCGCGCGCACACGCAGCTCCTCGCGACCCATGGGGACCTGATGGGGCTCGCGCGCGCGCTCGAGGACGAGGCGCGGCTCGAGACCGATCGCGCCCGGTGTGCGCGCCTCGAGCTCGAGGCCGCGACGATCGCCGAGAAGAAGCTCAACGACGACTCCCGTGCGATGGACCTCCTCGAGCGCGCCGCGGGCCGCGCGCCGACGACGCCGCTCGTGGATCGCCGCGTCCTCGACGATCTCGCGCGGCTCCACGAGCTCGCGGGCCACTGGAACGAGGCGTCCCTCGCGCGGCGACGTCGGCTCCACCACCTCACGGACAACGCGTCGATCGTTCACGAGCTGCGTGCGCTGTCGGCGATCTCGGAGCGCCTCGGCGATCTGCCTCAGGCCACGCTCGACATGGACCGCGCGCGCTCCCTCGCCGAGGGCGACGCGCTCCTCCTCGAGGAGCTGGATCGCCTCCTGGCCGCCGGGAGCCGCGACGACGAGCGTGTGTCCCTCTGGTCGCGCGAGGCCGAGCGCGCCACCGAGCCCGCCCGCCGGGCGAAGGCCCTCGTGCGCGCCGCGCTCCTGGCGGAGGTCCAGCTCGGGCGGCCGGAGGAGGCGACGCGCCTGCTGAAGCTCGCGTGGATCGCCGCGCCGGGCGATCCCGAGGTGACCGACGCGCTCTCCCGCATGATGGCGCCCGCCGTCGCGGCCCACGCGGATCGCGACCTTCGCTCGCTGATCGAGCTGTACCAGCAGGCCGCCAAGGTCGCGACCGACCCGGGCCGGAAGGTGGCGTACCTCGAGAAGGCGGCGTTGCTCTGGGAGGATCTGGTCGGCGATCCCCGCCGCGCGGCCCGCATCTTCGAAGAGATACTGGATCTCCAGCCCGGGCGGCGCGGCGCGATCCTCGGCCTCGCCCGGACGGCGCACCGCCTCGGCGACGAGCGCGGCGCGGCGAAGGCGCTGCTCGAGGAGGCGCGCCTCGCGGAGGACGGCACCCTCTCGCTGGGGCTCCAGGTGCGCGCCGCCGAGGCCCTCGCGCGCACGGACGCCACGCGCGCGCTCGCGCTCGTCGGCGAGGTGCTCGCGGTCGACACGGCCCACGCCGCGGGGCGCGCCCTGGAGACGCGGCTGCACGAGGAGGCCGGACGCTGGGAGCTCGTCGCGCAGTCGCTCCGGGTCCGCGTGGAGCACGCGCTCACCACGCAGGAGAAGATCCCGCTCTACCTCGCGCTCGCCCAGATCCAGCGCGTTCGCCTCCGCGCCCCCCTCGCGGCGCTCGAGTCCCTGAAGGCCGCGCGCGCCCTCGATCCGACCCACCCCGTACCTCCCGAGGAGATCGGTCGGGTCCTGGAGGAGGCAGCCGACGACGACGCCCTCTCGGACGCCTGCGTCGCGCTGGCGAGCGACGCGATCACGCCGCTCGAGCGCGCGCACCATTACATGCGCGCCGCCGAGATCGCCGAGCTCCGCCTCGGCGACGACCCGCGGGCTGCGTCGCTGTGGGCCAAGGCACTCGCGGAGCTCCCCGAGGAGGACTGTCTGGTCGAGCGCATGGACCGGGTCTACCTCCGCCGCGCGCTCGCCACGGTCGAGCGCGTCGAGGGCGGGGCAGCGTTCACGTCGTCCGGGCTCATGGACCGGAAGCTCTTTCTCGAGAACCGGATCCGCCGCTCGCACGGCGCCGACCTCGCGCGCCACCTGCGCACCGATCTTGCGTGTATTCTACACATGGTGGATCAGGACACGGCCGAGGCCGTCGCCCTCGCGGGGGCGGTCCTCGAGGCGAGCCCGGCGAACGTCGCCGCCCTGCGGCTCCTCGAGGCGCTGTTCCGCAAGGCGGGCGCGTGGCAGGATCTCGCCCGCGCGCTCGGCCGGCAGGGGGCCGCGTTCATCGACGCGAAGGCGCGGCTCGGCGCCCTATGGAGCCTCGCGGGCCTCGAGGAGTGGCGCACGGGAGGCGGCGACTCGACCGCGACGTACGACCGCATCCTGGAGATCGACCCCACCGATCAGGGCGCCCTCGACGCCGTGGTGCGCAAGGAGCTGCCCCGGGCTCGACGCGGCGACGCGGTGGCCCGTCGCGCCGTGCTGCGGGCGCTCCGCGCCCTCTCCGGCCTCTCGACCGACGAGGGACCTCACCTCGCCGTCCAGCTGCGCACCGCGCTGCTCCTCGAGATCCACGAGAAGGAGGTCGGCACCGACGAACCCGGTCTCGTCGACGAGACGCTCGAGCGGTACCGCGTGGCGCTCGGTATCGAGCCCCTCAGCGTCACCGCGGCGACGGGCCTCGCGCGCCTCGCCAACCGTACCAAGGACGTCGCGTGCGCCGTGCAGGCGTCCATCTCGCTGGCCGATCTCGCGATCCAGCCAGCCGCGCGCGCGCGCTACCTCATCGATGCCGCCGACCACCTCACGGGGCCCGTCGAGGACGAGCGGCTGGGCTCCAAGGACGCCCGCGACCACCGCGCCGCGATGCTCCTCGAGCAGGCGCTCGTGGCCGACGCCGACTCGCTGGGCGCGGCCGCGCGCCTCGCGAGGGTTCGCACCAGCCTCGGCCAGGCCGAGCGGCTCGTGGACACGTTCCGCGGCGCCCTGTTCCGCGCCCGCACGGCGCCGGCGATCATCCAGCTCGGCACGGAGATCGCCAAGGTCGCCCGCGACGAGCTGCAGGATCTGGTGGTCGCCATCGACGCGATAACCCACGTACGGCACCACGCGCCCGACCACGTGCCCACCCTGCTCACGCTCTCCGAGCTCTACATCGCCCAGCGCGTATGGCCGGAGGCGACGCGCACGCTCGAGGAGGTGGTCGTCAAAGCGAAGGATGTGCCGCCGCGCCTCACGGCCCTCTTCGCGCTCGCGAGCATCTACGACAAGATCCTCGGCCGCCCGGACGACGGCGAGGACGCCCTCCGGCGCGCCCTCGGCGTCGACGGCACGAACCCGCGCGCCATCCGCGCGCTCATCCACCACCTCGCGGCGAAGGCCCAGGCCGCCGAGGAGCCGTCACGGAAGCTCGCGCCCAAGCTGGAGATCGCGAGCCTCCTCGAGCGCCTCGCCGACGTCGAGAAGGACCCCGCGCAGAAGTGCGAGATCCTGCTCGAGCTGGTCGACATCCGGACGCACCTCAAGGACACGGCGCAGGCCGAGCGCGCGCTCATCGAGGCGGTCGCCCACGATCCCCGACACGCCCGCGCCTTCGCGCGGCTCGGCCGGTTCTATCGCGGCGCTGCGGGGTTCGACGCGGTCTCCTACGCGCGCGCCCTCGCGACGGTCATCGGCCGTGGCCAGGCCCTCGGCCACGAGGACGCGCGGTGGTACGCGACGCTCGGACACGTGGAGGTGGAGTCCCTCGCGAGGCTTCGCGACGGGGCAGCACACCTGAAGCGCGCGGTGCAGATGCAGCCCACCCTGTACGAGTCGCAGCTCCAGCTCGCGCAGGCGCAGGCCCGCATGGGCGCGAACGACGAGGCGGGCCGCACGCTGATGACGATGATCTCTCCGACCGCGGATCCGCTCGCGCGCCTCGCGAAGCCCGCGGTCCACCTCGAGCTCCTCGAGAAGACGCTGAACGCGGAGCGGCGGCCGGAGGAAGCGATCGTGGTGAGCGAGCTCCGCGCCATCTGCGGCGAGCTCGACGAGGGGCGCCACGCGTGGCTCCGCGCGCGGCGGCTCGGCATGTTCGAGCCCCACCACGCCATCCTCGACCGGCAGACCCTGGTGAGCCACGTGCTCCCGGTCGAGGGGCGGCACGTCCTCCTGGAGATCGCGGCGGCCGTGTCCGGGCTCGAGACCCGACTCCTCCGCGCGGATCTCTCGGACCTGGGCGTGACGTCGCGCGACAAGATCGGGCGCCGCAGCGGGCACCCGACCCGTGTCGTGCTCGATCGCCTCATGAAGGCGCTCGGCCTGTCGGACGTCGAGCTCGTGGTCACCGATCGCGTCGCCCGCGCCCGCGTCGTGGTGCAGGACGCCCTGTGGGTCCTCGTGCCGCGAACGCTCACCGAGCTCCCCGAGCCCACGCAGCTCGCCGCGCTGGCGCGCTCCCTCGCGCGGATCGCGCTCGCGGTGCCGTGGCTCGAGGAGCTGCCCGCCGCGCACATGGAAGCCTACCTCGTCGCCTGTGGCCGGCAGGTGCAGCCGCACTACGCGTCCCAGGAGCTCGAGGCGAAGTCGCAGCAGCTCTCGGTTCAGTACGAGGAGCGCGTCGCGAAGGAGATCTCGCGCAAGCAACGCCAGGCGCTCGAGAAGCTCGGGCCGCACCTCGGGACCACCGCGGCGCGGCCGGTACCCGTCGAGGTGCTCGTAGGCGCGCTCGCCAAGGCGGAGCTGCGTACGGCATACCTCCTGACCGGCGACGTGCTCGCCACGATCGACGAGCTTCGCGGGCTCGACGCGGCGCTGCTCGAGGCCACGGAGGTGCCCGGACGCACCGCCCTCCTCGCCGTGCTCGATCACCCCTTCGCGGGAGACGTGGCGAGGTTCGCGCTCAGCCCGGAAGCGACCGCCCTCCGGCGCCGTGCGGGGTCGACCTGGGCCGGATGAGGTGGGGGGTGGATCGCACGATCCACTTCATCCAGCCCTCACGGCGACCGTGTGGGTGAATCTCCTCCACAGCGGACCGGCGCGTCTCTTGCTAACGTGTCCTCCATGCGCTCCACCCACCTCGCCCTCGCCGGACTGATGCTCCTCACCTGCTCCGGCCTCGCGTGCTCGGGGAACGAGGAGGCGATCACCGGTGAGGAGGACGAGCTCACCAGCCTCACCGCGCGGTCGCGCGTCCTTCGCTTCGAGGGCGTGGTCTACGTCGATCCCCAGGCGGCCGATTCGACCATCCTCGAGGTCGCGCGCAAGCAGAGCCAGACCGGCTTCGGGGCCCTCCTCGGCCTGGAGATCTCCGTCAAGCACCGTGAGCTCGCCGATATCGACACCGCGACCTTCAAGAAGCGACCCGTGAAGGTCTTCGACACGAACAACCCGAGCGATCGTGGGCGGTCGAAGCTCGAGGTGAGGTACCAGTACAAGGACACGGCGCTCGTCCCCGTGAAGCTCTCGCGAAGAACCGCGCTTCCGCTCGCGCTCCTCGGCGGCGCCTTCAACACCGACGTGAACCGCAAGGTCATCGTCGAGGCGTGCACCAAGAACGACAAGGAGGCGCGCGACGACGCCGAGAGTGGGCTGCTCTGGTACAATTTCAACCCGAGCAAGGCCTCCTGCAAGAAGGCCATCACGGACGAGCAGGCGCGGATCGAGGCCGACACCGCGACGCTCGAGGATCCACGCACGCAGATCACGCAGTCGCGGCTCGATCGGCTCTACGTCCCCGTCACGATGAGCCTGGCCTCGGACCGGACCGAGCAGGGCGCCACGTACCCCGAGTACGACAAGCTCTTCACGCAGGGCGTGGCGCCCGGCAAGTTCACCATCGGCATGCTCTCCGGCCGCCTGGAGCACCACCGCGTGGAGGCCTACAAGGACGGCGGCTACTACGAATGGCTCGACATGCTCGGGACCATCTTCGAGAAGCACCCGACGATGGCGCTCACCAAGATCGAGCCGGCGGAGAACCTCACGACCCTCACCGTCGCCGGAAAGCGGCTGGACGGGCTGAAGTTCTCCGACGTCATCCAGTGGATGGTCTACGACACGGGCTACCCGACGGGCCTCTCGAGCGCCGAGAAGACGGAGCTCAAGCTCAAGATGGGGCAGAAGCTCGACAACCACTGGCTCACGTTCCAGATGCCCGTCACCGTCACCGTCGGCGGCGGCGCCCCGAAGGACATGATCGTCGAGCTCAACACGAGCTTCGGCGCCGACGACGATCCGGCACCGCACAAGCGCGCGATCAAGACGAGCGACGTGTTCATCTACAACGGTCACTCGTACATCGGGTACGGGCCGCTCGATCCGTCGAACTTCAGGGCGAGCGACTTCCCCCCGACGTATCAGCTCTTCTTCATCGACGGCTGCGTCTCGTACAACTACTACAACGAGGGCTATTTCCTGCTGAAGCCGGGCGGCACCAAGATGCTGGATACCATCACGAACGGCATCGAGGCGCCGGAGTACCAGAGCGGGCTGGCCAACGGTCTCTTCATCTCGAAGCTCATCGACGGCTCGGTGCCGAGCTACCAGTCGCTCCTCCTCGCGGCGAAGGCGACGGACTCGATGCGCGCGGCCGACGGCGAGGTCGACAACGGGTATCACCCGTCGCGGACGCCCATCCGGATCGTGAAGCGCTGATCATGGGCCCCGGCCCTGGCCGACGCCGCCTCGCGCTCGCCGCCACCACGCTGGCGGTCGCGATCGCGGCGTGCTCGGCGCCACCGGGCGACGAGGCCTCGGGCGACGAGGAAGACCTCACCTCGTTCGGGGGCCGGCGTATCGACGGATACGATCGCACCCTCCCCGACGTGGACGCCATCGGGTACGCCGTCACGATCACGGTCGACGAGCGCGCGAGCGGCGGGGAGGCCTACACGGCCGAGGTGAAGGGCACCTACACCGCCACCCGCGACCTGACGGCGCTGGACCTCGACCTCGAGGGAAACGAGATCGATCGGGTGCTCGTGAACGGCAAGACGGCGCGCTACCGCCGTGACGGAGCGCGCCTGACGGTCGATCTGTCCGCGCGCGCGGGCCAGTCCTTCACCACGACCATCAAGTACCGCGGCAAGCTCTTCCAGGCAGACGGGCAGGACAGGAACGACTTCGGCGGCTTCGGCGGCCTGATGGTCGCGCACGGCGGCCGCGCCGGGCAGACGATCTACGCGAGCCTGAACTGGCCCGAGAAGGCACGCCGCTGGCTGCCGCTCAGGGACCACCCGCGCGACGGAGCGATGCTCACGATGACGGCGACCTTCCCGAGCCGCCTCACGGTGGTCTCGAACGGGAAGCCGGTCTCCTCGGTGGACGGCCCGAGCGGGTCGCGCACCTGGCGGTTCGCCGCGCTCACGCCGATGCCGACCTATGACTTCTTCCTCGCGGCCTTCGACGGCTGGAAGGAGGACGTCCTCACGGCGCCCGTGTCGAAGCTCCGCGTCCACGCCCACGTGTACGGCCGCGACATCGACGCCGGGAAGAAGATCTACGCCGACGTGCCCGCCGTCGCCGACTTCTACGCGCGCACGTTCGGGCCGTACCGCTGGGGGGATCGCGTGCAGTACCTCGAGATCCCGATGTACGCGGGCGGGATGGAGAACGCGACCGTCATCGGCATGGACGAGACCCTCTTCCCGAAGGCCGAGAGCGCGGAGGCCCGGCAGGTCGCCTTCCACGAGCTCGCCCACCACTGGAGCGGCAACCTGGTGCGGTTCGCGAGCTGGAACGACTTCTGGCTCAGCGAGGGCTTCACCGAGTACCTCACGCGCCGCGCGATCGAGGACACGGACGGGCTCGCCGCCGCGCAGGCGGTGTGGCGCACGACCCTCGCGAGCGCGCTGTCGGCCGAGGCGGCGCAGCTCCACCCCGTGCGCCCCGCCGATCCGGAGCGGGACGTGCTCGGGTTCTTCGACGACGTGGTCTACGAGAAGGGCGCGTTCGTGCTCCGCATGCTCGAGCAGCGGCTCGGCCGCGAGAAGCTGACCGGGTTCCTGAAGGGCTGGTTCGACCGCCACGCGTTCGGGAAGGCGAGCACGGCCGACCTCGCGAGGGAGCTCTCGGACGCCGCCGGCGCGGACCTCGCGCCCTTCTTCGCCCAGTGGGTGCACGGCGAGTACCACCCCGAGTTGCGCGTGACGGTCGCCCGCGCCGACGCCGCGAACGTGGACGTGACGGTCGAGCAGGTCCAGAGCAAGGGACCGACCGGGGGCTTCACGATGCCGCTCGAGATCGAGCTCGGACGCACGTCGGAGGCGAAGCGCGTCACCGTCGACGTGACGAAGAGGAAGGTCACGCAGCGCTTCCCGGTCGCCTTCGACGCGACGCGGATCACTGTGGATCCGGACGAGAAGGGCTACCTGACGGTCACGTGCGACACCGGATCCCGCTGCCGCGACGGCTACCGGTGCGCGGGCTCGGTCTGCCTGCCGCAGTGACGCGCACCGCCGACGGCGGCTCGGCTCCTTCTCTGCCGCGCGAGCGGTAGGAGGACCAGGAGCATCCACCAGGAACGTTCGGGGGCGCTGACGCCCACGGCGCATCCCGCGCACCCTCCCCTGACGACCTCGCCTTGCGTCTGCGTCACTTCCGCGTGCGCGCAGGCGCGCGCCTGCTCGTGCTCCCAAGGTGTCCAGGCGGCAGGCGACGGGTACCGGTTGCTACCTGCACATCTTGCTGAGCATCGCCACGACCCTGACAAGCAGCGCCTTGGCGTGCTGAGCGTCCTCCTCCCCGAGGTAGCCCGCGACGGCGCAGACGTCCACGAGCGCCCCGCACTCCATCGCCGATCCCCTTGCGATGGCGTGAGCATGCACGCGGTCGGCGGCGGTCGGCTTGCCGCCCCCACGCGCTCACGCCGCCCGGCTGTCCGGCGCTTCCCCTCCCTCGACACCGTCCACGCCCGGCGCCGGCGGCGCCTTCTTCCTCCGCACCCCGTGCGCGCGCAGCGCGAACACCACGACGATTCACATCCTTTCGAGCCGTGGCAGCTCGCGCGACCGTCGACGGCGCAGACCCATGCCTCCTGAGGCATCCGCTCATTTTCCTCACGTCGAGCCCGTGCCCGAGCCCGAGCCCGAGCCCGACGAAGACGAGCCGAGCTTCAGCACCATCGCGGTGAGCATCGCCGTGATCCGCAAGAGGAGGGCTCGCACAGCCACCAAGCGTTGCGCATCGGCGAGCCCGAGCACGGCCAGAACGTCAA
>SXNL01000345.1 GCA_005777185.1 Myxococcales bacterium
CCAGCTGATCATGGTCGACTACTTCCTCACCGTGGCGATCAGCGCCATCTCAGGGATGTACTACATCGACAGCGTGGTGCATCTCGGCGGCACTGTGATGCCAGCCACGCTGTTGGCCCTCCCGCGTGGAGGGTGCCGATCATGCCGAACTCCGACGCCTCCATGAGCGCTTTCTTGCGGTCCTCGGTGGGCGGCGCGTCGTCCGCGCTCCGCGCAGCGAACCGTGAAGAGGCGGCCTTCGACGAGGGGTTACCCATCGATCCCTCCTCCCCCTTCGCGCGCGTCCCCGTCCCGCCCTCCTTGTTGTCGGCCTGGCTCTCCGCCAGGTCCACGGGCATCGCCTCGGACTTCGTCCACGAGCGGCTCCACGGTCGCCAGAGGCGTCGTCGTTCCATCGCCTCCGCGCGGGCCTCTGCGAGCGCCTCGCGGGTCGCGAGGTTGGCGCTCGCGGCCTCCCGCGCGGTGGGGACGTAGAGCGACGTGTACGGCGAGACGAGCCCGTAGCGGCGCCCGATGTCGACGAGGGACGCGCGCCCGGCGCCCTCGGCGAGCAGCTCCTGCATCCTCGCCTGACCCCACCGACGTCGCAGGTCTCCACCGTCGTCGATCGGGACGACGCGCAGCGTGCTCCGGAGCGTGAGCTCGCCGTTCCTGAGCTCGAGCGCCGCCGGCCCCTTGCCCGTGACACGCCCGACGACGACGACGCTCTCGTCCGCCGGCACCGGCGGGAGCTCCCGCGGCAGGATCCGTTCGACGCCCCCGCCGAGATCCACCGACGCGCCCACCCAGGCTGGCTTCTGCGCAGCCTCGAGGAGCCTCAGCGCGGCGCGCGCGGCCCCATACGCGTCGCCCACGGGCTCCGTGGGCGCGCCGCGGGACAGCGCGTGGAGGAGGGCGAGGTTCGCCCGGCTTCCGATCCCCGCCGTGAACAGCCGTGTCGACGAGGGCAGGCGCGACAGCCGCTCCCGTAGCGATCTCTGCGACAGCTCGCCCACCGAGGGCATCCCGTCGCCGATGTAGAGGACAGCCCCCTGTCGCTTCGGATCGAGCCGCCCCGCGGCCTCCGTGAGGAGCGCGCCGACGTCCGTGGCGCCACCTCGCTCGATCCCGGCCAGGCCGGAGAGCCACGCGCGCCTGCGTCCCGCGTCCACCAAGGCGAGCTCGCCGCTGCCCTCCGTGACCGGTCGCAAGGTCGCGTCCCCCGCCCAGAGCGCGGCCCGGTCGTCGGGCCCGAGGTGGGCAAGGAGCGCGGAGGTCAGGCTGCGCGCGATCGCGAGCGCGCCCGACTCCGTGGCGGCCGACGTGTCCACGACGATCGCGAGGTCGATTCCCTTGGGCGCTCCCGCGGCGCTCCGGAGTGGCACGAGGACATAGTCCGGTTCTTCGGACGACACCTTCGCGGCGAATTTCGCGTCCGCGTTCATGGGGATGTCGTCCGCCGTGAGCGCGTGCGCCGCGCGGTACACGATGCGGTCCTTCTCCCCCGCGTCGAACAGCTCCACGGCCAGGTCGGCGCGCGGCACGTGGTCGAACGCGTGGATGACGATGCGCTTGCCCTCCGCCCTGCCGTTCATGCCCGCGCGCACGCGCGTGGCGCCGGCCTTCTCGAGGTCGATCGAGACGCGCAGCTCCTCGATGCGCGGCAAGGAGCCCCGCGCCCCCTCCGCGGCCATCGGGTAGACGTAGAGGCGGCGGTCGGCCTTCGGTCCCTGGCGCGACAGCCACTCCGCGTAGCGCGTGACGACGCGCCGCCTCGCCCCCGCGCCGATGGGGTACAGCCGTGCGTTGTACACGCCGGGCGCGACCCACGAGAGGAGGGCCGGATCCTCGGTGGACCCCTGGTAGACGTTGCTCTCGTACTGGGCCTTCGCCGCGGCGCTCTCCTTGACCTTGCCCCACACGAGCTCGCCGTCGCGATCGACCCCGAACCGGTGGAGGACGGCCCCCGGCGGCGTGCGGAAGCCGAAGATCCCCTCCACGGTGTCGGAGCTGGGGTTCACGAAGGTCTGATCGACCTCCGTCACCGCGAAGTCGTGATCGACCGTGACGCGCACGTCGAGGCGCTCGATCACGAGCGAGAACCGCGGCTTGCCCTTGTCCCCGGGCGGGCGGGCGCCGACGGTGCCGAGTCCGAAAGGGGCGGGCTGCGCCGCGGGATCGGCCGTCGCGAGCCCGCCCGTCCAGTCGTCCCACGCGATCGCGGCGTCGCGCTTGACCGATCCGTCCGGCGCCAGCGTCAGCCGCTCCCCCGCGTGCGCCCGCTCGCCGCTCGCCCCCACGCGGGCCGCGCCGCGCAGCACGTAGACCTCCTCGCGCCCGTCCGCGAGCACGTCGACGCTGGCGCGCCCGTCGGAGAGCTCGAGCGCCCCGCGAGGAGAGTCGATGCGCACCGGCGCGGCGTCCTCGCCGTCGATGAACGCGCGGCCCGAGGTGAGCTTCACTGCGTCGTCACGCAGCACGAGCTCGGCCGGACCCGCCACGAGCCACGTGGCCCCGGCGTCGCGCCGGATCCACGCGAGCGCACCGCTCGCGAGCGACACCGCGGTCCCCTCCGCGAGGCGCTCGCGGGGGTACGGCGCGCGCTGCTCTTCTCCCGGCTGCGTGACCTGGACGTCGCCCTTGATCGTGCGCATCTCGCCGAGTGTGTCCCCGCGCGCCACGATCGTGGTCGGGGCCGCGGGCTTGCAGGCTGCGCCGCCCGCCGCGAAGGCGAGCGCCACGAGCGCCACGAGCGCCACGAACGGAGCCGGACGTGACATCCGCGGTACGATCGCTCGCGGGGGCCTTGCCGTCAACGGGCGCGGAGGGACCTTCCTCGCTCCGCACGTCGGTCGCGCGAGCAGATGGGGTGGCAAGAACGTGCCCATTCTCCTTGCCCACCCTCCACTGCCCCCCCGTCGCCTGCTGGCCGCGTGGCTGTTCCCCGGTCGCGCCCCTCCGCGCGCCACCATTCCTTCCTGTCGCCCCGCCGGCGACCGGGAGGTGGCCGTGACCGCCGCAGTCCGATCCTGGAGGAGCGCTTCGGCGCCACGCGGGAGGGCCTGCGGACCTGGAAGGCGGTGGGGTGCGACGCGTGCAGCGGTTCCGGCTACGAGGGCCGGATCGCGCTGCACGAGCCCCTCGTCACCGACGACGAGATCAAGGCATCCATCGCGCGGAAGTCGCCCGTGGATCGGATCCGGAGCACGGCGATGGCGGGTGGGACGACCACGCTCCTCCAGGACGGTGTGGCGAAGGCCATCGCCGGGTCGATCGACACGAAGCAGGTGCTGGCGGCGTGGAGCAAGTAGGCAGCGTCAGAAGAAGTTTCCGATTGTGAACTCGAAGACGTAGCTCTCCTCGTAGGCCAGGGGCCTCAGCGGGAACCCCCACTCGAACCGGAGCGGCCCGAGCGGGGAGAACCACCGGATCCCGAAGCCGCTCGACATGCGGACCGTGGTCAGGCTCTTGAGCCCGTTGAAGCACGGGGACACGACGGCGGGGAACTGCGGCGCCGGCGTGGTCTTGCAGAACTGATCCTCGAGGTTCCACGCGTTGCCGGCGTCGAGGAACGTCACGCCGCGGATGCCGACCTTGTCGACGATGGGGAACTCGAACTCCAGGTTCGAGTACGCCTGCAGGTTGCCGCCGATGTTCGCGCCGTTGGCGATCGGGGCCGCGTTCACGTCGAGCGTCTGGTTCAGCGGCAGGCGCGGGCCGACCGTGCGGAGGCGGTAGCCGCGCACGTCCAGGATGCCGCCGAGGAAGAACCGCGTGAAGATGGGCACGCCCTCCGCCGTGGGGCTCGTGATGAGGCCGACCTCGGTGTTGAGCTTGAGCACGAAGCCCGAGCCGGGCTGGCCCGTCTGGCCGCCGAGCGGGTAATACGCGCGGCCGGTGAACCGGTGCCGGAGGAACTGGATCTGGCTGCCGAGGACATCGTCCGCGAACTCGGTCGAGGCCTGGAGGTACAGGCCCGAGGTCGGGAACAGGCGGTTGTCGCGCGTGTCGTAGACGATGGACGGGCGGAGCGACATGGTGCGCCCCGCGTTGAACAGGTTGGAGAGCGGCAGCCGCTGGAAGACGCTCACGAAGCCGGAGCTGGCGCCGAAGAAGGTGCTCTGCGAGGTGTCCACGCTGTCGTGCTGGACCGTGCCGGTCATGCTGAGACGGAGCCACGGCTGGATGAGCGCGTAGCCGAACGTGAGCGACGCGCCCAGCGAGCGGCGCGAGAAGTCCGGGAAGACGTAGAGCTGGTCGTACAGCTCGGTGCTCGTCGACCAGTCCGAGTCGAGGAAGTACGGCTCGAAGAAGCGGATGCTGATGATCTGCCGGAGCCCGGAGATCTGCGCCTGCAGCGCCAGCGACTGGCCCTTGCCGAAGAGGTTCGCCTGCTGGACCTGCGCCGTCGCGATGAAGTTCTCGACCGAGCTGAAGCCGGCGCCCACCTGGAACGTGCCGGTCGGACGCTCGGCGACCTCGAAGTGGATGTTGATCTTCTCGGGCGAGGAGCCCTGCTCCGTGCTCACGTCGACGCGCTCGAAGTAGCCGAGGGCCGTGATGCGGCGCTTCGAGTCCTCGAGCTTGGTCTCGCTGAAGAGCTGACCCTCGGCGATCTCCATCTCCCGTCGGAGCACCTTGTCGCGGGTCTTGGTGTTGCCCTTGATCTCGATGCGCTCGACGTGGACGAGCGGGCCGCGCCGGATCGGGATCGAGATGTCGACCTCGCGGTGCACCGGGTCGAGCTCCGTCTCGGGCTCGGCCTCGACGTTGGCGTAGCCGGCGTCGCGGTACAGCGTGCGCACCGCCTGGAGATCCCGAACGACCTCGGCGCGGTTGAAGTAGTCGCCGGCGTGCGCGCGGATGAGCTGCCGGAGCGCCTTGCGGCCGCCGAGCGGCTCGATCTCCTTGCCGTCCGCGTCCCGCTCGTACACGCGGAGCTGGCGGATCTTGAAGCGAGGGCCCTCGCTCACGACGAGCACGATCTCGATGCCCTCGCGGTCGGGAGTGAGCATCACGCGCGGCGTGCCGAACTGCACGCTCATGTAGCCCTTGTCGTAGTAAAGGGCGTTCAGCATCAGGATGTCGCGCTCGAAGACGTCCTGTTTGTAGGGGCCGCCCGAGCCGAACGAGAAGAAGCTCGACTGGCCGGTCTGCATGTTCTCGCGCAGCTCGGCTTCGGGGACGTTGTAGTTGCCGATGAACGTGATGCGCCGCACCGTCACGGGCTGGTGCTCGCGGACCTTGAAGAGGATCCGCACCTCGTTGTCGCGCAGCGGGTCGATCTGCTGCTCGACGTCGGCCAGGAAGTACCCCTTCTCGGCGTACGCGTCCTTGATCTTCTGCACGCTGCGGCGCACCGCCGGGACGCTGAGGATGGTGTTGGTCTTGACCTCGACGGCCTCCGTCAGCTTGTCGTTCTCGATCTCGTCGTTGCCCTCGAACTCGATGAGCTTGATGTTCGGGCGCTCGCGCACCAGGAAGCGCAAGGTCACGCCGCGGTCGTTCCGGCCGAGGTCGACCTCGATGTCGTCGAAGAAGCCGGAGTCCCACAGCGCGCGCACGTCGCTCGCGAGCGTCTCGACCTTGAACGTGGCGCCCGGCTTGAGGCGGAGGTACGAGAGCACGTCGTCCTTCGCGACGCGGCGGTTGCCGGTGACGTCGATACCCGTGACGGGCAGCCCCACCGCCTTCTCGGCCTCGCTCTCGGGGATCCGGACGGGCGCGACGGTGGGCTCGATGGGCTGGGCGGCGCCGGCCTCGGGACGGGCCGGAGCCGAGGCGTCGCCGTTCGAGGGCGGCGCGCCCGCGTCGCCGTTCGAGGGCGGCGCGCCCGCGTCGTCGGCGCGAGCGTTCAGTACCCCGAGGAAAGCCGCCAGGAACGCCGCGAACGCCCAGAACAGGCGGCGGCGGCGGATCGTCGGGGCTCGGGGCATGGTCGAGGGGGCGCGCGGAAAGGAAAGCCTGGAAAATCCTGCGATTCTGCCCGCCAACTACTCGGAAACCTCCTCAGGGGTCAATGGCAACCGCCCGGCTCGCCCCGGCCCGGGGCCACCAGATGATCGCCGAGAGCAGGATGGCCGCGGGCAGCGACATCATCGCGAGCCAGATGGGCATGTGGTCGGCGAGGAGCCCCACCGCGGGGGGCGACCAGAGATCACCCAGGATGTGAATCCCGAAGATCGAGAGAGCCATGGCGCTCGCGCGCAGGGTCGCGGGCACGCTCCGCAGGATCGCCGCGTTGATCGGCGACGTCGAGAGGAAGAGCGCCACCTCGCAGAAGAACACCAGCACGAAGAAGACCGCGGGCGATGGCGAGAGGAAGCACCCGACCGCCAGGGGTGCGCCGATCGCCGAGCCGACCGCGCAGATCCGGAGGTACACCGCGACGCGCCGGCGCTCCGCGGCGACGTCGCCCTCGCCGCCGGGGATCGCACGCACGGCGCGATCGCCCCACACGCCGCCCACGGCGGTGCCGATCGTGCCCGCCGCCACGGTGATGACGCCGAACACGAAGTTCGCGTGCGAGAGCTCCATGCGGTACCGCTCGAACAGGAACTTCGGCGCCCAGTAGGAGAACCCTCCCACCGCGGCGGTGTACGCGCAGTAACCGAGGACGCTCGTCCGGTACTGCGCGAGGCGCCCGAGCGTCCGGATCGAGTCGAGCAGCGGGAGCTTGTTCGGCCCCTCGGTGCGCGCCGGTTCCTGGATGAGGAGGCACGAGAGCGCCAGCAAGAGCCCCGGGCCGCCCGCGACGAAGAACGCGCCGCGCCACCCGTTGCCGTCCTGGAAGAGTGGCCACGGCCACGTGCTCGCGGCCTTCTCGACGAAGCCCCCGACGATGTAGCCGAGCGCGGAGCCGACCGGGGCGGCGACGTAGAACACGCTGAGCCACTTGGCCTTGCGGTCCTGGGGAGCCAGATCGTCGATCAGGGTCGGCGCGAGGGTCGCGTAGCTCGCTTCGCCCACGCCGACGAGGGCGCGCGCCGCGAGGAGCGACAGCGTGCCGTTCGCGAGACCCGAGCCGACCGTCGCCAGGCTCCAGATGGCGACCCCCATCGCGATCAGCCCCTTCCGCGGGCCGCGGCTGCCCACGTGCCCGAAGAACGGAGACGTGGCGAAGTACCCGATGAGGAACAGCGTCGCGAGGAGACCGCCCTCGAAGTTCGACATGTCGAGCTTGGCCTGCACGCGCGGGAGCACGGCCGACACGACGTACCGGTCGAGGTAGTTGAGGAGGTTGAGCCCCGTGAGAAGCGCGAGGATCGCCTTCGGGTTCCGGATCATGGAACCAGGGTGCACCCCGCTGGGGTGTCGGAGCAGCTGTTCGTGCACGCCGCGGAGAAGCCGCAGCTCAGGTTGCAGCCCTCCCGGCAGGACGTGATCGCACACGTGGCCGCACCCCGGCAGCTCTGCTTGCAGCCGTTGCCGGGGCAGTCCAGGGTGACGGAGCGCGCGTCCGTCGCCTCCACCGTGCAGCCGCCCTTCGCGCACGTGAGCCGGCACGTCGCGTTCTGCTTGCACGCGAGGCTGCAGCCGCCCTGCGGACAGTCGAAGTCGCACGTCGCCCCGGCCCCGCAGACGAGCGGGCACCGCTCGCCGTGGCACGTCGTCGTGCACGTCCCCGAGGCGCACGTGCACGCCCTCGTGTCGGTCCGCGTGCAGAAGGTGGGCACGTCCTCGCCGGCGCACGCGGCCAGGAGCGCGATCAGGCACGCGGCGGCGAGGAGGGACTCCGTTCGGAGCTTCATGGATCGCGACGGTACAATGGCTACGCTCGAGGCGCGACCCCCAAACCGTTCGTCTTCCGCGTGGCGGGTCCGCCCGTCAGGGGGGAGACGTCAGCCCTTCAAACGCATGCAGCGCGTGCTGCCCTTGCCGTACTTGTCCAGGAAGTAGATGCCGCCCGTCCACGCGCGCGGGTAGTTGTGGCCCTCCCACGACGAGCCCGTCCACCCGCGGTAGGCGCCGTTCGCCTGGGACCACTCGATCATGTTGCCACCGAGATCGTACCAGCCCTCGCCGGCACCGCCGCCGCCCTCGCGCACCAAGCTGAGGTCCATCGGGAAGCGACCGGGCGCGGCGATCACCGGCGTGAAGTCGTTGGCGAAGTGTGCGAACGGGACGATCGGCCAGAGGTACCTCGGCAGCTTCGTCGCGCTGAAGTTGCCAACGCCGCTGTTGAAGTTGGAGTACTTGAACGCCTCGTCGTTGGTGTTGGGCGAGTCGCCCCACGGCCACTGGTAGGGCCCGTAGGCCGCCGAGAGCGCGGCCACGCTCTGGATGTACCCGCCGTCCCACGCGCAGAAGGCGGCGAACATGATCGGGTTGAGGCAGTTCATCGACTTCTCGTCGAGGTCGTTCTGCCGGCCCGGGCGGTAGACCTCGGAGTAGTAGTTCGACATCGCCTGGCTGTACCAGTACGTCCGGTGGCCGTAGGAGCCCGCGCCCATGTAGCAACCGCTCGTGCCGCCGGTCTGCGTGCCTCGGTAGTACGACGTCGGCCCCAGCTGATCGTTGAGGCCGAGGTCCACCTCGATCGTGCCGCCGCCCACGTACGGGAAGGTGAAGGGCTGGTCGGTGGCCTTGCTGGGCAGGAACTCGGTCATGTTGACCGTCATGCCCGAGACGGTCACGTTCGGGAACATCGTGGCGAGGATCGGGTCCACCGCCATGCGCGCGCGCACCCACGCCTGCACGTTGGGGACGCCCGCGTACTGGGCCTTGATGTCCTCGACCCACGCGCGGATGCGGCCGGCCGTGACCTCGTACTTGTCGAGGTAAACCTGCTTGGTCACGCCCCCTTGCACCATCGTCACGTCGGGGCCGAGGTCGAGCGTCTTGCAGCAGCTCTCGTGCACCGCGACCAGCTGGCCGAACTCGCCCGTCCCGCACGTCTGCCCGCCATGGACGGAGCGGCAGCTCGGCGCCTCGACGCAGACCTTGTTGTACGCGCACACGGCGCTCGCGCAGTCGGCGTCGACGCCGCACTTCTTGGCGGGTCCACAGCCGGGCCCGGCGGGGATCGTGACGCCGCCGAAGGTGACTGCGGCGCCGCCGCAGTCCTTGTCGGTCTCGGTGCCGTTGGTGATGCCGTCCGTCGCCGAGGGCTTCCCGCACTTGCTGGCCGTGCACCAGCCGAAACCGCAATCGGTGTGGTTGAGGCAGCCCTTGCCGGTGTCGCACTTCTTCGTGCTCGAACCGCCGCAGTCGATGTCGGTCTCGCCGCCGTTCTTCTTCCCGTCCGTCCCGCTCGGCGGGTCGCAGACGCCGGCCGTGCACAGGCCCACGCAGTCGTCCGCGACCTTGCACTTCTTGCCGGCGTCGCACGGCTTGGGCGCGGGGCCGCCGCAGTCGACGTCGGTCTCCTTCGCGTCGCGTCGTCCGTCGCCGTGCGCGTCGGGGGGCGCGGCGACGCAGCGCGCGCCGTTGCAGTAGTCGGACGCGCAGTCCAGATCCTGTGCGCACGCGCCGCCGTCCGCGCAGGGCTGCGCGGTGCCGACGCCGCAGAGCTTCGTGCCGGGCGGGACGCACGTCTTGTTGCATAGGTTGCTCACGCACTCCGCGTCGGCGGCGCACTCGGCGCCGTCGCATTTCTTGCAAGCGCCGCCGCAGTCGGTGCCGAGCTCGTCGCCGTTGCGGCTCTTGTCGGTGCAGGTCGGGCCGGCGGCGGGCGTCGCGGTGTCGGTCGGCGCCCCCTGCGGCTGCTTCCGGGTGATCGTGATGACCTCGGGCTCCGCGGCGCAGCCGCTGCCCGTGGTTGCGCCGAGAAGGGCGAGGACGGCGACGCAGATCCGCAAATCGGGCCGGCGACGGGGGAGCGCCTGAGGCTGCATGAAGGACCCTCCGGGGGACTCGTGAATTTACCGTGAATGTGCCCATCTGACCAGCCGTTCCGATCCGATGGGGGCGTGGATGTGGGCCCACGTGGGAGGATGTTGGCGCTTGACACCTGTTCACCCTGCCAATATTTGGCCGCCGTGCACCGTGCGTGAAGGAATGCCCAAGAAGAAGCCGATGAAGACCTCCATCAAGGCCCTCCAGAGCACACTCCCGTTTGGCGACTCGACCCCGCCCCCACCCTCCGCAGCTCACGCGAAGGCCGAGGAGCCCGCGCCGCGCACGCCCGCGCGCCGCGCGACGGCCGAGACGATGGCGTCGCGGCAGCGCGAGATCAGCGTGAGCGAGTTCTTCACCAAGAACCGCCACCTCCTCGGCTTCGACAACCCCGCGAAGGCGCTCCTCACGACCGTGAAGGAGGCCGTCGACAACTCGCTCGACGCCTGCGAGGAGGCGGGGATCCTCCCCGATCTGCTCGTCGAGATCACCGAGGTCTCCGAGGGGCGCTTCCGGGTCGTCATCGAGGACAACGGGCCGGGCATCGTCAAGGCGCAGATGCCGAAGATCTTCGCCAAGCTTCTTTACGGGTCCAAGTTCCACCGCCTCAAGCAGTCGCGCGGGCAGCAGGGCATCGGCATCAGCGCGGCCGGCCTGTACGGGCAACTCACGACCGGCAAGCCGGTGGTCATCACGTCGAAGACGGGGAAGGGGAGGCCCGCCCTTCGCATCGACCTGCGCATCGACACGAAGCGCAACCAGCCCGACGTCGTGAAGGAGGCCACCCTCGAGTGGGAGAAGGACCACGGCACGCGCGTCGAGATCGAGCTCGTCGCGGCCTACCGCGGCGGCCGCACGGGCGTCGAGGCGTACCTCGAGCAGACGGTGATCGCGAACCCGCACCTCGAGCTCGTGTACGTGAACCCGAAGGGTGAGCGGGCGAGTTACCCGCGGGCCACGTCGGAGCTGCCGCGCGAGGCGCAGGAGATCAAGCCGCACCCGCACGGCGTCGAGCTCGGGATGTTCCTCGCGATGCTGAACGACTCGGGATCCATGACGGTGAAGCAGGTCCTCACCGAGGACTTCTCGCGCGTGAGCCCGGCCCTGGCCGAGCAGATCTGCCGCATCGCACTCGTGTCACCGAGGACGCCCGCGGCGAAGATCCACGGCGACGAAGTGGAGCGCCTGCACAAGGCGCTCGCGCAGGTGAAGGTCCTCGCGCCGCCGGCCTCCTGCGTCGTCCCCATCGGGGAGACCTTGCTCGTCGAGGGGCTGAAGCGCAGGTACAAGGCCGAGTTCTACACCTCGTCGACGCGGCCGCCGTCGGTGTACCGCGGCAACCCGTTCGTCGTCGAGGTCGGGCTCGCGTACGGGGGAGATCTCCCGGCGGAGGATCCGGCCGAGGTCATCCGCTTCGCGAACCGCGTGCCTCTCCAGTACCAGCCGAAGGCCTGCGCGATCAGCGAGGCCGTGTACGACACGAACTGGAAGTCGTACGAGCTCCAGCAGCCGAAGGGCTCGCTCCCCGTGGGACCGCTCGCCGTCGTGGTCCACCTCGCGAGCGTGTGGGTCCCGTTCACGAGCGAGGCGAAGGAGGCGGTCGCCCACTACGACGAGCTCCTTCGCGAGCTCAGGCTTGCGGTCCAGGAGTGCGGGCGCAGGCTCGGCGCCCACCTCCGCGCCCGCGAGCGGGCGCTCTCGGAGCACAAGCGGATGAGCGTCTTCCAGCGCTACATCCCCGAGGTGAGCCGCGCCATCGCCGCGATCCTCGGCTCCGCGCAGGAGAAGGTCGAGGGATCCTTCTTCAAGGCGCTCCCCAACTTCGTGAACATCAGGGAGGTCGAGGTGACCGACGACGCAGGGCCGCCCCCGCCGTCGATGGCACCGCCCGCGAGCGACTCCATCCCGCCGCCCCCCTCCGTGCCGAAGCCCCCTCGGGTGCCGGCGGACGCCGGAAAGCGGACAGCGGACGCCGGAAAGCGGACGGCGGACGCCGGAAAGCGGACGGCCGAGAAGGGATCGGGGAAGGCCGAGAGCGCACCGCGGACGCCGGACGCCGGAAAGCGCGCAGCGGGCGGCGGAAAGCGCGCGGCGGACCGTGGTCGGCCGACGCCGAGGGGGAGGTGACCGATGGCCGCGAAGAAGAAGACGCCCGCGACCCCGCCCCCTTCCCCGAAGGCTGCCGCCCCCTCGGGGGGCACCCCCACGATGACCGACCGCGATCGCAGGACCCTCGACAAGATCCACAAGCTGACCGCGCGGACCCTCGCCACCGTCGAGAAGGGGCAGAACCCCGCCCTCGAGATCAAGACGCGCGCCCTCTCGAACGTGTCCTTCAACGCTCGGCGCAGGATCATCGAGCTCGGCGACAGGACGCAGTCGCGCGAGTTCTTCAACACGGGAATGGCGCGCAAGTTCATGCAGACGTTCCTGGTCGCGAACGAGTGCAAGAACCTCATCCGCGAGAACAAGACGATCACCATCCGCCAGCTCTACTACGTGACCAAGCACACCCTGAAGGGCTCCACCGAGAACACCTTCGAGGACCAGAGCGAGAGTGATCCCATCATCGAGGACCTCGAGGTCACCATCGACGCGCTCCGCGAGGAACTGCACCTGTTCGCCAACAAGAAGGGCCTCGCCGCCGGCCCCGTCGTGATGGTGGACTCGGGGGACGAGATCGATCTCTCGCGCATGGGCCGCGGCGGCTGGGGGATCCCCAGCATCTGCGAGCCGGAGGTGCTCCAGTTCAAGTCGAGCAAGGCCGAGTTTGCGCTCCTCGTGGAGAAGGACGCGGTCTGGTCGCGCCTCCTCGAGGACCGTTTCCACGAGAAGAACAAGTGCCTCCTCGTGTCGAGCGGCGGCCAGGCCGCGCGCGGCGTCCGGAGGCTCGTCCAGCGCATCCACGAGGAGCTCAAGATCCCCATCTACGTGCTGGTCGACAACGATCCGTGGGGGCTCTACATCTACTCGGTCCTCAAGCAGGGCTCGATCAACCTCGCGTTCGAGTCGATGCGGATGGCGGTGCCGGGCGTGCGCTTCATCGGGATGAGCGCGTCCGACCACAAGAAGTTCAAGCTGCCGAAGGCGGTCGAGATCAAGCTCAACAAGGAGGACATCTCGCGGGCGGCCCAGATGCGCGCCTACCCGTGGTTCGCGGACCGGAAGTGGCAGCGCGAGATCGACGCGCTGCTCGAGAACGGGTTCAAGATGGAGGTCGACTCGATCCTCTCGAAGGGGATCTCGTTCATCACGGACGAGTACCTGCCCAAGAAGCTGAGGGACAAGGACTACCTGGTGTGACGCCGGGGAGGAGGCGGGGAGGTCCCCTGAACGTCCGCGCGTCCACGCGCAACGGATTTCTTCACCCCGTCCCCAGGGGGTCTTCGCATCGCGCGCGTGAGGTGCGATACTTGCTTCCGGTGAACCATGGCGACGTGTCCGACTTGCCGTACCCAGTACCCGAACGATCTCGCGACGTGCTCGGTTGACGGCGCGGCCCTCCTGCCGGACGAGGCGTTCCTGTCGATCGACCGGGAGCTGGTCGACGGTGAGGCGGTCGGCGAGTACCGCATCCAGTCGAAGCTGGGCGAGGGCGGGTTCGGCGCGGTCTATCGCGCGGTCCACCCGCTGATCGGGAAGATCGCGGCGATCAAGGTCCTCGGCCGCCAGTTCTCCTCCAACCCGCAGATGGTGTCGCGCTTCATCGCGGAGGCGCGCGCGGTGAACCAGATCCGGCACCGCAACATCATCGACATCTTCGCGTTCGGGACGCTCGACGACGGGCGGCAGTACTACATCATGGAGCTCCTCGACGGGGAGCCGTTCGACGCGTACCTGCGGCGCCGCGGGCGCCTGTCCGTGGAGGAGGCGCTCCCGATCCTGCGCGGCGTCGCGCGCGCGGTGGACGCCGCGCACCAGAACGGCATCGCGCACCGCGATCTCAAGCCCGAGAACGTGTTCGTGGTGATCGACGAGGACGGGCGGGCCACGCCGAAGCTCCTCGACTTCGGCATCGCGAAGCTCCTCACGGACCCGTCGGGGGGACACAAGACGAAGACCGGCACGCCCATGGGCACGCCGTACTTCATGTCGCCCGAGCAGTGCTACGGCAAGGACGTCGACCACCGCACGGACATCTACGCGCTCGGCGTGATGACCTACCAGGTCCTCACCGGGCACCTCCCCTTCACGGGCGAGACGACGATGGAGATCCTCGTCAAGCACATGTCGGCGGTGCCCGATGCGCCGAGCGCGCGGGAGCCCGGGGTGCCGACGAGCCTCGACGCGCCGATCCTCCAGATGATGGCGAAGTCGCCGGACCAGCGGCCCCCGACCATGCTCGCGGGGATCGACGGCATCGCGGCGGCCGTCGGGCAGCCGGCGTCGAGCGTCGCGGGGGCGCCGCTGTCCGTCGCGTACGGCCCGATGTCGGCGCCGGCGGACAGCAGGATGCGCGTGACGCCCGCGGCGATCACGGGCGATCCGAGCGCGGATCCCGGCGTCCAGACGTTCCTGGCCACCTCCGTGACCCCGGCGGCCGAGGCGCCACCGCCGAAGAAGAGCAGGGTGCCGCTCGTGGTCGCGGGCGTGGCCGGGCTGCTTGCCCTCGGGGTCGGCGTCGTCGCGCTGGGGGTCGTCCTGAACAAGCCGTCCGGGACGGTGCAGGCGACGGGGCTCGTGGTCCCGCCGCCGTCGGTCACGGCGCTCCCGTCGGTGCAGCCGACCGCGACGCAGGCCGCCACGACGGCGCCGCAGCCGCCCGAGAGCCACCTGATCACGCTCACGGGCGCACCCAAGGGTCTCAAGGCGTACCGCGGCAGCGAGATCCTCTCCCTCGAGGGCGCGACCCTGAAGCTCCCGCACGGCACGGCCGAGATGGAGCTCACCTTCAAAGCGCCGGGGTACAAGCCGTGGACCGCGAAGGTCACGCCGGACCACGACATCAACCTGGATGTCACGATGGAGAAGGTGGGGGGCGGGCCGGCGCCCGCGGGTCCCGCCCCGCACGGGACGGTGCACAAGGATCTGGAAGGGTTTCCTCACTAGAGAGGGTTCATGAGAAAACTCTTCTTCCTGTCGGTTCTCGTTCTTCCGCTTCTCGAATGCGCGACGCTCGATCCGATCGCCGCTGGCACCTGCGGCAACCATGTCATCGAGGCGGCCGAGGACTGCGACGGGTTCCCGCGCGAGGCAGCCACCACCGGCCCCGGGAGCGCCGCCTGCGGCCGACCGGGCAGCGTCGCCGAGTGCCGCCTCCTCTGCGACACCGCGCGCGACGCATGCCCCGCCGGGTGGGGGTGCGGCCAGGACGGCATCTGCCGCGAGCCGAAGGGGGTCTACGAGGCCGTCGAGTCCACTCCGACCAACGGCACGCGGCTGCAGGTCGGCGACTTCGATGGGGACGACCAGAAGGATCTATTCGTGTCCGGCGTCGCGACGCCCACGACGGCCGCCGTGCTCTACTTCGGCGACGACGGTCGGATCGGGCGCCGGTTCCCGATCAACATGCCCATCCGCACGCCGCAGGTCGTGGCGTTCCCGGGTGACGCACACGATGACATCGTGTTCTCGGGCTTCGAGGACATCGCCGTCGCGCTCGGCCAGCCTGATGGGACCCTCGAACCCGTCACCTATCCGCGCGTGGTCCCGAAGATGGAGGTCGTGGGCGTCACGCTCCGTCCCCGGGATCCGGCGGGAGCCCCGCCCGGCGCCCTGGCCGCAGTCGCGGGCATCTTCGACGCGGGGTGGGACAAGGGCGGAGGTGACCCCGGTCTACCGGGTACGCGCCTCCTCGGGTTCTCGCCCGAGGGCAAGCGGGCGCAGAGCTTCACCGTCCTCCGCGAGTACGCGCCGGGCCCCTCGACGAAGCGACTCACGGACGTACTGGCGGGTTTCCCCGAGACGGGACGGCTCTTCTCGGCGGCCGACCGCTTCGGGGACTTCGCGTCGTCGTGCGGTGAGGTGGCCGCCCCGCTGCTCGCGGAGAACGTGGTCCGTCTCGCGACGATGTGCCGGCGCCACAAGGACGACGTGTTCGCGGAATGGAGCACCGCCGCGCTCGGATCGGGCCTGGAGATCCACCTGCTGCCCGACATCAAGTTCCGGCCCGCGCAGCGCGGGCTGTCGCAGGTCGTCTTCTTCGCCGACATGGACGCGGACGGCCGGGAGGATGTGATCGTAAAGGGAGCGCTGGGCGCCACGCCTCGCGCCCAGTACACGCTCGCGACTCCCCCGGATTTCCTGGCCGAGCCCCGGCCGTTCAAGCGCGCCGAGCTGGACGGGGCGTCCGGGGACGTCGTGGACGCGGGCTTCCTGGAGGTCGAGGTCCTCGGCGTGGGCGACTTCGATCGCGACGGCGTCCCCGACCTCGTCGCCAGCGACGGCCTGTATCGAGGCGTGGGCGCGGGCAAGAAGGGCCAGCCGAAGGTGCTCGCCTTCCTTCGCACGTCCGACAATCGCGGGACCCCCTGGTCGGTGGGCGCCGTCGGAGACCTCAACGGGGACGGCTACCTCGATGTGATCGCGGGCACGGTGGGCTCGCCGAACGTGGACTTCTTCGCCGGCGGGCCGCCTTCGGTCACGCAGGAGTTTGCTCGCTCCACCATCCCGACGACCTCGCTGAGGGCCCTCGCGCTGGGCGACTTCGACAGCGACAACGTGCTCGACCTCGGGATCGCCACGGACACCGGAACGACCGACGAGGTGACCATCTCGATCGCCTACGGACGGCGGCAGGGTCGGCCCGAAGCTCCGGCTCGTGTCGCAACGGTCCGCGGCTTCGTTCAGCTCGTCGCGCTCGACTTCGGTGGTTTTCAGGGGATGGCGGCGGTGTCGAACGGCGCCGACGCCACGAAGCCGTCCGAGCGGAGGACGGAGTTCTCGGTCATCCTCGGCACGGGCGACCGCTTCCCGCTCGTGACCGTGGGTCTCGACGACACGGCGTGCCCCAGCAAGGAGAAGACCAAGGCGAAGGAGAAGACCAAGGCGCTCTTCACCGCCGCCGGCAACATGCGCGCGACCGACCGGGTGGACCTGTTCGCGGTCACGAAGGCGAGCGACCGCCCGACGAACTGGGTGGTCCCGGGGCGCCTCGCCGCAGGCGCACAGGCCTCGGCCCAGATGGACGCCCCCGTGTGCGTCCCCACCCAGGGCGCCATCGACCCGGATTTCGAGAACATCCGCTGGGTCACGACGGCCACGGGAAAGGACGGCCTCGTCGAGGCGATCACGGCGTCTGCGGCGGGGAAGGGGGACACGGGCACCTTCCAGAACCTCGTGCTGACCCGGCACGTCCCTCGCGTGGGCGGCGGCGCGTCCGCGCCGGGCTCCGCGACGGTCGCGCAGGCCGTCCTCGCGAGGATCGGCGTCTCACCGGGCGACGGAGCCATCCCGGACAGCGGGAGTCCGAAGATCCTCGTGTGGGACGTCAATCGCGACAAGAACCTCGACCTCGTCGTGTCGACGGGCCTGCGGACGCCCGGGCCCGACGAGGCGCCGACGGGGAAGCTGTTCGTCCTCTACGGAGATGGACAGGGCGGCTACGCACCGCCGGTGGAGATCAAGCTCGACGTTCCTGTCGCCAATAAGGCCGCCTGCAAGAACCTCGGCGCCGTCGCGGTCGTCGGGAGCCCGGGGCCGGGGAGCGGAACGGGGCTGTTCGTGGCGACCACGTACGCGCCCAAGGGCGCGCCGCGCGACAAGCGCGTTCATTGTATGTATAATGCACATATAAACCCGGCGACGAGCACGGCGCGGCTCACCTCGCTCGAGCTCAGCGGGCTCGGACAGGTGCGAGATCTCGTCAGCGCCGACTTCACCGGCGACGGCGTGGACGACATCGCCGTCGTCGACACGGCGTCTGTGAAGCTCTTCAAGGGAGAAGCGAAGCGGCCATGAGACACAGGAGCCCCACCTTCCTCGCGATCCCCGTCGCCGCCGCGCTCCTCCTGGCTGCGGTCCCCGCCCTCGCCGCGGACCCCATGGATCAGGCCAAGATCCAGTTCAACGCCGGCGCGCAGGCCTACTCCGCGGGCAAGTACGCCGAGGCGATCACGGCGTTCGAGGAGGCGTACAACCTCGTGCCGCCGGGCAACGCGAAGGTGCGCACGCCGATCCTCTTCTCCCTCGCGCAGGCCGAGCGCAAGCAGTACTACGCGACCAACCGCGCGGCCGAGCCGCTCAGGCGCGCGGTGCAGCACTACCAGCAGTACCTCGCCGAGAAGGGGACGCGCACGGCGGACGCGACGGACGCCTTGCAGGAGCTCATGCCGGCGTACGACAAGCTCCAGGACAAGGGCCCGGTCGCGCCCGTGACCGCTTCGACGACGCCCGAGGCCTCGAAGAAGGCGCGCATCACCATCTACGTCGCGGTGGAGTCCGGCGCCAAGGTCGCGATCGATCGCGGCCCGCTCCAGGACGCGCCGTTCATCGGTGAGCTCGAGCCAGGCCGCCACCACGTGCGCGTCGTCGCGGACGGGTACTTCGACGTCGACCAGGACATCCTCGGCGAGGCCGGGCAGCGGACCACGCTGGAGGTGCCGATGCAGGAGAGGCCTGGCCAGGTCTCCATCGAGACGGTGCGCTCGGGCGAGGTCTTCATCGACGGGCGGTACGTCGCGAACACGCCGCTCGGCCGTCCGCTCGACGTTCCCGCGGGGCTCCACGTCGTCTCGGTGGCCTCGAACGGCGCGAAGCTGTTCAGCCACGAGGTGATGGTCGAGCGCGGCAAGCCCACGACCGTGAGGGCGGTCTTCGAGCGCAGCGGTCAGCGGACGGCGTCGTGGGTCCTCCTCGGGACGGGCGCGACGGCGCTCTTGTTCTCGGGGGTGGCCACCCTCGTCTCGCTCCGGCAGGAGGGCAAGGCCAAGGATCTCCTCGACGCCCAGTCCAGGCGCAACCTCACGCAGGACGAGCTGGCGCGCTACGGGAGCGCGGCGAACGCCCGCGACGCGTGGCGCAACGCCGCGATCGTCACGGCCTCCGTCGGGACGGGCATCGCCCTCGCGGGCGCGGGGTTCTACGTGTTCGACAAACCGGGCGTCCAGTTCGTGGCGCCCCGCGGCCCGCGCACCACGGAACCCCCCCCCAAGCCCAAGCGCTTCGACGTGGAGCTCGGCGCCGCTATGGTGCCCGGCGGATGGGGGGCGCAGGTACAGGGTACGTTCTGACCGAGAGGTGGTAGATCCGGGCGCGATGCCGCGCCTCCGCCTCATGATTCGCCTGGTCTCGATCCTCGCGCTCCTGGGCGCCGACGCGGCGGGGCAGGCGCCCGAGGCGCCGCGACCGCCGGCTCCCTCCGCGCCGCCGCTCTCGCTCGAAGCCGCGCTCGCCACGTTCGATCGCCAGGGCTTCGACGTCCTCCTGGCCGAGGCCGCCGTGCAGGGGGCGGAGGCGCGCGAGACGAGCGCGGGCGCCTTGATCAACCCGGCGATCGGCATCGGCGCGGGCCGCTCGTTCGCGTACGATCCGGTGCAGGTCTTCGTCTCGGGTCAGGTCTCGGATCAGGCGCTCGTCACGGACGTCCTCTCCGGGAAGCGCGGGCTCCGCCTCGATGCGGCGCGGGCGGCCCTCGCGTCGGCGCGGTCGGCGAAGGAGGACGTGAGGCGCCTCGTCGCCACGCAGGTCAAGCTCGCGTGGGTCGACCTCGCGGCCGCGAAGGCGGCGCTCGATCTCGCGCGTGACGCGCAGGCGTCGGCGCAGCGCGCGCTGGAGATCAACCGGCTGCGCTTCCCGAAGGTCATCGACGAGGGCCAGCTCGCGCGGGTCGAGACGGCGAAGCTCGGCGCGGATCAGGGGGTCGATCGGGCCGCGCGCGACATGGCCGAGCGCGAGATCCAGCTCGCGTTCCTGATGGGCCAGCGGTCGGGCTTCCACGCCGACGTCGACCGGGGCGCGCTCGCCTACTCCGTGCCCGCCAAGCTCGAGGGCGCGACGCCCCAGGCCCTCCGGAAGGAGGCCCTCGAGCGCCGGCCCGACGTCCGGGTCGCGCGCGCCGAGATCGGCCGCGCGGAGGCGGAGATCGACCTCGCGAAGCGGCAGCGCTTCCCCGACATCGCGCTGCAGCTGATGTACCAGCAGCAGGGGACGGGACAGGCCGCCGCCAACCCCGCGACCGTCGCGCTCGGACTGACGGCGCCGATCCCGCTGCTCTACCAGAACCAGGGGGAGATCGCGCGGGCGGAGGCCGATCGCAGGACGCAGCAGATCGCGCACGATCGGACGCGCCTCGCGATCGAGGCCGAGGTCGAGGCCGCGTTCGCGCGCTTCACCACGCAGCGACGGGTCGTCGAGCGGTACGAGCAGGCCCTCCTCGAGCGGGCGCGCCGCGCGCGCGACGTGACCGAGCTACAGTTCAACAGCGGCGCCGCGCCGCTGATCGACTACCTCGACGCCCAGCGGACGTTCATCGCCGTGAGCCAGGACTACCTCGAGAACCTCGCGGCGTACTGGGCCGCCGTGTTCCGCCTCGAGCAGGCGGTTGGGGTCGACTTGCGCCGGTAGCTTGGCTATGACCCGGGCCCATGAAGATCGAGAAGATCCTCGTGGCCAACCGGGGAGAGATCGCCCGCCGCGTGATGCGTACGTGCAGACGTCTGGGCGTGCGCACCGTGGCGGTGTACTCGGAGGCCGACGCGGGGGCCCCGTTCGTGCGCGAGGCCGACGAGGCCGTGGCGATCGGTCCCGCCCCGGCGCGCGAGTCGTACCTCGACGTGGGCCGCGTGCTGGGGGCCCTCGTCGCCACGGGCGCCGACGCCGTGCACCCCGGCTATGGCGTCCTCAGCGAGAACAGCGCGTTCTGTCGCGCGGTGATGGACCGCGGGAAGGTCTTCATCGGCCCGCCGCCACAGGTCCTCGACGCGTTCGGCGACAAGATGAAGGCGCGGCACGTCGCGCTCGCGGCCGGCACGAGCCCCGTCCCGGGCACCGACGAGCCGATCGCGATCGACTCCGAGGAGGGGCTCTCGCACGCGCGCTCCGTTGCGGTCACGATCGGGTTCCCGGTCGTGGTCAAGGCGGTCTCCGGCGGCGGCGGCATCGGGATGCAGGTCGTGGCCGAGCCCGCGGGGCTCGATCGCGCGCTCCGATCGTGCTCCGACCGCGGGAGGGCGTCGTTCGCCGATCCGCGCGTCTACCTCGAGCGGTACGTCTCGAGGCCCCGGCACATCGAGGTGCAGATCATGGCCGATTCGCACGGCAACACGTACGCGCTCGGCGAGCGCGAGTGCAGCGTGCAGCGCCGTCACCAGAAGATCCTCGAGGAGACGCCGTCCCCCGCGGCGTTCTTCGCGGGCGAGGCCGGGGAGGCGAGGCGCCGCGCGCTCTTCGAGGCGGCCGTCCGCGTGGTGCGACAGGTCGGCTACGTGGGGGCGGGCACGTGCGAGTTCATCGCGGACGAGGCGGGCAACCTCTTCTTCCTCGAGGTCAACGCGCGCCTGCAGGTCGAGCACGTCGTGACCGAGATGGTGACAGGGCTCGACCTCGTCGAGCTCCAGATCAAGGTCGCCGAGGGCGAGGTCCTCCCCGATCTCTCCGCGATCCGCCCGCGCGGGCACGCGATCGAGGCCCGCGTCTACGCGGAGGATCCCAGGAAGGGCTTCATCCCCAAGCCTGGGAACGTCGACGCGCTCTCCTGGCCAGGCGGCGTCGAGTCGCAGACGTCGCGCCTCCGGATCGAGTCCGCCGTCGCCGCGGGCTCCAAGGTCACCCCGTTCTACGACCCCATGATCGCGAAGGTGGTCGCGTGGGGCGAGGACCGTGCGGCGGCCATCGGCGAGCTGGATCGCGCCCTCGCGGCCACGACGATCGCCCCCTGCGTCACGAACCTCGCCTTCCTCCGCGAGGTCCTCGCCAGCGAGGAGTACGTGAGCGGCGCGTACGACACCCGGTTCGCCGAGGCCTTCGCGAAGCGCCCGGTCGCCCCTACTTCGTGACCGGCGAGAGCGGGGCCTCGCCCGCGAGCACCGCGGCCACGTTCGCGACCGCGAGCGCCGTCATGGCCTCGCGCGTCGGTGTGTCGGCGCTGCCGAGGTGCGGCGCGAGGACGGCGCGACCGCAGGCGAGGAGCCGGGGGTGCTCCGCGGGCTCGCGCTCGTAGACGTCGAGCCCGCACGCGGCGAGAGGACCGCGCTCGAGCGCCTCCGCGAGGGCGCCCTCGTCCACGCAGCCTCCGCGCGCCGTGTAGATCAGGATCGCCCCCGGCTTCATCGCAGCGAGCGCGCGGCGGTCGATGAGGTGCTGCGTCGCGGGCGTGAGCGGGCAGTGTAGCGTCACCGCGTCGGCGAGCGCGAGGAGGTCTGGCCACCCCGCGTACGTCGCGCAGAGGGCGCGCTCCACGGCCTCGGGCGCCCGCGTGCGTTGCGTGTAAACGACACGCATACCGAAGCCCCGCGCACGCCGGGCGACGGCCTGTCCGATGCGCCCGAGCCCGACGATCCCCAGCGTCATGCCCGACACGCGCGTCCCGAGCATGTACGTGGGGGTCCACCCCGTGAAGCGGCCGGCGCGCACGATCCGGTCGCCCTCCGCGATGCGCCGCGCCGCGGCGAGGAGGAGGCCGAACGTGAAGTCGGCCGTGGACTCGGTGAGGACGTGCGGCGTGTTCGTCACGACCACGCCCCGCGCGGCGCACGCCGCCACGTCGACGTTGTCGTACCCGACGGCGACGTTCGCGACCACGCGCAGGGCGGGGAGCCGCTCCAGGACCGCCGCGTCCACGCGATCGGTGAGCACCGTGATCAGCGCGGCCACGTCCCCCGGGAGCGACGCCGCGAGGAGGCCGTCGCCCAGGATGACCTGGTGCTCGCGGGCCAGCTCGGCCACGCCCGTGCCGGGGAGCTGGGTGGACACGAACACCGTCGCCATGCGCTCAGTCCCGGTCGAAGGGGAGCACCTCGGTGGAGGCGAGCGCCGGCACCGCGGCCTTCACCGCGTCGAGGATGTCCCGGGCCGTGCCGACGACGACGATCGTGAGATCGTCGGTGGAGATCCTCGTCGTGACCGCCTGATCGACCGCGTCCTTCGTGATGCCGCGCACGTGATCGAGGTACCCGGAGTGGTACGTCGCCGGCAGGTGGAGGAGCTCCACGTCGAGCGCCTCGTGCAGCCGCTTGGAGGGCGTGTCGACGTCGAACGCGTGAGAGCGCGTCAGGAACTTCTTGATGAAGGCGACCTCCCGCGGGGTCACGCCGCCCCGGACCCAGCGCTCCAGGAGATCGATCTCGAGCGCCAGGCACGCGGCTGCGTCGGTGGCCGCCGGGAACGTGCCCATGGTGAAGGCGTGCCGGGCGCGCTCGATCGCGACGCGCGCGCTCGCGCCGTACGACCAGCCGCGCTTCGAGCGCACCTCCTTCATGAGCCGCGAGGTGAACGTCCCGCCGAAGATCGCCGTCCCCGCCGCGAGCGCGACGTGGTCGGGGTCGTGCGGGTGCGTGCCCAGCCCGCCGCACAGGATCTGCGTCTGGGTCCGCGCGGGCTTGTCGACGAACACGAGCCGCCGCCCGCGGGCGACGGGGGGTGGAAGGATCGCGTCCGGGGGGTGTGGGCCGTCGGCCAGGGCGCCCAGGATGCGGTGGGAGAGGGCGCCGGCCTCCGCCTCGGTCACGTCTCCCGAGAACCCCAGGACGACGTTCGACCTCAGGACGTGCGCGCGGTGAAAGGCGCGCACCGCGTCGGCGTCGATCCGCGCGACCGTGGAGATGCGGCCCGACGATCCGCGCCCGAAGGGGTGCTCGCCGCCGAACACGGCCCGCCGGAACGCGATGTGCGCCAGGGCAGGATCGGAGTCCCGCGCCTCGGTGAGCTCCGCCGCCGTCTCGCGGAGGAGCCGGCCGACCTCCTCGTCCGTGAACGTGGGAGCGCCCAGCATCGAGGCGAGGAGATCGCAGAACGCCGCCGCGTTGGGCTTGATGACGCGGCCGTGCAAGGTCAACGTCGAGGCGCTCGCCACCATCCCGAGCTCGCTGCCGAGGACGTCGATCCTCTCCTCGAGGCGCTGGGCGTCGTAGCCCGCGCATCCGCGCCGGAGCATCCGCAGCATCACACGGGCGAGCCCGTCCATCCCCTCGGGATCGTGCTGGGAGCCGGTGCGGATGGAGACGACGACGCCGACGAGCGGGATGGCGTGCGCGGCCTCCACGAAGCACGGCGCGCCGAGGACGTCGAGGCGCGCGGTCACGCGCCCCCCCGCTCCGGGATCACGTGCACGACGGTGCGAGGCCGCGACAGGTACCTGCGCGCGGCCGTGCGGATCTCGCCGCGGGTGATCCTCCGGTAGACCTCGAGGCGCCGGAAGCCTGCCGCGGGATCGCCGAGGACGATCTCGTTGAACCCGATCTGCTCAGCCTTGCCCGCGGCGGTGTCGAGCGAGCCGAGGAGGCCGAGCTCGAGCCTGGCCTTGGCCCGCGCGAGCTCCTCGTCCGTGACGAGCTCCTCCCGGGCGCGTGCGAGCGCCTCGTCGAGCAGCGGCAAGATGTCGTCCTTCGTCTTGCCCGGGCGCGCGGTGAAGCCGATCTCGTAGATGCCCGGGTCGCGGAAGGTGGACGGCCAACCGCGGAGATCCGTCACGAGCTCGCGCTCGACGACGAACGACCGGTAGAGTCGCGACGCCCGTCCCCCCATGAGGATCTCGTTGAGGACCGTGAGCGCCGGGTGATCCGCGTCGCCGAGCGCCGGCCCGTGCCACGCGATGGATACGCGCTCCGAGGCGGTGGGCTTGACGAGCGTAGCCTGCCGATCCTCGGTCTGGGCGGGCTCGGGTCGCGTGTCCTCCTCCGGGATCGTGGCGGCGGGGATGCCTCCGTACGCCGCGCCGACCTTGCGCAGCACGTCGGCCTCGTCGACGTCGCCGACCACGACGAGGATCGCGTTGTTCGGCGCGTAGTACGTCCGGTAGAACGCCTCGCAGTCCTCCGGCGTGAAGCCGGCGATGTCGTCCATCCACCCGATCGTGGGCCAGTGGTAGGGGTGGACGGTGAAGGCCGTGCGGTACAGGAGCTCGCTCGCTGCGCCGTCGACGTCGTCCTCGACGCGGTAACGCCGCTCGTTCGCCACGACCTCCTTCTCGCTCGCCACCTGCGGCTCACGGAGGACGAGGCGCGACATGCGCGAGCTCTCGAGGCGGATCGCGAGGCCGAGGCGGTCTTTCGGCAGCGCCTCGTGGTAGAAGGTCCAGTCGAGCCAGGTCGCGGCGTTCGTCTCCGCGCCGCTCTCCTCCAGCTTGCGGTCGAACTCGCCGGCCGCGAGGTCCTCCGTCTCGTTGAACATCAGGTGCTCGAAGAGGTGCGCGAGGCCCGTCTTGCCCGGCCTCTCGTGGCGCGAGCCGACGCGGAACCACGTGTAATACGCGACCACCGGGGCGCTGCGGTCGACCAGGAGCAACAGCGTGAGCCCGTTGTCGAGCCTGAGGCGCGCGACGTGGGATCCCCCGAAGGGGATCTCGGCGGAGAGTTGCCACTGTGGAACACCGCCGGCCCTGCCGGGGGCGGCCTCGTTCACCTTGCGTACGGCGCGCTCGATGCGGCTCGACATCGGGCCCCGCTAGAGCGCGGCCACCTTCCGCTCGTAGTCTTCCTGGGAGATCTTGCCGTCCCGGAGGTCCTGCGTCAGCGCCTCGACGGCGGCCTTGTTGCGCGCGCCGACCTCGTCCACCTTCGCCTTGTTCTCCGCGTAGGCCGCCTTGCCCTCCTTCTGGGCCGCGCTGAAGTCGGTCTTGAGCGAGGTGATGTCGGTCTTCGCGCCGTCGGCGAACCACTTGTTCATCACGCGCCCGAGCGCGTACGTCGAGGCAAAGCTGGTCGCGGCGCCCACCGCGCTGCCCCAGCCCGGGAAGAGCTTCGCGAGGTTGTTGACCGCGAGGCGCGCGCCCGTCCCGAGGCCGAGCCCGTAGAGCATCGAGCGCGCCGCCTTTTTGTCGATGGTGTGCCCCCAGTACTGCCCGACGTCGCGGATCATCTTCACCTGCAGGGCGATGACCGCGAGATCCGTGGCGATGGCGAGCCCCGGGATGGGGAACGCGCCGAGGACCGCCGACAGCACCGAGTACTTGAGCACGTCCTCCGAGACCTCGCGGTCGCGAAGGACCGGATCCTCGACGGCCGCGATGTTGCTGGGGAGGACCGTGTCCTTGCCCTCCTGGAAGAGGCGCCCGAGGAGGCCGCGCTGATCCGAGGACACGTGGAGCTTCTCGGCGAGCGACAGCAGCATCGCCTCCTCCTCCGGCGTGCACGCCCCGTCGGCGTACGCCATCGCGTAGGCGCTCTTGTAGGCCTCGTCGCGCGCGGCCACGCTCCCGAGCAGGCGCACCTGCTGGTCGAGGTCGATGTCCTCGGAGAGGAGCGAGTCGAGCGTCCCGGGGAGCTTGAGATCGTGGAGCGCCTCGGTGAGCGCGCGCCGCTCCTCCTCGTGGATCGTCCCGTCGACCTGCGCGACCTTCACCAGGATCCTCAGGCTCGCCAGCGCTTCCGTCTCCGTCATCGACATGTGTGCATCCTCCCGATGGTCCCGGGCCCGGCCCGGCGCCGGCACAGTACCGTCAGTAGGCGCGCAGGTCGAGCACCGAGAACCGCCCTCGGTGCCACGTCCAGACGTGCGGGCCGACGACGCACACGATGGCCGGATCCGCTGCGTCCGTCCCCACGCGACAGAGCCGTGCCGGATCGATGCAGCCCTGCGCCGCGTGGAAGAGGGGATCCCCGTTCGGCCCGCCGCGATCGGGCACCTCGATGACCCCGCCCTCGCTCCCGACCAGCATGCCCCCGTCGTACGCGGCGAGACCGACGACGCCTCGCCGCGCGCCGGCCTCGCTCACGAAGGCCTGGGCGCGCCGGTCGAGGACGACCGCCCGCGGCGCCGACCCCTGCTCCACGCGGAAGACGCCGCCGACGCGCGACAGCACCAGGTTGGTGCCGCGCCACCCGTCCATGCCGACGAGCTGGCCCTCCATCACGTGGGCCTCGTCGATCGCCGTCCAGCGCCGCCCATCGAAGGTCGCGATGGCGCCCATCTCGTCGCCGCACACGAGCATGGAGAGGCGCCCGTCGTGGACGCTCGTGGCGACGATGTGCTCGCCGTCGTCGAGGCCCGCGTCGGGGCGGAAGGGCACGAAACCCCGGCCATCGAACTCGAGCAGCGCGCCGGCCCCCCACACGATCACGCGGTCGCCGAGGCCACCGATCCCGTACCACCAGGCGCGCCCCGGCGTCGGGCGGACGAGGGGGTACGATCGCGCGCGCGTCCCGTCGAAGGAGACGGCGCAGGTCTGGGAGAGCCCCCAGATCGCGCCCGTCTCGGGCACGTAGAGCTCGTTCAGGGGTTCGTCGAGCGCGTGGGCCGTGGCGACCTGCCCGTTGACGACCCGCACGAGGACGCTCGGCGCGTGCTCGCTCCGGGAGCTGGTGCGACCGAGGAGGTAGTAGTCGTTCGCGGCCTCACCGCTCGCGGCGCGGAACTGGTAGCGCCGCGCCGCAAGGGACGGCATCTCCATCTCCCCTCGCAGGATGATCGGCGGCTCGCGCGGCGCGCGCCGGAGATCGCGGACCTGGTCGGGGTGCGAGGGCTCCTTGAGCTGGTCCTCGCCGAAGAAGTTCTCGTCCCGGAAGTACCGGAGCCAGCGGAAGACGTCGTCGGCCTCGAACAGGAAGATCCCCGTGCGCAGAGAGACCGCGAGCGTGAACTCGTCGACGTTGATCGTCATCGACGCCTTCCCGCTCGAGTCGAACAGGCGGTCGCGGTCGCCCCGGATCTCGCGCGCGGTCGTGGGGCCCACGAGCTCCAGGATCGCGTCGGTGTCGGCCGTCTCGAGGCGGCCTATCACCGGGTAATCAAAGCGGAATCCGAGCTCGAGCAGCAGCCGCTTGAGACGGGCCGGGACGCTCCCGGCGTTCGCGACGACGGCCTCGCGCGCGTCGGCGACGGCGTCGAGCCATTCGCCGAAGTTGTGGGCGGCGGGGACCATCTTGCCGTCTTCGAGCTCGACGACCGGCATCTCGCCGTCCCGCGGCCGGCCGGCGCGGGCGAAGCAGAAGAGCTGCTCGCGCGCGACGCAGAACGGGACGTAGGCGTCGGGGTCGATCATGAGCTGCGCCGCGAGCTGCGCCGCCCGCGTCGCCATCTCGCCCGCGGTGAGGAGATCTTCGGGGTCTCCGATGGATCCAGCCTCGCGCATCGCGGCGAGGTAGCTAGGCGGCAGGTGTTGCTCGCCGAAGAGGCTGCGTCGGGCCGCGATCTCCCGTGCCTTGAGGGGCTCGGCCATCCGGTCCGCGTGACCGGCCTTGTCGAGCACGGCGCGGATGCGATCGAGCGCCGCGAGCGCCAGCTTCGTCGGATCCAGCGTGCTCCGGGGCTTTATCCTCCGCGACTTCTTCTTCGCTACCCGTCTCATCGGTCCCTTGACGCGGGCAAACGCCCGGATCTCCAGCCTATCCGCAAGCGGCGGACGACGGCCAAGGTTCGTGCGCCTCGCGTCTCGCCGCGAGGCGAGCGGCGTGTGCGCCCTCGCGGGCGACTCGTCGGTCTGTCGGGCCGGCGACGCGTCGCGCCCGGCGACGGGGCTCCGAGGAGCGGATCAGCTGTCGATCTTGAGGATGGCCAGGAACGCCTGCTGCGGGATCTCGACCGACCCCTCCTGCTTCGTGCGTTTCTTGCCCTCCTTCTGC
>SXNL01000346.1 GCA_005777185.1 Myxococcales bacterium
ACGCGAGATCGTTCTCGGCGATCTCGAAGCGGACGCTCGGCGGGTACGCGTGACGGCGGCCCGGATCGTTCATCGCGACGACGAAGCAGTCGATGTCCTCGCGCACGCTCGCGACCGCGGCGCTCACGTCGGCGGTGAACGTCGCGATGCCGCACTGCCGCGGCACGTGGCCGCCGAGCATGGCGATCCTGCGGATGGCGTCGCGCGGGCGTGCTGGATCGTCTTGCGTCGTGGGGGCCTCGGCCCGGGCCTCACGTCGAGCGTGCGCCAGGGGCCGGGACCGTAGCCGTGTGCCCGGAGAATGCAAGGCGGGCGCGCAAGCCCCGTGCCTCCGCGCGCCCCGCGTGACGGGAACGTGACGTCGCAGGTCCGCGCGATGCCGACGTCGAGCATCGGGGGTGGAGGAAACATGGAAGCTCAGGCCCAGACGGCCGCGCAGTTCGACGAGGACGGCGTCCCATCGCACCCGCTCGTCGCGGATGGCCTCGCGCGCGCGATGCTGCAGGCCATCATGAACGCCGAGCGGCTCGGCGTCGCGCTCGTCCGCGGCCCAGCGCACCAGCACGTCATGATGAACGCCCGTTACCAGGCGCTCGCGGCCGGCCAGGCTTCGCTCGGGGGCTCCATCACGAGCGCGTGGTCGCCGGCCTGTGCGCCGCCGGAGGTCCTGGAAGAGGTGTCGCGTACAGGCCGACCTGCGACGCTGCGCGAGATCCCCTCGCGGCGCGTCTCCTCGCACTGGAACCCCCCGGCCTACGTGACGACGACGTACCACCGCGTCGTGGACGGCGCGGACCAGGCGCTCCTGGTGCTGGTGGAGGACGTGACGGAGCCGGTGCTCGCGCGCGAGCGCGCCTCCTTGATGCAGTCGCTCTTCGACGACCTGCTCGGCAACGTGGACCCGCAGAGCGCCGTGGCGAGTGTCGTGGGCCGCACCAGGGACGTGCTGGGCGCGACGGCCGCGTCGCTCTTCATCCTGGACGAGCCGAGCGGCGAGCTCCGCGGTTCGATCGGCGAGTGGGACTGGACGCGCACGAGCTTCACCGTGCACCTCCGGGACTGGCCGACCGTGGAGCGGGTCCTCAGGCTCGACGAGAGGGTCCTTCCTGAGACCGATCCGTGCCCGCGCTCCTCCCTCTCCCTTCAGGGAGAGGGAGGCGGGGAGGGTGAGGTCTGCGCGGAGCACGCGCGCACCTCCCTCTCCCTTGAGGGAGAGGGAGGCGGGGAGGGTGAGGTCTGCGCGGAGCACGCGCGCACCTCCCTGGCATCCCGGAACCTCTTCGTCTCCCCCTGAGCGCGCGTAGCGCGCGATTTGGGGGAGACCGACGCGCGTAGCGCGGCGAGTGGGGGCACCCCTTCTCTTGCGCTGGATCGCGCCCAACCGAACGGCATGGGTGCTAGGCGGGGTGCGTCGGGTCGTCGAGGAGATCGCTCCACGCCACCGCAGCCGCGGGATCGGTGCTCGCAACGGCCGCGAAAGCCGATGTCGGCGGTCTCGAGGCCGATGGCATCGCTCGTCGAGGCGACTTCATCGGCGCGGAGGGCTTCAGCACCCGCGAGATCGCCCATGTCATCGGCCGCGAAGCCTTCGTCATCCGCCGCGAAGCCTTCGTCATCGGCCGCGAAGGCTCCACGGCGGCTGAGATCGCCGAAAACGCGGATGGAATCGCGTGGGACGCGGCTGCGGAAGCCCCCGCGGACGATGAAGTGGGCGTTTTCGCCGCTGAAGTCGACCTTTCGGCGGATGACGAAGCTCCCGGGGGGGTGGCGAAGGCCGCGGAGGCCTCGCCTGCGCGCGACGCGGTCTCGCTCGAAAGGGAGGACACGCGCCGGCCGCCGCGCCTCGAAAACCCGTACGCCCCCCTGGCCCCCGTGTTAAACACCGCCGCGCACGCCGATGACCCCGGGCGAACGCCTCGAGCACCTGAGCCACGTCGCCGAGGCTCGCGCCAGGCAGGCGCTGCGCGCGATCCGCACGGCCGCCGTCCACGTGTGGCGGAAGGATCCGCTGTTCCTGCTCCTCCTCTGCTTCGTGCACGTGCTCCTCGCGCGGCGCACGTTCCGCGACGGCATCTGGGCCGACAACGACTCGGTCTGCCACTACGCGTACCTCCGCCACCTGCTCGAGGACGTCTACCCCCACACGGGCTCGTTCCTCGGGTACAGCCCGCGGTTCAACGTCGGCGTGCCCTTCCTCCTCTACAACACGCCGCCCGGCGTGTACGTGCTCTCCGGCGTCACCTCGGTCGTGCTCCATGTCTCGGCCCTCGCCGCCCTCAAGCTGTGCGCGGTGCTCGCGTACCTCGCGGTGCCCCTCTCCGGCTTCTGGCTCGCGCGCACGTTCGAGGACGAGCGCACCGACCTCCCGAAGTTCGTCGCCATCTCGCTCGGCCTCTTCACCTCCGAGCTCTTCGGGCTGGAGTTCTACTTCAAGAACGGGATGCTCAACCCGGCGTTCGGCGTGCCGATGATGATCGCGACGCTCGCCGCGTACCGCGAGGCCGTCCGCGCGCCGATGCCGCGCGCGCTCGCCTGGCTCGCGCTGGGCGGGTTCCTGTTCGCGCTCACCGTCTGCACGCACCTCCTCACCGCGTACATGCTCGCCGTCGCCCTCCTCGGCTTCGTCGTGGGCCCCGCCTGGAAGGGGCTCGGGCACAACGCGATCAAGGCCGGCGTCGTCGCCGGGCTCGGCGGGCTGCTCGCGGGGTTCTGGCTCTACCCGAGCCTGACGTTCGCGGCGAAGGAGGACGCCGCGTTCACGTGGCTCCGGCGACCCGCGGACACGGTGGGCTCGTTCCTCGACGGGTCGCTCCTGTCGTCGTACTTCGCGGGGTTCTTTCCCTCGTTCATCGCGGTCAACAACGTCGGCATCCTCGCCATCGTCCTCGGCGCCGCCGGGGTCTTCGAGGCCTTCCGGCTGAAGAACCACGGAGTGCGCTCCGTGGTCGTCACGTTCGTGCTCGCGTTCTGGATCGCGCTCGGGCCGTGGTGGTCGTCCGGGATCCGCATCCTGCCGGCCTACGATCGCCTCCTCTGGTACCGCTTCGTCACCCTGGCGATCTGCGCGTGGCTGGTCCTGGCCGGGTACGGCGCGTACCGTTTCTCGTCGAGCAAGGTCCGGTTCTACCCGTTCAACGTTGGGCTCCTCGGCCTCGCGCTCGTCGCCGCCCTCATCGTCCTCGGGCAGCGCGCCGCGAAGGTGTCGATGGCGTCCGAGTTCCCGCAGTTCCTGAACAGCGTCGACCAGGTCGCCGCGTGGATGCGCGAGAAAGGGGACCGCCGCGGCCGCGTGTTCAGCGAGTTCCTCGGCCAGGCGGTGGTGCACCCGCCGAGCGTCAACTACACGCGCCACATGATCCCGGTGCTCACCGGCTTCGACGAGGTGAGCGGCTGGATCTACGAGAACAACGTCGCCAGCCAGGTCATGCAGCGGAAGGGGCTGTTCTGGTACGACCCCTTCCCGATGGTGGAGGAGGCGCCCCTCTACAACGTCAAGTACATCGTCGCCGGATCGCCCCAGTTCATCCGTGCCGCCACGCTCGATCCGCGCTGGAAGGCGGTCGTCACGACGCCCGATCTCGTGCTCTTCGAGGCGACGTCGTACGAGCCGACGCTCGCGGAGGCCCCCGGCCTCGCGGCGCAGGTGATCGGCGAGCGGTACCGGAGGGGCGGCGGGTACGAGTACGATCTCGACGTCACGACCCTGGACCCTCTGGACGCGGGTTCGCGCGATCTCCTCGTGAAGGTGGGCTACCTGCCCGGCTGGCGCGCGGATCTCGACGGGCGGCGGCTCGACGTGCGGGCCGGCGCCGACGGGCTCGTGCGGATCGCGCTCCCGCGCGGCGCCGTGACGGCGGGGCGGTCGTCCCGCCTGCGCATGGTCTGGGAGATCGACGACCTGCGCCGCACGGGGGACCGCCTGAGCCTCGCGGGCCTGGTCCTCGCGCTCGTGCTCGTCGGCGCCTCGCGCGTGGGGGCGCTGCGCTCGGCCAGCGTGGGGCGCGTGCTGAACGCGCTGGGCGTGACGGGCTTCGCCGCCGTGATGGCGGCGTTCGCGGTCCGGAGCCGGAGCGTGGACCTCTCGGCCGTCGGCTTCGGGGTCCGGGGAGGCATCGTGGAGTCGAGCGATCCTTCGCGGCTGTCCGTGGGCGCCTACACGGACGACCCTCGCACGATGCCGACGCACGTCCTCGCCGGGGCCTGGGGCCCGCGACGCGTCGTCGACGGACGCCCCGCGCGCGCGCTCGAGCACCCCTCACGTCCCGCCGCGGAGATCGGCCTCCCGCCCGGCGCGAGCCGCCTGAAGGTCACGCTCGCCGGGGAGGCCAGCCGCGCGATCGAGACCGTGCGCGTGTCCCTGTCCGAGCCGGGCGCCGGCGACGTCGTCCGCGCGCCCTCGTGCGTGCTCGAGGGTCGGCCGGGCGCGTGGCTCGACGTGCCGGCGTCGTGTACGACGCCCGGCGCCGAGGGGGACGTGCCCGGGGTCCCGCGCCACGTCCGCCTCGACCTCCCGGCCGGGACGCTCGTGTCCGCGATCGACGTGGATCGCGGCCTGAAGTTCCTCGAGGCGGAGAGCTTCTCGAACGTGCTCGACGACAGCGGGTACGAGGCGTTCTACGGGATCACCTCGGTCGAGCACGTCGCGATGAACGGGATCGTGATGTACTTCGATCCACGGGAGGATCGCCCCATCTCCGTGCGGCGCCGCGTGGAGGCGAAGCCGGGCCGCTACCAGATCTGGATGCTGGCGCGGACCCTGCACGAGCGGTTCCGCACGACGCGGGGCGTGATGGGCGTGGAGGTCGACGGCCGCCGCGTGGCGACCATGGACTCGACCTCGAGACGCCACCGCGACTTCTGGGACAGCAACGTGGTCTTCGAGTGGGTGCCCGCGGGCGAGGTGACGTCCCCGGGGGCCTTCACGCTCACGCTGACGGCGGAGAGGCCGAGGGGCGCGCTCGGCGGCCTCGTGGAGATCGACGCGCTGGCGCTGGTGCCGGTCGGCGTGCCCGACCTGGGCGGAACTGGCGGGCGGAACTAGTACAGCGCGCCCTGAGGCATCCCCTCATGTTCCTCACGTCGAGCCCGCGCCCGAGCCCGAGCCCGAGCCCGACGAAGACGAGCCGAGCTTCAGCACCATCGCGGTGAGCATTGAACCAGCTTTGCCTGGCACCGCGGGCCGCGGGGGACACGGTGCTGGACGATCGACACGCTCCGGACCGCGCTGGCGCGCGCGACGCGCTTCGTGCTGAGCGAGCTGGATGAGCTCGAGCCGGACGAACATCGGCACCGATGGAGGCCGACCTGTACGCCGGGCGTCCTGCAAAGACGCCAGCTTCGGCCGTGAGCGGAACCGCTCCTTCCACTTGCGGACCGTGGCCTCCGTGCAGCCGACCGCGCGCGAGATCGACGCGTTG
>SXNL01000347.1 GCA_005777185.1 Myxococcales bacterium
CTCGCCCCGGCGACGCGCGCCCGCGCCGCGCGGTGGGACCGGTGCATCGCCCCGGCGAGGCGGGAGGCGAGCTCGTCGTGATGCTGGCGCGCGCCCGCCAGGAGCACCCGCGGATCCTGCACGCGCCGCCTGTGGCCGGACAGGGCGTTGCGGCGCCGGTGGAGCGCGCTCTCGATGGCGCGCCCGAGGGAAGCCCGCTGCTGCGCGAGCGCGACCCGCTGCGCGAGCGCTTCGCGCACCACCAGCTCGGCGGCCTGGGACGGCGTCGACGCGCGCACGTCGGCGACGAGATCGGTCAACGTGTTGTCGACCTCGTGCCCCACGGCGCTCACGACCGGCACAGCGCACGCGGCGATCGCGCGGACGACGCGCTCGTCGTTGAAGCACATGAGATCGTCGGTCGAGCCGCCCCCGCGCGCGACGATGATCACGTCCACGTCGGCCACCTGCCGCAGCCTCGCGATCGCCCGCACGATGGACTCGGCCGCCCCCGCTCCCTGGACCTGCGCGTTGGCGAGGAGGATCCGGGCGCCCCCCCGACGGAAGGCGACCTTGCAGATGTCGTGCAGCACGGCCCCTTGCCGGCTGGTGACCACGCCGATGCGCCGAGGCTCCCCCGGCAGCGCACGCTTGCGCTCGCGCGCAAAGAGGCCCTCCGCGGCGAGCTTCTTCTTGAGGCGCTCGAGCGCGAGCAGGAGCGCCCCTTCGCCGGTGGCCTCGACGCGATTGCCCACGAACTGCACCCGCCCCTGGGGCGCATAGAAGCTGGGTCGCCCGCGGATCTTGACCCGGGTCCCCGGCTCGAGCAGCTCGCGCGCGCGCTCTGTGAGGTTCTGCCGGAAGATCGTGACGTCGATGCGCGCCTGCTCCTTCGGATCCTTGAGTCCGAGGTAGACGTGCCCGCCGGTGCCCTGCTTCGCCTGCTGGAGCTCGCCTTCGACCCAGATGTCGCCATCGAACGTGCGTGCCATGGCGGTCGACATCGCGCGCCCGAGGTCGGCGACGGAGAACACGCGCGGCTCCGACGCGGGAGCGGCCGTCGCGGGCGTGGCGACCGGCGGTGTCGGGACCGGGAACGCCTCCTCGAACGACACGGACGCGGGGGCGGGCTCGCGCGGACCAGGCGCGGGCACGGCGGGCTCGCCGAAGTCGAGCTCGAGGTTCTTGTCGGGCGTGCTGGGCAAGGCTCCCGGAATGTACCAGAACGTCGGGGATCAGATCTGGCAGCGCGCCGCCGGATCGGCACCCGCCACGAGAGCGTCGAGGGCGCACTTCTTCTTCGCGCAGAAGCCGAGGGGCACCTCGTTCGCCGGCAGGCGAGCGGTCCACGCCTTCACCCGGGCGAGGTCGCCCTTCGGCACCGAGCAGACGCGATCCCGGATGGCGTGCTGGTCGAAGTCGTACATGGTGCCGGACACGCCGCCCTGCCACTTCATGTCCCTGGGCAGGTCCTTGCCGTCGGGCGTCTCGGTCGCGACCCACGAGCCGAACATCACGACCTTGTCGCGGCCGTGGGCGACGCCCGGCCGCGTGACCCCCACGTCCGTGGCGTAGTCCACGTCGATGTACTTCCCGTCGAGGACGTCGTAGTCGGCGATCGTCGTCACCTTCGCGCGCGTCGTCGGCGTGTAGGCGCGATTCGCGACGTAGATCTTCCGCATGTTCAGGCCGAGGACGTGCGCCATCTCGACGACGTGCTCGCCCATCATCCGGTTGCAGCCGCCCGAGACGGCGCCGCGCCGCAGGTACCAGACGCTCGCGTCACGCGAGCCGTTGAGCTCGGCGGTGATCGGACCATGGAACGCGATGCCCTGGTTGTACGCGAGGAAGGGGAAGCCACCCCACGTGACGTGGTGCTCGCCCTCCTGCTGCGTCCACGCCGTGCCGTCGGGCCGGTACGGCGTCGCCTGGTAGAACGAGTACACGCCGGGCCGCGAGTTGGACTTGCCGGGCCGCGCGGTCGCGATCGGGTACACGATGTCGACCCGCGTGCGGGTGCCCTCGGGGCGGGTCTTCACGTGCGGGAGATCCGGCAGAGAGGCGCCTCGCGGGAGGTACCCGATCACGTGCGCGGTGTGTCCCTTCAGGGACACGGTCACGTTCGGATCCTCCAGGGCGGGGAGCGGCCCGGCGTACAGCCAGTGGTCCGAGGACTTGTTGATGAGCGCGTCCTCGGAGGCACCCTCGGCCTCGTCTCCAACCTCCGCGGCGCAGCCGCCGAGGAGCGAGGTCAGACCCACGATCGAGAGCGCGGAGAGGAAAGCCAGCGTTCGCATGACACGCCTTCTTGCTCTTTGTGTGCCATTCACCTACATCTACATACTTTCGCCAACCCATTGAATTCATTGGATCTGCATCTGTGAGGGGTGGTCCTCGCCCGATCCACTCTGGTCCATCGTTGGGCGTTCCAGTAAGGGTGGGCCGTGGCCCCCTTCAAGAAGGTGCTCGTCGCCAACCGGGGCGAGATCGCGGTCCGGGTCCTGCGGACGCTTCACGAGATGCAGATCCGGGGCGTGGCGGTCTTCTCCGACGCGGACCGCGCGAGCCTGCACGTGCGGCACGCCGACGAGGCGTACCGGCTCGGCCCGGCGCCCGCGAACGAGAGCTACCTGCGCATCGACAAGGTGATCGACGTCGCGAAGCGCGCCGGCTGCGACGCGATCCACCCCGGGTACGGTTTCCTCAGCGAGAACCCTCTCCTCCCCGAGGCCTGCGAGCGCGCCGGCATCGTGTTCATCGGGCCGCCCGCGAGCGCGATGCGGCAGATGGGGTCGAAGACAGCGGCCCGCGCGCGCATGGCGGAGGCCGGCGTGCCCATCGTGCCGGGCGCGACCTGCGACACCACCGAGGAGGCCACCCTCGCGGCGACGCGGATCGGCTTCCCCGTGATGCTGAAGGCGGCGTCCGGTGGTGGCGGCAAGGGGATGCGTCTCGTGGAGCGTGCGGCGGACATGGCCTCCGCGTGGGAGCGGGCGCGCAGCGAGGCGAGGAAGTTCTTCGGCGACGACACCGTCTACATCGAGAAGGCCATCCTGCGTCCGCGGCACGTGGAGATCCAGGTCCTCGGAGACCGCGAAGGCAACATCGTGCACGTGTTCGAGCGTGACTGCTCGATCCAGCGCCGGACCCAGAAGGTCGTCGAGGAGACGCCGTCGCCCGCCGCGTCGCGTGAGCTCGTCCATCGCATGGGGGCCATCGCGGTGCGGGGCGCCAAGGCCGTGGGCTACTCGTCGGCGGGCACGTTCGAGTTCCTGCTGGCCGAGGATGGGAGCTTCTACTTCCTGGAGATGAA
>SXNL01000043.1 GCA_005777185.1 Myxococcales bacterium
CCTGGGGTGGCGCCCCGCCCCGTTCCTGGGGTGGGGCCCGGCCCCGTTCCTGGGGTGGTGCCCGGCCCCGTTCCTGGGGTGGTGCCCGGCCCCGTTCCTGGGGTGGTGCCCGGCCCGGTCCCTGGAGTCGTTCCGGGACCGGTTCCCGGGGTCGTTCCGGGAGGCGCACCGCCATCGCCGGCGGCTCCGGGTCTCGGGGCGCCCGCGTCCCCGCCTGCGCCCGGCCTGGGGGCGCCCGCGTCCGCGCCCGGCTTCAGGACCTGGCCCGGGGGAGGCGCGCCGGCGTCCACGTCGGGAGGCACCGCGTCACCGACGCCCGCGACCATGTGGGCCCACCGGTGTTGCGTGTCGTTCCCGAAGGCGAGATCGATGTCTCGCTTCTTCGGCAGGCCGGGTACGTCGAAGAGCTCGAGGAGGCGCTGCGAGCCGCCCGGCGTGGGGAGGTGATCACGCAGCACCTTCGCCGCCATCTCCGGCTCGCCGATGTCCTCGTAGGCGGTCGAGAGCTCGAGCACCTCGGTCTCGTTCAGCTTCCGGTTCTGGGCGCGGATGAGGAGGATCTCCAGCACCGAGTGCATGTCGTAGATCGCGCGCCCGAGCGCGAGCGCACGCTTGTGGATGTCGTCGTCGCCGAGGTGGTTCCTCAGGAGCCACTTGTATTCGCGCAGCGTGAGCCGTGCGTCCCCCGTCCACTCCGCGACCTGCGCGATCTGCGCGTGCACGCTCCTGTCGCCGGGCTTGAGGTTGGCGAGCCGGTGCAACCAGACGAGCGCCGCCGCAGGCTCGCCGCACCCGAGATCGCGCGAGATCTGCTTGGCCACAGCGTCCGGATCGCTCGAGCCGAAGAGCTGCACCCAGCGGCCGCCGACGTGGCAAGCCTTCTTCGCGTCGCCCGCAGCGAGGGCGAAGGTCACCGTGCGCTCGAGGACGTCCTTGTCCTTCGGGAACTCCGCGAGGCACGCGTCCGCGTGCGCGAGCGCCTTCCTGGGATCGTTGGAGCCTCCGGCCGAGTCGATGGCGAGGAGGCAGAGCGCCTTCTTCCTGTCCCGGTCCTGGGTTTCCTTCGCAGCCTGGGCGTAGAGGCGCGCCGCCTCGGCCTCGTTGCCCGCCGCGCGGTGCCACTTCGCGGCCTCCGCGAGCCCCTCGGGCCCCTGCTTCGGATCGTCCGTGGCGAGGCGGTCGAGCGTCCTTCCTGCGACGTCCGGCGCCTCGATCTCGAGCGCGATCTTCGCGTAGCGGTCGAGGGTCTCCGGATCGCGGGGATCGCGGAGCGCCGCGGCCAGGGCCACCGACACCGCGCCCCGGAGCTCGGACGGATCCCGCGTCTTCGCGCGGAAGCGCGTGGTCGCGATGTTCACCATCAGGTCGCGCGCTGCGACGCCGATCGGGCCGTCCACGCCCAGGAGCGGGCGCAACTGGAGCTCCGCTCCGTCGAGATCGCCGGCCTCGAACATCGTGCGCGCGCTCTCGAGCCGGATGTCCTGCTGGTTCACAGTGTCGTGCTGCCTGCTCTCTATCTGGAGGCCGCGCTTGTTGAAGTCCGGCGTGCTCCTGAGGTGGAAGTACAAAGCTCCACCGATGGTCCCCGCGAAGAGGAGGAGCGTGAAGGATCCCAGCAGCTGCCCGCGGCTAGCGACAGTCAAGCGACGCCTCCCCCGTATCGGTCTCGCGGAGCGAGAAAGAGATCGCGCCGTCCTTGGGCGTCCCCGCCACGGCGCGTCCGGCCGCGACGAGCGTGCAGGCCGCTGCGCCCCCGACGGAGAACGCGAGCGGCATGTTCCCCCGGATCCGGAGCTTCGTCTTCTTCTCCTCGTGCGTGAACGACACGACCTGTCCGTTCGTGCGCTCCACGTAGGGCCGCGAAGGCTTCTCCGGCCTGAACAGCACCTCGACCTTGTCCCCCGTCAGGATCACGTACCTCCCCGGCGCGCTGTCCCGCACGCCGGCGACGCCCTTCGATCGCGCCATGTCCGGGTACCCGAGCGCCGGATCCACGCGCAGCGTGCGGCCCGGGCCGAGGCCGACGATCTCCCACGTCCCGTCGAGGCGGCGCGACATGGAGGCGGACGCGAAGGCGACCACCCGCTCCGCGTACTCCGAGAGGTAGAGCGGGTGCGTCTCCTGGGCCATCGCCCACGTGTGGATGTCCACGAGCGCCTTGATGCCGGCCGTCTTCGTGGCGCTGAAGAAGTGGTAGTAGATCGCGAGCGGCGTGAGCCTTCGGGGCGACTCGGTGAGCTGCAGCGTCTCCATCACGCGCCGGTACCCGTAGTGCGGGCCGAGCCAGTCGCGCGTGTAGATGTTGTCGTTCTCGACGGGCGCGTACACCTGGATGGCGCCCTTCCCGAGCGGCAGCATCGTGGGGTGGAGCTGCGTGAGCGACGGGTTGTCGACCGCCTGCGTCGCGCCGCCGCCGTTGACGTTCCAGAGCCCTGTCGCGGCCGTCAGCGCGACGGCGTCGCGGCTGGGCAAGCAATCCCCCGACCAGAGGAACACCTTGGTCTTCTTGCCGGGGGGCGCCAGCCGGTTGTTGATGTACTCGACGGATCCCACGAGGTCGCGCCGGAGATCGAAGGTGTACCCCTCGATGGGCAGGTGCGCGACCTTGCCCTCGAACGGCTCCCACCGCTCGGCGCGGCTCCAGTCGAACGGGTGGCTGTAGGTGTGCGAGGCGATCTCGACGTGGGGCAGCCGGAAGATGGCCTGCGCGATGCGCTCGAGCGCGGGTGAGTCGGCCTTGTGGCGTCCCGTCGGTCCGACCTCGCCTTCGATGACCGAGACCGTCGTCGGGATCTTGAAGCGCGAGAAGACGCTGTCGTAGACGACCTGGCCCGCGAAGGGCGTGCCCGGGATCTCCGAGCGGCTCGGGAAGCCGTCGCCGTCGACGTGGGCGATCATCGTGCGGACGCCGCCCTCGGTGCTCACGTCGAGCACGGGCGCGGGTGTGAGCCTCAGCGCCTTCGCGAGGAAGGTCCACGGGTCGGCCCCGTAGCGGCGCGTGTCGCCGTCGCCGCCGGTGATGAGGTAGGGCGCCTGCACGAGACCTCCCCACGGGCCGATGACGATGGCGTCTCCGACCTGCCCCCGCTTGTCCTCGAGGCGGAGGAAGGTCTCCACGTCGGGCGACGCGGCGCGGATGTCCGGGATCGGCTTCCCGATCTCGATGCGTGTGGTCTCGAACGTCGCCCACGGCGCGGCGCTGACGACCTTCACGGACGGCCCGCCGTTTGTCGGCGCGAGGCCGAGCTGCCGCAGGAACTCGGCGTCCGGCGCGAACCCCACGTCCGAGAGCAGGGCGATCGGGATCCCCTCGCGCACGCGGTCCAGGAGCCACGCGCGGTACGCCGTCGTCCGCTTGGGATCGTGGTTGGCCAGCATGGTGACCACGCCCGCGTACCGCGCGCCGAGGTTCCCCTGGGGCAGCGGATCGCTCCGGCTGATGTAGTCCACCGCGTAGCCCATGCGCTCCACGATGGCCGCGCCCACGACGTGCGCGTCGTCCTCCGCGAGGCGCTGGTCGCCGCCGTAGACCATGAGCACGCGCCGCGAGACGAGCTCGGTCTGGCCCACGCCGGGCTCGTCGAGCCCAGGGCCGCTCACCCAGGCGTCGAAGCCGTGGGCCGTGATCTTCTGCGCGATGTCACGGCGGGCCGCGCGCGGGGCGTAGTCCACGACGGTGACCGGCACCTTCAGGTTGCTGCCCGCGCTCATCAGCTGCGCGAGGAGGCGATTCCGCTCGGGCTCGGGGACGGGCTGGTACATCCGGCTCCCGGGGTTCCATGTATGATACAACGAACCGCCCGTGAGCCCGACGACGTTGGCGCGCACGGCGTGCACGGCCTCGGCCGCGCCGTGCAGGATGAGCTTCGCCGTGGGATATTTCTGGACGATCTTCCCGAGAAGCGTGGCCAGGCCCGCGAGCTGATCTCGCCGCCCGCTGCCGGGACCGACGAGCCGCTCGTAGCTGTCGAGCCGATCCAGGTAGAAGTTGCGGAAGCCCCGTCCCCAGAGCGGCGCGAGGACGATCTCGAGCACGAAGGTGTGCCACTCGGGCTTCGTCAAGTCGGCGACGGTGGCCGCCCAGTCGGCGCTACCGGGGAGGAATGCGCCCGGGGAGACCTGCCCGCGCACGCTGCTCTTCGCGGGCAGCTCGCCGAGGTCGATCCGCGCAAAGGCCTCGCCGCGTGGGGACTTCTCCGGCGGCGTGGCCACCTTCGCCGGATCGACGACGACGCGATCGAAGTGGGTGAAGAGCTCTGGCGGAACGGGCTCGCCGTAATGGAACGCGGTCCTCGGTACCTCCGCGTTCGCCCGCGCGGACCCGAGGAGAGCCAGGGTGCCTGCCAGCCATCCCGTGACGTTGGTGAGGAGCGGCTTGTTACGCACAGTTCGGAGCAAGCATTGCAGCATCAAGGTCAACCCCAGGCAACTTTCCCACAGGGGGCGTGGGCTTGCGTGGCGTCGTGAACACCGCGCGGATCTGTGCGATGTTGTCCGGGATGCGCTCGGTCGTCAGCTTGGCCGCGATATTCCTCACGAGTTCCGCGGCCCTGTGCACACGCCGCCCGGAGCCACAGCCGTTGCCACCCGAGACCGGCGCACCTGCCGATACAAGTGTGGGGGCAGGGGGTGACGTAGGTGACATCCCGGCGATCGGTGTGCGTGATGCAAGCTCGGATGGCGCGTCGGCGCCCGTCGCGGACGCGGGATCGACCGCTCCCCTGGACGGGGGTGCGTGGCGCCCCACGCGGAAGACCACGTGGCAGTGGCAGCTGCAGGGGACGATCGACACGTCGTTCGACGTCGAAATGTACGACGTAGACCTGTTCGATGTGCCTGCGTCCACGGTCGACCTGCTCCATCGCGCGAGGCGCGTGGTCGTCTGCTACTTCTCTGCGGGGAGTCGCGAGCCGAAACGGCCCGACGTCGCACGCTTCCAGCCCAAGGAGGTCGGCAAGGTCATGGACGGCTGGCCAGGCGAGCGCTGGCTCGACATCCGCTCGAAGAACATCCGCGAGATCATGCGCGCGCGGCTCGACCTCGCCGTGAAGAAGCGCTGCGACGGCGTCGAGCCGGACAACGTCGACGGCTACGACAACGAGACCGGCTTCGACCTCCGCGCCGCCGACCAGCTGGACTTCAACTCTTTCCTCGCGGACGAGGCGCACAAGCGCGGGCTCTCCGTTGGCCTCAAGAACGCCGGCGACCTCGCGCAGAAGCTCGAGCCACGCTTCGACTGGGCGCTCAACGAGGAGTGCGCGGCGAAGGGCGAGTGCGGGAAGTACCGCACGTTCCTTGGCGCGGGGAAGCAGGTGTTCCACGTCGAGTACGTGGATCGGATGGCCGACGCGCCGCGCCGCCTCGCCGCCGTCTGCGCACGTGCGGACACGCAGGGGTTCTCCACGCTTGTGAAGCTGAAGCTCCTCGGGCCGGAGCGCGCGGCCTGCCCCTGAGACGGCCCTCCGGGGCTCGGTCATGGGCGTGTCGCGCGTCAACGCGTCGACGCCGCGGGCGACGCGATTCCAGGGAAGAATGCGGGGGATCCCGCGGGCACCCGGCGTGCAACGTCCCGCTCGTGCGCCGCGCCGCCCCGCTCCTCTTGCTCCTCGCCGCCTGCGCGGGGAAGGATCCCTCGGATGTGGCCGCCCATGCGTGGACGCGCGCCGCCGAGCCGTGGAGGCCGGTCACCGGGACGAGCTGGGAGTGGCAGATCTCGGGGCGCGTCGACACGTCGCACGACGTCGCGATGTACGACGTGGACCTGTTCGACACGCCGCTCGCGACGATCGACCGTCTGCACCGCGAGGGGCGCGTCGTCATATGCTACTTCTCGGCGGGCACGCTCGAGACGTTCCGCCACGACGTCGGCGCCCTCGACGAGGCGGCGATCGGAAGGGACCTGCGGGGGTGGAAGCGCGAGCGGTGGCTC
>SXNL01000044.1 GCA_005777185.1 Myxococcales bacterium
ACGACTACGTGCCGAAGCCGTTCAACCCACGCGAGCTCCTCGCGCGTATCCGCGCGGTCGTGCGCCGCTCGACCGTGGCGAAGCGCGACCTCCTCGAGCGCGAGCGCGTGGTCGTCGGGGACCTCGTCCTCGACGTGGGACAGCACAAGGTCTTCCTCGGCGGCGTGGAGGTGGCCCTCACGGGCTTCGAGTTCCGGCTGCTCCTCGGGCTCGCCCGACGCGCGGGGGAGGCCGTCGGCCGCGAGGAGCTCGCCGCCGCGGTGAAGGGCGGCACCTACGATCCGCAGGTCGATCGATCGCTCGACGTGCACGTGAGCCACCTCCGCCAGAAGCTCGAGGAGGATCCGAAGGAGCCGCGCCGCATCAAGACGATCCGGGCCGTCGGGTACATGCTGCTGAGGCCATCGTGAGGCCGCGGGGCCCGGCTCGGCTCGGCACGCGCATCTTCCTCTGGTTCCTCGGAGCGATCGTGCTCGCGCTCGCGACGAGCGCCGGCACGCTGTTCGTCCTGCACGAGGAGCAGGAGAGCCCCGCCGGCGTCGTGTCGCGCACGGTGTCCACCCGACTCGCCCGCATGTGGGACGATCCGCGCGCGTGCGAGCGGTACACCGAGCAGCTCCGCGAGACGACGGGCCTCGACCTCGCGCTGGAGCGCGATCCAGGGCGCCTCCCCGCGAAGGTCCACCGCCACCCGCAGCGCCGCGGCGGTGGCCTGGTCGTCTTCGACGGCAACCTGGGCTACATCCCCGTCGTACGCGGCGGCGTCGTCGTGGGCGCGCTCGCGGTCCGGACTTCGCTGCGGCGCGGCGTCTTCCACCTCGTCCTCCCCTTCGTGGCCGCGCTCGTCGTCCTCGGGATCGGCGCCCGCTCCGTGTCGAAGCGCCTCTCCCGACCGCTCGAGGACGTGGCGCGCGCGGCCGAGCGTTTCGGCTCGGGCACCCTCTCCGCCCGCACCGGGCTCGCGACCGGGAGGAAGCGCTGGGTCGCCGCCGAGGTGGAGGAGGTCGGACGCGCCTTCGACGCCATGGCCGCGCGCATCGAGCGCATCGTCCTCGATCAGCGCGAGCTCCTCGCGGCCATCAGCCACGAGCTCCGCTCCCCGCTCGGCCGCGCGCGCGTCGCGCTCGAGATCGCGCGCGAGAGGGCCGAGGCCGAGGCCGGGCCCCGCGCGCCCCTCGACGTGATCGACCGCGAGATCGCCAACGTCGACGCCATCCTCGCCGACCTCCTCACGACCGCGCGCACCGGCCTCTCGGATCTGCGGAGGGAGGAGACCCACCTCGGCCCCTGGCTCGAGCGCGCGATCGCGGGGGCCGCCGACGCCGGCCCCGTCGCCCTCGACGTCCCGACGGACGCGAGCGCCGTGCGGATCGCGATCGATCGCGCCCTCGCGTGGCGCGCCGTGCACAACCTCCTCGTCAACGCGCGGACGCACGGCCACCCGGACGATCTGCCCCTCGTGGTGACCCTCCGCGCCACGCCAGCCCACGTCACGATCGCGGTGACCGATCGCGGGCCCGGCTTCCCCGAGGACATCCTGCCGCGCGCGTTCGACCCGTTCGTCCGCAAGGATACCGCCCGCACGCCCGCGGCGCGCAGCACCGGGCTGGGTCTCGCGCTCGTGCGGCGCATCGCGGAGGCTCACGGCGGCTCGGCCCAGGTGCGCAACTTGCGGAGCTCCGACGGCGCGGTCTCCGGTTCGGAGGCGAGCGTGACGTTTCCCCGGGCCGAATGCTAAGATTGGGCTGTGGACCGAATCGTCAAGACGGTGGTGTGGACGGGCATCGTCCTCGCCATCCTCTGCGGGGTGGCGTTCATCTTCCTCGAGCCGTTCAACATCCCGCTCGACGACGCGCCGCTCGCCGCCTCCATCGAGCCAAACCTCCACGCGGGCGACACGGTCCTCGTCACGCGGTCCTCGGGCGCCACGTATGGGCACCTCGTCCGGTGCCCCGACCCGACCCCGGGCCGGGATCGCTGGATGGTCGGCCGCGTGGTGGGCACGTCCGGGCAGACGTTCAACATCACCAACGAGCGCGTGACGCGCTCCTTCGGCCAGGAACCCACTCGTTCGTGCGACACGCCGACCTATGCGGTCCGCAACCCCGCGAACGGCATCGTGGAGAACCTCAGGTGCCTCGCCGAGGAGGTCGGCCGCACCACGCCCACGCTCTACGGAAACGACAGCGCCCCGAGCAAACGCGCGTACACGGTCGAGAACGGGCGCGTGTTCATCATCAGCGACAATCGACATTTTCCAAATGATTCCACGGTATTAGGCCAGGTGAACCCCGACACCTGCCAGACGATCGTGCTCCGCTTGTGGAGCAAGTCCGGCTGGGGCGATAGCAAGAACCGCCTCACCGTTCTCTACTGATGGCCACCTGCCTGCTGTCTGCCAACCGTGGGCACACCGACTTTGGTAGACTGCCCCGACGATGAGCCTCCTGCTCGGCCTCGTGTGCGGTCGATGTGACACGTTCCACCTGCTGTCCGCGAAGGCGTGCTCGGGTTGTGCGGCGTCGTTGCTGGGGCCCATCCCGTCGTCCTCGACGGAGTTGCAACGAACTTCTCCGGACGCCGACTTCACGGGTAACCTCGGCTCCGACGGGCACCCCCGCACCGGATCCACCACGCAGGAGATGCCGTCCTCGGCGTCAACGAACGACCTCGCTTCCGCCGCAGCCCACTCGGAAGCCCTCCCGACTCAGCCTTTTCTCGACCAGGACGAGCTCATGGAACAAGCCAAGAACTTCGTTTGCCGTACGTGCTCCACCGCCGTGCCTCTCGGCCACAAGTTCTGCGGCCGCTGCGGCGCCGCCGTCCCCCCCGAGATCCTGCAGGCCAACACCCAGTTCTTCGGCCAGCTCCAGGCGCCGGGGAAGGCGAAGCTCATCCTCATCCGGGGGGAGGGGATCGAGGGGCTGAGCTACCAGCTCAACGCCGAGCAACACGTGCTGGGCCGCACGGGCCAGCTGGTCTTCGCAGACGATCCCTTCGTGTCGCCGAAGCACGCGAACTTCTTCTACCGCGCGCAGAAGCTGGTCGTGCGCGACGAGGGATCGCTCAACGGGGTCTACATCCGGGTCAAGGGGACGGTGGAGATCACCCCTGGCGACTACCTCCTGGCCGGCGAGCAGGTGTTCCGGCTGGACGCGACGCCGAAAGCCGCCGACCAGGCCGGGCCCGACGGGACGTTCTTCTACTCGTCGCCCAAGCACCAGAGCCCTTTCCGCGTCTCGCAGATCCTCCAGGGGGGCGCCGTCGGCATGACCGTCTGTGCCCGTAGCGCGAGCCTGCAGATCGGCCGGGAGGGTGGGGAGCTGAACTTCCCGGAGGATCTCTACATGAGCGCCTCGCACTGCAAGGTTAACAGCGCCGCCGGGAAGTTCACGCTCACGGACAACAACAGCCGGAACGGCACGTACACGCGCCTCAAGGGTGAGCGCGAGCTCGGGCACGGGGACTACCTGTTCGTGGGAAGGAAGCTGCTGCGCGTGGAGATCACGGCGGCGGCCTAGAGCTAATGCCGTTCGGTTAGGCGCGATCCAGCGCAAGAGAAGGGGTGCCCCCACTCGCCGCGCTACGCGCGTCGGTCTCCCCCAAATCGCGCGCTACGCGCGCTCAAGGGGAGACGAAGAGGTTCCGCGAAGCCAAGGAGGAGCACGCGTGCTCCGCGCAGACCTCACCCTCCCTGCCTCCCTCTCCCTCAAGGGAGAGGGAGGCAGCCCTCATTTTCCTCACGTCGAGCCCGAGCCCGAGCCCGACGAAGACGAGCCGAGCTTCAGCACCATCGCGGTGAGCATCGCCGTGATCCGCAAGAGGAGGGCTCGCACAGCCACCAAGCGTTGCGCATCGGCGAGCCCGA
>SXNL01000348.1 GCA_005777185.1 Myxococcales bacterium
CGGCCCCGCGTCGCGTTGCCCCCCATCGCACCTGAGGGTCCTTCCTGAGACCGATCCCTGGCCGCGCTCCTCCCTCTCCCTTCAGGGAGAGGGAGGGTGAGGTCTGCGCGGAGCACGCGCGCTCCTCCCTCTCCCTTGAGGGAGAGGGAGGCCGGGAGGGTGAGGTCTGCGCGGAGCACGCGCGCTCCTCCTCTCCCTTGAGGGAGAGGGAGGCCGGGAGGGTGAGGTCTGCGCGGTGCTCCCGAACCTCTTCGTCTCCCCCTGAGCGCGCGTAGCGCGCGATTTGGGGGAGACCGACGCGCGCAGAGCGGCGAGTGGGGGCACCCCTTCTCTTGCGCTGGATCGCGCCTAACCGATCGGCATTGGCTCTAGGCCCGGGTCCCCTGCCCGGGTCCCGGTGCCGCCCGGCCGAAGGTCGGCGCGGGCGGACTCCTCTCACGCCTCGTGCCGCGCCAGCTCCCGGAGCGCGGCCACGATCTCGGCCCGCTGGGGCACGCTCGCGTGCTCGAGGTTGTCGGCGAGGCCGACGCCCGGGACGTGCTTGCCCGCGAGGAGCCGCGGCGGAGCGTGGAGATCGTAGAACAGCTCCTCGACCGTGCGGCGGATCAGGTGCTCGCCGAAGTTGGTCACCTCGGTGTCCTCGTTCAGGAAGAGCACGCGGTTCGTCTTCTTCACGGTCGCCCGGATGGCGGGCCAGTCGTACGGGTGGAGCGAGCGCAGATCGATGATCTCGACGTCGATCCCCTCCCGAGCGACCTCGTCGGCCGCCGCGCTCGACGCCTGCACCATGCGCCCGTACGTGACGACCGACACGTCGCGACCCGGACGGACCGTCCGCGCCTCCCCGATGGGGACGAACAGATCCTCCATCTTCGGCCACTCGGCGCGCCAGCGGGAGCGGTCGCCGAGCGGCGCGTCGATCATCTTCGAGAGCGCCTTCTCGTCGCCCGGTTCGCCCGGCAGCTCCTCGCCGGGGCGTGCCTTCAGGCGGAGGAGCGCCTTCGGGGCGAGGTACATCACGGGGTTGGGATCCCGGATCGCGGAGAGGAGAAGGCCGTACGCGTCGCGTGGGTTCGACGGCATGACGATCTTCCATCCCGGGAGGCGCGTCGCCGTCGCGTCGAACGAGTGCGAGTGGTAGATGCTGCCGCGGATGCCCGCGCCCACGGGGGTCATCAGCACCATCGGGCAGGCGAAGGCGCCGTTTGACGACCAGTGCATCGCGCCCGCCAGCTTGAGGAGGTCGACGGTGTTGAACGCGTAGTCGCAGAACTGGATCTCGCACACGGGCCGCTGTCCCGCGAGGGCGAGGCCCATGGCCATCCCCACGATGCCGCGCTCGTCGAGCGGCGTGTTCCACGCGGTCCGGAGGCCCTGCGTCGCCGTGAAGACGCCCCCGAGGGGCGGGCCGACGTCCTCCCCGAAGATGTCCGTCACGCCCAGGCGCTCCTCCCCCACGTGGAGCGCGAGCCGCATCGCCTGCACGAAGGTGGCCATCTCAGCGCCCCCCGTCCCTGGAAGTCTCGCCCGCGAACACGTGGTCCCAGATCGACTCCGGCGTGGGCTGCGGCTCCTCGCGCACGCGCTTCGACGCCTCGAGGAGCTCCTGCGTGAGGCGCGTGCGGGCGGCGTCCATCTCGGCCTGCGTCTTGATCTTGCGTTCGACGAGCTTCTTCTCGAGCCGCGCGAGGCAGTCGTCCTCCTCCCTCACGAAGTTCGCGCCCGAGGCCGACGAGTGCCCGTACAGGCGCGACACCATCGCCTCCAGCAGGAACGGCCGGCGCTCCGCGCGTACGTAGTCCATCGCCGCGGCGAGGCCCGCGTGGGCCGCCTCGGCGTCGTTGCCGTCGATCGTCGCCGTGGCGATGCCGAACGCCTTGCCCCGGTCGCTGATCCGCACCTCGCCGTGCTGCCCTTCGTACGGCGTCGAGATCCCGTAGCGGTTGTTCGCCACGATCATGAGCACCGGCAGCTCGGCCCCCTTGCGGGAGCTCCACACGAGGCACGTGGCGAAGTCGGCCTCGGCGGTGCCCGCGTCGCCGCCCTGCGCGATCGTGATGCCCCGGCCCCCGGGCACGCGCTTGTTCGCGAGGGCGGTGCCCGGCGCCATCGAGAACTGCACCTCGATGGGCGACGACACGGGCACGACGTTCCACCGCTTCACCGCGTAGTGGGACGCGAAGTTCCGCCCACCCGAGTACGGATCGGTCGCCGTGTTCTTCATCTGCCGCAGCGAGTCCACGGGATCGGCGCCGAGGGCGAGCAGCGTGCCGCTCGATCGATAGTGGAGGTGCAGGTAGTCGTGCTCGGGCCCCTCGCCCTTGTGGACGAGCATGCCGAGCGGCACGCTGAGCGCCTCCTCGCCCGGCCCGCCGATCCAGAAGTAACCGTCCCCCTGCTTGTACATCGTGATGAGGCGCTCCTCGAGGACGCGCGCGCGCAACATCAGATCGTGTACGCGCGCGAGCGCGTCGGGCGCGAGCGTCTTCTCCTTGGCGCTGGTCACCGCGGGGCTCGAGATCAACGTGGGCTCCTCCTCAGAAAGCGGGATCTTCTAGCCGGTTTTCGCGGGCGTGTGTGAACGGCATCGCGGGGACCGTGAAGCGCCGTTCTCGCACCTTCCCCTTTGCGGGTGTAACTGCATGAAAGTACTATGTTCACAGCGGGGTACGTGTCTTGTAAGGGAGGCGCGGCGCTCGCGGCCGTAGAACGACGTGGGCCGCTTCAACGATCGGGAGGAAACATGTCGAAGCACATCGTGTCGGGTCTGGTTCTCGTGGGCGTGTCGGGCCTCGCCGGTCTTTCTGTGGGGTGTAGCTCCGGTGCGAACGATCCGTTCGGGCCCGATCCGGACTACCGCGCGCTCGAGGCACAGTTCAAGACCCCGACCGGCACGTTCAGGTCCGAGTCCGCGGGGTCGGTCTTCTCCAGGACTTCGAGCCAGCTCGAGTCGCAGCGACGGAACGATCTCGCCGGCGCCGGATCGGTCACCTCGATCGGCGCGTCGTCGTCGACCACGACCAAGTCGCTCGACCTCCTCGACACGGTGGTGAACGGCTCGAACAAGGTCGTGTGCACATCCCTGCAGCAGGGCAACCTCACCGGCTCCTGCACGTGTCCCGCGGGCGGATCGTTCGACTACGACTACAGCGGGCTCGAGGCGGCGCGCGGCTACCGGGGCGGCCCGCTCGACGTGAGCCTCAAGGTGCGCCTCAGCGCGTGCTCGAACGGCGGCGTCACCATCGACGGCAAGGAGTTCGTCAACCTGCACATGGACGCGACACAGACGAAGACGGCGTCGGGCGGCACCAAGACGACGCTGAACGACATGCGCCTCCTCCTCGACGCGCACCTCACGGCGACGACGGCGAAGGAGAGCCACAAGGTCGACTTCACGTTCCTCTACGAGAACGGCAAGACGTGGATGTCCATCGCCGTCGACGACGGCCACGTCGTCATCGGCACGTCCGGCGGTTGGGACGGCAGGACGGGCACGATCGTCATCAAGGACCGGAACGAGACCTGGACCTGCGTGCTCTCGAACGGCGCTGGCAAGTGCACGAGCGACAAGGGCGGCTCCCGCGACGTGAAGAGCTGACCTTCACCCGGCCCCAGGTTCGGGGCGCCGCGAGGCCCCCGCGAGCGCCCCCGCTTTACTTGCACGGCCGCGGAAAGTAGGAAGGATGCCGTCCCGGCCTGTTCCGGGCCGGCACCATGCTCCCTGTCGAGAAACTCGAGCTCCTCACCCGCCGGTTCGCCGAGCTGGACGAGCTCATGTGCATGCCGGACGCGCTCGCCAGCCACGAGCGCCTCACGAAGCTCATGCGCGAGAAGACGGACCTCGAGCCCGTCGTCCTGGCCTGGCGCCGGCTCTCCGAGGTCGAGAAGACCCTGACGAACGACCGCGAGGCGCTCGCCGACCCTGAGCTGCGCGAGCTGGCGGAGCTCGAGATCCCGGATCTGGAAGCCGAGAAGGGCGAGCTCGAGCGGAGCATCCAGCTGCTCCTCCTGCCCGCCGATCCGAACGACCGGAAGAACACGATCCTGGAGATCCGGAGCGGCGAGGGCGGCGAGGAGGCCGCGCTCTTCGCCGCGGATCTGTTCCGCATGTACGGGCGCTACGCCGACCAGCAGGGCTGGAAGGTCGAGGTGCTCAACCTGAGCGAGGCGGCCGCCGGCGGTTACAAGGAGTGCATCGCGCTCGTCACCGGCAAGGACGTGTACGCGCAGCTCCGCTTCGAGGGCGGCGTGCACCGGGTGCAGCGGGTCCCGGCGACCGAGACGCAGGGTC
>SXNL01000349.1 GCA_005777185.1 Myxococcales bacterium
CCCTCGCCGCCGAGACGGAGGGCGAGATCGAGGTCGCTGTCCGGCCTGCCCGTTCCGCGCGCGCGCGATCCGAAGAGGATGGCGAGACGGACGTCGGGCGTCGCGTCGAGGATCGCAAGCAGCTGAGCTGGGACGGTGGCGGGGCTCACGCGAGGAGAAGAGTAGCATGCTGCTCCCCGGCGCGCGCCCAGAGGCGATCCATGTCGATGGCGGCGACGGTGTCGTCGGAGCAAGGGCGCTCGAGGTTGTCCCGGGCTATCCGGCCTTCTTCTCGAGCCGCGTGATGCGGCCCTCATGATCCTCGAGGCGGGTGCGATCGACGCGCTGCTCGCGGAGGAGATCGCGAACCTCGACGACGGCCTTCGCGACCGCGATGACCTCCGTCGCGAGCCGGGTGATGTCCTCGGTGTGGCGATTCTCGAGGCGCTCGAGTCGGTCGTTGGTGCGCTCGAGGCGCGCGTTCGTCGTATCGAGCGCCCCGCGCATGCTCCTCATCTCGTCCCGGATCTGCACGAGGATCTGCGTCGTCAGGTCGCCGGAGCCGTTCTTCCTCTTCGCCGCCATCCTCGATCAGGATAGCACGACCGAGGCGCGGGACGCGGTGGGGCGGGAAGACTACGCTCTCCTCATGCCGATGCCGGGCGTGACGTGGTGCTTCGCCCTGATGGTGGTCCGCCTCGAGGATCGGTTCCTCGTCGTGCACGAGGCGAAGCACGGCCAGCGCTGGTACCTGCCGGCCGGCCGCGTCGAGCCTGGCGAGACGTTCGCGGAGGCGGCCGCACGCGAGACCCTCGAGGAGGCGGGCGTCGTCGTGCGCCCGACCGCCCTCGGTGCTCGCCCCGGAGGGGGCGCCCTGGCGGTGAGCTTCCGTGCCGTCCAGTCCGAGGCGGTAGCACGAGATGGGCCCCAGCTCGTCCGCGATCCGCGCTGGGCTCGGGGAGGGGTAGCTGCCTCGCGCGAGCCGCGCCATCCTGATGCCCCTCGGGTGGACAGCCCGCTGGCTCCTGGGTACTACGTGCGCATGGGCCCTCACGCCGCCGCGATTCGCTCGGGCTGGCCGGCTCGCCGCGAGTCTCTCGAAGTCCGGAGATGAACAGGCCGGGCATCGAGCTCCTGTTCGTCGACGATCACGTCGCCGTCGCGAACAAGCCCTCGGGGCTCCTCGTGCATCGGGGCTGGGACAACGACGCGGACGTCGCGCTGTTCCGCGTGCGTGACGCGCTGGGGCAACGCGTACACCCCGTGCACAGGCTCGATCGCGGGACGAGCGGCGCGCTGCTGTTCGCGCGCACGCCCGCCGCGGCGGCCTCGCTGTCGCGCGCGTTCGAGGAGGGGCGCGTGGACAAGCGTTACCTCGCGCTCGTCCGGGGAGCGCCGCCGGAAGCCGGCACGATCGATCACCCGATCCCGCGCTCCGAGGGCGGCCCGCGGGTCCCGGCGGTCACCCATTTCCAGCGGATCGCCGTCTCGAGCGTCGATCGCTGCTCGCTCGTCCTTGCGATCCTCGAGACCGGGCGCCTTCACCAGGTTCGCCGCCACCTGCGCCACATCGATCATCCGCTGATCGGGGACGTGAACTACGGTTCGGGCGCCATCAACCGGCGCTACCGCGCGGAGTACGACCTTCATCGGCTCGCGCTCCACGCGCATCTCCTGGCCTTCGAACATCCCGTGACTGCCGTGCGCACCGAGGTGAGAGCGCCGACGCCCGACGACCTCGGCGCCGCGCTCACCGCGCTCGGCCTCCCCCGAGGTGTGGCGTGACCCCGCGATCCCGGTCCCCGGTCGGGGCGACGCATGCTGCGTTGGCTCCGAAGCGACCGCTGGGGAAGGTGCCGCCGCCGAGTTCGTTCTTCACGGGTCCGTGCGGAGCCGTTCGAGGCGATCGAGCTCGACGTGGGGTGCTGTTCGGCGAGGACGAAGACGAGCCTGCTGCGTGACGCCACGATGGTTTCGCTTCGCGCTCCTCACCTACAACGTCCTCTCCGCCATGAAGCAGCTCGCCCTGCCCCCTCCATGGACACTGCGCGGCCCAAGCGCATGCGCTTCGCCCTCTTCACCCTCGCCGCGCGCATCGTCTCCCACGCAGGATCCCTCGTCCTGCGCATCGGCCACGCCGCCGACGCGTTCGCGGACTTCGTCGCGAGCCGCGACCGCCTCGCACGCCTCGCCTTCTCGTAGGCGCCTCGTCTCGCGTCAGGCCCCACACGCCGCGCCGCTCCACTCGCCGCGTGATCCGTGGCGGCGCTCCTCCCTCTCCCTTCAGGGAGAGGGAGGCTGGGAGGGTGAGGTCTGCGCGGAAACCCCCGTCTCCTCTTACCCGCCCCTGAGGCCGCCGCTTGGGGCGGCCGATTTGGGGCGGGTCGACGCCGCGTAGCGGCGGCGGGGTGGGGCACCCGCTTCTCCTGCTCCGTACCTCGGTCGCGCGAGAACCATGCCGTGGGATCGGGGCTGCTTCCGATCGGTGGCCAGGAGCGTGGCGCCGGTGTAGCCTGACCGTACGGGGGCGGGCCCTGAGAGGCAACCGGAGGAGGAGCGTGACGTGACGAAGGGCTTGGCCGGCGTCTTGCGGACACTTCTCGTGCTCGCGGCGCTGCTCGGAGCGCGCCACGACGTGCCTCCGTCGCTTGCGCCTCCGGTGCTGGCGGCCCGCGCGGGGGCGGGGTCGTCCGTCGACGCGCCGCTCGCTCAGGACAGTTCGATCGCGGAGACCGCCAGGATCACCGCGACGATGGTGACGCGCCGCGTGCGGTTCGAGGCGAACCTCGGGCAGTGGGATGAGCGGGTGAGGTTCGTGGCGAGGCACGGCGGTGCGACCTTGTTCCTCACGGACGAGGGGATGACCGTGGGGCTCCGCGACGTGAAGTGGCCGGGGGCGCGGCCGGGCGCGGCGCGCGAGGAGGAGGCGGCGCTGCGTGACCAGGCGGTGGCCGAGGCGCGGTCGGCCGCCGTGACGCTCAGGCTCGTGGGGGCGCGGAAGGGAGCGACGCACGGCGAAGAGGAGCTCGTGACGAGGAGCAACTTCTTCCTGGGCGACGACGCGACGAAGTGGCGCACCGACGTCCCGAACTACGCGAAGGTGCGCGCAAGGGGGTGGCTGCCGGGCGTCGAGGTGGTGTGGCACGGCGCGGGCGAGGGAGGCGGCCTGGAGTACTCGGGCAGCCCGTCCGAGTCCGTCACGCGGTGCTCCTTCACGCGCACGACGAGGCGCACGGGGCCGCCCTCGCCGGCCCACTCGGCGGCCTGCTTCGTGTAGTCCACGGTCCAGAACATCGCCGTCTCCTTGCCGTCGAGCCGGACGTCCGTGAGGTAGAGCGCCGCCGCCGTCCTCACCGCGAGCACTTCCCCGGCGAACGCGACGTTGTAGGGTCCGGGCGCGGTCGAGTTCACCCGGACGCCGAACACCTCGAGCGCCGGTCCCCTCGGGGGGGCTGCCTTCGCCCCCTTCTCGCATGTGGCCTCGGCGTCCGCGCCGTCCGTCTTCCAGGGCGAGGTCCTGTCCTCCTCGAGGGCGGCCTTGTTGTCCGCCTTGAGCTTCGCGCACGCCGCGGCCAGATCCTTCATCTTCTCGACCACCGGGACGATTTCGCGCACTTGCGGCGGGACGTGTTCCGGATCACGATCGCGGCGGTGACGCCGGGTGCGCGCAGGGACTGGAGGGAGCTGACCTGTTGAAGTGCCATCCCTTCGCCGTCGAGCCGTTCCACGAGTCCTTGTGGAGCATTCCGTCGCCTCCGTCCTCGAGATCGCGCGGGTTGACCCAGAACGCGATCGTGAAGTCGCCCGTGCCGAAGGCGAGGGACGGGGAGTCTGGCACCGAGACGTAGCTGCTCTCGCCGTCGAAGCTGAACGCGCTGCCGAAGCGTCCCGCGGCGAACGATGCGCCGCTCGCGAGCGCACCGTGGTTCCCGTTGCCCGACGCGTCGAGCGCGTCGCCGTCGCCTCGCCACCACGCGACGAGCCCCGAGCTCGAGGCGTCGACGCAGGCGGTCACAACCTCGCACGATCGCCCGTCCGCGGCCAGGGCGTACCCGGCGTTGCACGAGCACGAGAAGCCGCCGGGGCTGTTCGCGCACATCTGGTCGCACCCTCCGTTGCCCGTCGCGCACTCGTCGACGTCGGCGCACGTCCCGCCGGACGGGGCGAGGCCGTCGCAGCATGGCACCGTCGGATCGTGGGGCGCGCCCATCGGCAGGCACGCGTCCGGGCCGCATTTGCCGTCGACGGCGACGCGATCGGCCGGTTGGCTGGCGTGCGCGGTCGCGCAAGCGGCGTCGGACACGCGCAGCACCACGATGGGGTTCTTGGTGGAACCGGTGGCGTGACAGATCGTCACCTTTCCGCCGGCTGCGAAGTAGTCGCATTGCGCCGCCGAGAGGGCGCCGCTCGCGGACGCGACCGCCGGGTCCGTCGGGGCGTCGGAGGAGCAGCCGACCACGACGACGAGCGATCCGAGCGACACGCCAGGAACCCAATGAATCGAGTCATGAGTCACCTACCTGTGGGAGCCCCACGCCCGAGTGTTTCGTCTCGACGCCGCGGCGTCAATCGGGGCGCGCCCGTCCTGTCGCGATCTGAGACGACGGCGAGTGCTTCGCCTACCATGCGGGAGTGCAGAGGACGATCGATCAGTTTCGCCGGCTCGGCCTGCCGCTCCGCGAGCCGACCTCCGACCACCAGCTCGAGGTCCTGGCGGCGCGCCTCGACGCGCGCCTGCCGAGCGAGATCGTGGAGCTCTACCGCGCCTTTGGTGGGCTCGACGAATCGCCGAGATTCCCGATGCGGTACCCGATGCGGCTCATGCCCCCCGACGAAGTCGTCGAGACACGCGAGCTTCTCCTCGATCAGGCAGAGATGCTCTCCCCCGCGCCCGATGCTCGCTACTTCTGGACCGATGACAACAGCGACTGGGCGGGGGTCTTCGTCACCGGTCCGCTCGTCGGGAAGGTGTGCGTGCTCGACCACCACGAGCCGGACGACGTGCCGCTCTACAGGACGGTCGCGCGCTTCTTCGAGGAGCTCGTTCGGGCCATCGTCGCCGGGACGGACTGGTTCGACGCGAACGACTATCCGTCGCCCCGATGTCTCGCGCCGCCGCTACACGACGAGGACGTCGCGATCGTGCGCGCCCTGCGCGACGAGCTCGCCCGGTCCGAGCCCGAGCATCGCGTGCGGCTGGGGCTCCACATCCTGCAGATCACGCCAGCCTCGCAGATCGCCGAGCTGATGGAGTTCCTCGACTGGGAGAGCCCGTGGGTCCAGTCGACCGCCTGCAGGCTGATGGGCCTGCGCGATCACCCCCCGGCCATTCCCCGGCTCGACGCGATCGCGCGGGCCGACGCGTCCAACAATTCCGTCATCGCCGCGCTCCTGGCGCTCGGTCTCATGACCGACCCGCGCGCCCGAGAGGTACTCTCCGCGCTGCGCGACACCATCGATCCGGGGTTCTCGATCTACTTCGAGCCGCCTCCGCCCGCAGGTCAGGACGACCGGTGAAATGAGGGCTACGCCCCCCCTCGCCAGGGTCGAGGGGGCGATCTTGTTGAAGAGGAGCGGTCTGCAATCCAGGGGAGCGCCGATCTGGATCCAGCTCTTGATCTTGTCGATACTCCCTTGGTCCAGCACTTCGCCGACGGGCATGCGAACGCCCTCGGTACCATGGAGAGTGCCGGCGACTTTTCGATGGAGCAGGGAGCCTTCGGCGTCCCCCGGGACCACGCGAACCGCGCCCGCATACTGAGAGCTCGGCACTCCGACCAGGCTCGTCGAGGTCTCTGTGAGATCGAGACCCGCGATCTTGGCGGCGCCGGAGTGACAGCGAACGCACTTTGTTCGAAGTACGTGGCGGGCAGCGCAGAACTCACCGGTCATCTGGTTGGGGTTCTCTGGAGCTGTGCGCGGACGCTGGGGCGGGATACGCAACGCCTCGCGCCATGAACGCGGCTGCAAGCACGATCGAGCTCATCAATACCAGGAGGACCGTGTTGCATGCCCGCATCAGCTTCACGGTCCCAGGCGCGAACTCGATTTCCTGCTCGCGGCGGGCGCGAACGCGCCACTTGATCAAGGTGTACATCACTGCCATCTCGAACAGAGCAGCGGCGCCTAGGATGCTCATCTTGGTCCAGAAAATGGGGTATCCGAGGTACCACTCCATTGGTTTTTCGATGCCGCCGAAGCGTCGCCAGAGGCCGAAAGCACCACATCCTCGCGGACGGCGCCGCGTTTGAGTTACGGTTGGGCCCATGAAGCTCGTCCCCGGCCTCTATGAGACCCTGGTGACGCGCGCCATGAATGACGCACTCGATGCCTCTGCTGATGTTCGGATAGTCCGCGTCCGTCACCCGTGGGCCCTTCCTCACGCCGCGCCCCCGACCCACTGCGCGACCAGCTCCGCGTTCTCGCGGAACACCTCGCGCTGCTGCGCCGGCGTGAGGCGGCTCCAGCACGAGAACAGGATCTGCTGGAGA
>SXNL01000350.1 GCA_005777185.1 Myxococcales bacterium
GACGTCGATGACCGGCGTGACGTTGATCTCGTTCATGCCGCGGATCCGCGCGCGCCGACCGCCCGTCGCGCCCATGCCGGAGACGGCCACAGCCTAGACCCCCCCGAGGCGGGCGCGGGCCGCGATGTCCTCGGCGAAGCCCTCGATGTTGTCCGCGAGCTGCCCCACGCGCCGCGCGAAGTAGTTGTACGCCATCACGCTCGGGATGGCGGCCACCAGCCCCACGGCCGTCGCGATGAGGGCCTCGGCGATCTTGGGCGCGATGACGGGGAGGTTCGCGCTGCCCTGGTTCCCGATGCGGAGGAAGGCGTCCATGATGCCCCAGACGGTGCCGAAGAGGCCGATGAAAGGCGCCGTCGAACCGATGGTCCCGAGGAGGCTCATCCACGACTCGAGGTGACTGATCTCCAGGGCGGCCGCGCGGCGGGTGGCGGCGGCGACGTGCATGGCCTGGGGCTCGTTGAGGGGAGCCTGCTGTCCGCGGGTCATGCGCATCATCTCGTCGTACCCCACGGCGAAGATCCGGGCATAGGGCGAGCCGCGAAAGGCGCTGAGGCCCTGCTGCGCGAGGGTCTGCATGGTGCCCGCTTGCTCGAAGGCCTTCATGAAGCGCTCGGAGTCGCCGCGCGCGCGCGCGATGTGGAGCACCTTCGCGCCGATGACGAGCCAGCACAGGATCGAGAACAGGACGAGGAGGAGCATGACCAGCTTCACGGGGAGGCTGGCCTGGATGATGAGCGCGGCCGGATCGAGGGTCTTCGCTTCCCCGCCGCCGCCGGCCGGCGGCGTGGCGGCCTGCAGGAGTCCGCCCACGTGCCCGTACACGGCGAGGAGGAGCATGGAGGCTTCATAGCCCGGATCGCCCGCCCCCTCCACATCCTTGCGTCCCGCGAGACGCGTGGGCTAGAAGCTTCCCACCGTGTCGCGTCCCATCCACATGGTCCTCGCGAGGCGCGTCGCCGCCGCGGTGACGACGGTCGCGGCGCTCGTCGTCGCGACGGCCTGCTCGGGGACCGCGAACAGCGTCGGGTACGCGCCGGTCACCGGGATCATCATCCGGTCCGATGGCCTCCTGCGCGAGCAAGGGTGCGGCACGCGCGAGGGTCAGGTGGCGTCGTACGCCGCGGTCCTGCGCAACAAGCGGAGCCCGGAGCCCACGCTCGGTTCGGCGCCCGTGCCGATCTACCCGTGCTTCGCGGACGCGACGTTCTCCAACCTGGCGGCGGTCGAGGGTTCGGTCGACTTCGAGCTGGAGGTCTACGCTTTCAACGACGCGGCTGCCCGCGCGCTCTCCGCGTCGGTGAAGGCCGCCGAACCTGCCGACGGCGCGTGCGTGTGCTGCGCGTCCGGCGCGTGCGTGCGCGAGCCCGACTTGAGGAAGCTCGTGGCCGACGGCTCCCGTGGCGAGCGCGTGTGGCGCGCGAGGTGCGCAGCCACGCAGTTGCAGGACGTGGTCGTTCTGGCGGTTTGCTCCACGCTCACCCGGGTCGAGTAGGCTCCCACGCGCCGCCTTGCCGCGCGAGGGGCGGGTCGTTAGACTTCGTGGGAATGGAAGAAGAGCGCCAGATGGGGGGGCTGCCGAGGCCCGGTCGGGCGCTCAAGGCGGTGCTCATCGTGCTCGCGGCCGTATCGATCCTCGGCGCGATCGTGGTGAACTGGCTGCCCGGCGGCGAGACGGGGGCCCGGATCTTCCTTCTGGGCACGCTCGATCCGGCCCGCGTGCTGCACCAGCCCTGGCGGCTCCTGACGGCGGGCCTGTTGACCAGCCCGAAGGGTTTCGGCCACGTCGTCATGACGCTCATGGGGATCTACTTCCTCTCCCCCGATCTCGAGCGCCGCTGGGGCGCCTCCCGCTTCGTCCGCTTCCTGCTCACGAGCGTCATCGTTGGGTGGCTCCTGGCCATCGCGGTCGACGCCCTCCCCCTCCCGCACCCCATCTTCCACGCGCACGGGGGCCTGTTCGGCGCGACGGCAGCCATCACGGCGACGTCGATCGCGTGGTCGAAGGAGAACGCGAACCTCAAGGTGCGGCTGTTCTTCGTCGTCCCCGTGAGCGGGCGGCAGCTCTTCTGGGTCACGATCGGCTTCTGCGTGCTGTTCCTCGTGTACTTCCAGGACATGAACGAGGGCGCCATCGCGCCGTTCGGCGGGGTCCTCACCGGCGTGCTGATGAGCGGGAGCCCATCTCCCGTGCGGGCGCTCTGGCTGAAGCTCAAGCTCGCGGTCCTCCGCCGCCAGAAGAACGCGATCACGGTGGAGTCCATCCTCGAGGGCAAGCCCACCACGAAGCGCCCCCGGCCCGGCGCCCCGCCCCTCCGCGTCGTCTACGGCGGGCTGGAGGACGAGCTCAAGAAGCGCAAGGTCCCGAAGGACAAGCGGCACCTCAACTAGCCGCGCCCGGCCCCTCGTGGCGCCCTCGCGCTCCCCGCGATGGGTCAGCTGTGCTAATCGCTCCCGGCGATGGCTCGTATCCAGCACCTGCTCGACATCGAGGGGCTGTCCGACGCGGACGCCCTGCGGCTGCTCGATCGGGCGGACGTCCTCCTCGAGGAGGCGCGCGGCGCGGACACCCGGAAATCGAGCCTCCTCCGCGGCAAGACCGTGGTGAACCTCTTCTTCGAGGCCTCGACGCGGACGCGGACGTCGTTCGAGATCGCAGGCAAGCGCCTCGGCGCGGACGTGATCAACGTGTCGCCGAGCGCCTCCAGCGTCTCGAAGGGCGAGACGCTCCTCGACACCGTCCTGAACATCCACGCGATGCACGCCGACGCTGTCGTCATCCGGCACGCCGCCGAGGGCGTGCCGCACTTCCTCGCTCGCCGGGTCCGCTGCGCCGTCGTCAATGCGGGCGACGGTGCACACGAGCACCCCACGCAGGCCCTCCTCGACGCCCTGACCATCCGACGCGCGAAGGGCACCCTGTCGGGCCTGACGGTCGCGATCTGCGGCGACATCTCGCGGTCGCGTGTCGCGCGGTCGAACGCGCTCCTGCTCGGCCGGATGGGGAACACCGTTCGCCTCGCGGGCCCGCGCACCATGCTGCCGGTGCGCGCGGACGCGCTGGGCGTCGGTGTCTCCGTCCACACGGATCTCGCGTCGGCCGTCCGGGGCGCGGATGTGGTGATGATGCTGCGGATCCAGAGCGAGCGGGCGGTGGGCGCGGTGACCTCGACCGCGCGGGAGTACAGCCGGACGTTCGGCCTCAACCCACGGACCCTCGCCGGCGCGAAGGCCGACGCGATCGTGATGCACCCTGGACCCGTGAACCGCGGCGTGGAGCTCGATCCGTCCCTCGCCGACGGACCGCGGAGCGTCATCCTCGATCAGGTGGAGGCTGGCGTGGCCGTGCGGATGGCCGTTCTCGCCGAGGCCTGCGCCGCGTGAGCCCGGAGGCGCCCCTCGGGGTGTTCGACTCCGGCCTCGGTGGCCTGACCGTCGTACGGGAGCTGCGCCGCGCGCTGCCGCACGAGGACATCCTCTACCAGGGCGATACGGCGCGCGTTCCGTACGGTACCAAGGGCCCCGAGACGGTCACGCGCTACGCGCTCGCGTGCGCGCGACACCTCGTCGGGCGGGGCGCGAAGGCGATCGTCGTCGCGTGCAACACCGTGAGCGCGGTCGCACCGGATCGCCTCCGCGCCGAGCTCGATGTGCCCATCCTCTCCGTGATCGAGCCGGGGGCGCGCGCCGCGGTCGAGGCGTCCCGCACGGGGAGGATCGGCATCCTGGCCACCGCGGGCACGATCGCGTCCGGCGCGTACCCCCGCGCCGTCACGTCGCGATCCACGCGCGCCGAGACGTACGGTCAGGCCGCCCCGCTCCTGGTGCCGCTGGCCGAGGAGGGGTGGACCGAGGGCGAGGTGCCGGAGCTCGTCGCCGCCCGCTACCTGGAGCCGCTCGCCCGCGCGGGCGTCGACGTCATCGTCCTCGGCTGCACCCACTACCCGCTGCTCCGGGCGACGCTCGAGAAGGTGGCGGCGCGCGCCATGGGGGACGGGGTCGTCCTCGTCGACAGCGCGCGCGCCACGGCGGAGGACGCCGTGGCGTTCCTGCGCGAGCGCGGCATGCTCCGCTCGCCGGGCCGGCCCGGCACGACCCACCTGTTCGTCACGGATCTGCCGGCGTCGTTCGAGGCCGGCGTGCGCCGCTTCCTCGGCTCCGGGTTCGACTCGGTCACCGCCGTCGATCTCTGATATCCTCGGCGCCGAACATGCGCTCCTCGCCGCCGCTCGCGCTCCTCTTCTCCGCCCTGCTCGCCGGGTGCGCCTCGCCCATCGTCCCGGCACGCGCCGCGCCGGCGCCCCCCGTCATCCCGTCGACGACGCAGGCGAACGGCTTCTTCGCAGGGACCCGCGGCGACTGGCTGTTCACGCAGTCGTGGCTACCGAGAACCCGCGAGCGCGCGGTCCTCGTCGTCGTTCACGGCTTGAAGGATCACTCGAGCCGCTACGCCGGGCTCGCCGGCAGCCTCGGGGCGCGGGGCATCGCCGTGGAGTCGTTCGATCTCCGCGGCCACGGGCACTCGGCCGGCGTGCGCGTCGACCTCGAGTCCTTCGGTGACTACGTCGATGATCTCGACCTCTTCGTCGCGCGGGTGCGCACGGCTCACCCGAACAGCCCGCTGTTCGTCCTCGGGCACAGCATGGGCGGCGCGATCACGACAACCTACATCCTGAAGAAGCGACCGCCCGTGCAGGGCTTCATCCTGTCGGCGCCGGCGATCGGCTTCGAGAAGGTCGGCGGCGCGAAGATCGCCGCCACCCGGGTGACCGCCAGCCTCTTCCCTTCGGCCGGCGTCTTCCAGCTCGACACGGAGAAGTTCTCGCGGGATCCCGCCGTCGTGCGCGAGGCACGGGAAGATCCGCTCGTGCACCAGCCGGGCGCGCCCGCGCGGACCGCGAGAGAGCTGATCAGCGCGCTCGAGTACATCGACGCGCACATGGAGGACGTCACGACGCCCTTCCTGGCGCTCCACGGGACAGCCGACGAGGTGACGGAGCCGGCGGGCTCGAAGGCCCTCCACGCCCGCGCGCGATCGACCGACAAGAACCTCACCCTCTATCCTGGCCTCGCCCACGACCTGCTCCACGAGCCCGAGCGCGCCCGCGTCACCGACGACATCGCCGCCTGGATCGAGGCGCGATCCAAGGGTCACTCGTAGACGCGAAGGACCCGGGGCGGAGCTGCGCTGAAGCCTTCGGTCTCGAGGGCCGCGAGGGTGTCGCGCACGTCGCCGTGACGCGCGGCGTGGGTCAGGATCACCACGTCGACGCCGGCGCCCGATCCGTCGCCACCGCCGTCCTGCACCATCTGCTCGATCGACACGCCCCGTGCGCCGAGGGCGGTGGCGATCCTCCCGATCACGCCGGGACGGTCCAGGACCGCGAACCGAAGGTAGTGCCGACACGTCCCGTCACGTTCGTCCGCGACCTCGCGCGGCGAGAGCGAGATGGATCTCGTGGCGAGCCCGGTGACCCCGGACAGCCGCGCGCGCGCCACGTCGAGGATGTCCGCCACGACGCTCACCGCCGTCGGCATGTCGCCCGCCCCTCGACCCGTGAGGAGCGACGGGCCCAACGCGCGGCCCCGCACGAGCACCGCGTTCAGGACACCGTTCACGTTCGCGAGCACGGCCTCCTTGTGCACGAGCGCGGGGTGGACGGCCAGGTGGAGCGGCCCGGTCGCGCCAGCCGCGGCCGCGGCGCCGCGCGCGATGGCGAGCGGCTTGATGACGTAGCCGAAGCGCGCCGCGAGCGCGTGATCCTTCGCCTCCAGCCCGCGGAGACCCGATCGCGGGATGCGCGCCTCGTCCACGTGGGCGCCGAACGCCACCATCGCGAGGACCGCCAGCTTGTGAGCCGCGTCGTGCCCGTCCACGTCGGTGGAGGGATCGGCCTCGGCGTAGCCCCTCGCCTGGGCGTCACGCACGGCCTCGTCGAACGAGACGCCACGCGTGCGCATCTCCGTGAGGACATGGTTGGACGTCCCGTTCACGATGCCCGAAAGCTCGGTGACCTCGTCGCTCGCGAAGGCGTCGCGGAGCACGCGGATCACCGGGATGCCGCCCGCGACGGCCGCCTCGAACGCGAGGTCGACGCCGCGCGCCTTGGCGTCGGAGATCAGCCCCGCGCCCCGGGTCGCGAGCAGCATCTTGTTCGCCGTGACGACCGAACGCCCCGCCGCGATCGCGCGCGAGACGAGCTCGAACGCCGGCTCGATGCCGCCCATCACCTCGACGACCACGTCGAGATCCGCGGCGAGGAGGCGCTCGGGATCGGTGGTGACGAGTGCGCGTTCCAGCTCGGGGACGCGCTCCTTGTCGCGATCCCTCACGAGCGCGGCCACGAGGGAGATCTCGCCGCCGACGCGGCGGGCGAAGGCCTCGCGGTGGGCGGCGAGGAGCCGCACGACGCCGCCTCCCACGGTCCCACATCCGAGCAGCCCGAGGCGGACGGCCGGCATCAGTGGCCCGGATTCTCGAGCATGGACGACGCGCGCGGCGGCGGAGTCGGCGTGACGGATCCCGGCGCCGTGCTCGCGGACGGCGCCGGCTGATCCCTGGCGGATCCGCCCGGGTCAGGCGGGCCGCCCGGGCGCCTCGACGCGACGTACGCGACCACGAGGACCGCGGCCAGCGCGACGACCGCGAGCACGCCGCGCACGATGGCTGTAGACTGCACGGGCGCGGGGAGCGACGCCGGCGGCGCGGAAGCGTTCGTCGCTTCGGCGCGCGCCGGCGAAGCGTCACCCGCCGCCCGGGAAGGGGGGACGCCGGGGCTGGAGCGCGGCAGCGACACCCGCTGGCTGGGCGGGTCGAAGGGGACGTTGGCGTCGAGGAGCGCCGACTCGAGGGCGCGCTTGAGCTCCCCCGCGTTCGCGTATCGATCACCGGGCTCCTTGGCGAGGCACCGCTCCAGGACGTCGTGGACCGGACCGGGGAGGCCCGGGATCGCCGGGGCGTCGCGCTCCAGGATGGCTGCGACCACGGAGTGGTACGATTCGTCGGCGAACGGGTTCTTCCCCGAGAGCGTCCGGTGGAGGAGCGTTCCCATCGTGAACACGTCGCTCGCGGGCGTCGCGTCGCCCGCCCCCCGCACCTGCTCGGGCGACATGTAGCCGGGCGTGCCCAGCGGGTTCCCGTCGGTGGTGATGACGGGCAGGCTCGCACGCTCGAGCTTCGAGATCCCGAAGTCGAGGAGCTTGGGGATGATCTCGCCGTCGGGCTCGCGCGCGAGGAAGATGTTGTCCGGCTTGAGGTCGCGGTGGACGATCCCGACCTGGTGCGCGTGCGAGAGCGCGGAGAGGATCGGCAGCAGGACCTCGGCCGCGTCCGCCACGTCGAGCTTCCCCTCACGATCCAGCCGCGCGCCGAGCGTCTCGCCGTGGAGCAGCTCCATCACGATGACCATCGCGCCGGGCACCTCGACGAGGTCGAACACGCGGACGATGGCGCGGTGCCGGAGCCGCGCGGCCGCGTGCGCCTCCCGCCGGAAGCGTGCGCTCGCCTCCGGCAGCTGCGGGGCGTCCTCGAGGAGCACCTTGAGCGCCAGCTCGGCGCCGGTGGCGAGGTTCTTCGCGACCCAGACGTGCGCCATCCCCCCCGCCGCGAGCGGACGCACGAGCTTGTACTTGTCGAGGACCTCGCCCGCCTCTAGGACGATCGGCGGAGGGAGGTCCGGCGCGGCCTCCTCCTCGTCGGCCCAGCTCGGCATCCTCGGCTTGACGTCCGGCATCGCCCTCCCGGGGGAGTGTAGCGTCTTCCCGGCCTCGATCCGCTAGAGTTTCCGTCATGCGAGGGACCCGGGCGAACCGCCGGGTCCTTCGACGCGTCCTCGGAGTCCGACCGTCGCCGAAGGCGCGGCCGCGGGGGGAGCGCGAGGGGCCATCTCAGGCCCCCCGCAAACCAGGTCAGTTCGCCGAGACGGCCTTCTCTTCGACCGGGCTCGGCGCCGGCATCTCCTCGAGCGCGGCCTCGAGGACCTGGTCCATCTTGGTCACCGAGACGAACTCGAGCTCGCTCATGACCTCCTGCGGCACCTCCTCGAGGTCGGCCATGTTGCGCTCCGGCACGACGATGCGCTTGATGCCCGCGCGGTGCGCCGCGAGCACCTTCTCCTTGAGCCCACCGATCGGGAGGACCCTCCCGCGAAGCGAGATCTCCCCGGTCATGGCCACGTCGTGCCGCACGCGGATCCCCGTGAGGAGCGACACCAGGGCCGTGAACATCGTCACGCCCGCAGAGGGCCCGTCCTTCGGCATGCCGCCGGCCGGAATGTGGATGTGGATGTCGCTCTTCTCGAGGAAGTCGCGGGCGATCCCGAACCGCTCCGCGTTCGAACGGACGTACGAGAGCGCTGCGTGCGCGCTCTCCTTCATGACGTCGCCGAGCTGCCCCGTGAGCTGGAGCTTGCCCGTGCCGTACATGCGCGTCGCCTCGATGAAGAGGATCTCTCCACCGACGCTGGTCCAGGCCAGGCCGGTGCAGACGCCCGTCTCGCTCGTGCGCTCGGCGACCTCGCTCGTGAACTTCTGCGGCCCGAGGAACTCGCGGACGTGATCCTCCGACTCGATCTTGCGTGGGGTCATGTCCCCCTCCGCAATCTTGACGGCCACGCCGCGGATGACGCTCGCCGCCTGCCGCTCCAGGTTCCGGACGCCGGCCTCACGCGTGTAGTGATCGATGATGAGGTCGACCGCCGGGTCGAGGATCTCGAGCTGCTCCTTCGTGATGCCGTGCTCCTCGATCTGCTTCGGGATGAGGTGGCGGCGGGCGATGGCGAGCTTCTCGCGGCGGGTGTAGCCGGGGATCTCGAGGATCTCCATGCGGTCCTTGAGGGGGGCCGGGATCGGGTCCGAGATGTTCGCCGTGGCGATGAACATCACGTTCGAGAGATCGTACGGTATCTCGAGGTAGTGGTCCGCGAAGGTGTGGTTCTGCTCCGGGTCGAGCACCTCGAGGA
>SXNL01000005.1 GCA_005777185.1 Myxococcales bacterium
ATCATGCTCGTCTCCGTGACGGAGCGAACGCGCGAGATCGGGATCCGCATGGCGATCGGCGCGCGCGCCTCCGACATCCGGACGCAGTTCCTCGTGGAGGCCGCCGTGCTGTCGCTCCTCGGCGGCCTGTCCGGGACGGGCGTCGGGCTCCTCGCGATCTGGGGCCTCGGCTCGGCGCTCGACTGGCCGATGGCGCTCGATCCGACCGCGCTCGCCATCGCGCTCGTCGCGAGCGGCGTCACGGGGATCGTGTTCGGGTTCTTTCCGGCGCGTCGCGCGTCCCTGCTCGATCCGATCGTGGCCCTGCGGCACGAGTGACGAAGTTGCCGCGAGGTCCGAAAACGGCCAGACATGGCCACGCGCGCGCGTTATGAATCCGCGCGTGGAGCTCGATGTCGACGCCTGCTACGACGCGCTGCTCGGACGCGATCCCGCGTTCGACGGGCGCTTCTTCGTCGCCGTGAGCACCACGGGGATCTACTGCCGCCCCATCTGCCCCGCGAGGACGCCGCGGCGCGATCGCTGCGCGTTCTTCCGGCGCTCCTCCGACGCGGAGCGCGCCGGCTACAGGGCATGCTTCCGGTGCCGCCCGGAGCTCGCGCCGGGGCACGCGCCGGTGGATGCGGTGAAGCGCCTCGTGCGCGTGGCGAAGGCACGGATCGACGCGGGGGCGCTCGATCGCGGGTCGGTCGAGGCACTCGCGCGCGTGCTCGGCGTCACGTCGCGGCACCTCCGTCGGGCGATGGTGGCGCGCCTCGGCCTGTCGCCGGTCGCGTACGCGGAGGTGCGTCGTGTCGAGCGCGCGCGGCGCCTCGTTCGAACGACGCGGCGCCCCATGACGGAGATCGCGTTCGAGGCGGGCTTCTCGAGCGTGCGCCGCTTCAACGCGCTGTTCCGAGAGCGCTGCGGGGTGGCGCCGTCGGCGCTGCGGTCCAGGAGATGAAGGGAGAAACGAACATGGGGATCCTGAGCGAACGAACCCTCCGTACGCCCATCGGCGGGCTCCGGCTCGTCGCGACCGAGGCGGCGCTCGTGCGCGTCCTGTTCGAGGACACGCCCCGCGGGGCGGGCAACGCCGGGCGCCGGCACCCGGTCCTCGATCGCGCCGCGCGTGAGCTGGAGGCCTACTTCTCCGGGGAACGGGCGGCGTTCGCGACCCCCACCTCCGCCGAGGGGACGGGCTTCCAGCGCGACGTCTGGGAGGCGCTCGCCCGCATCGCCTACGGCGCGACGGAGACGTATACCGGGGTGGCGCGCGCGATCGGACGCCCGCTCGCGTGCCGGGCGGTGGGCATGGCGAACCACCGGAACCCGCTCCCGATCCTGGTGCCGTGCCACAGGGTGATCGGCGCGGACGGGAGCCTCACGGGCTACGGAGGGGGGATGGAGAGGAAGCGGTGGCTCCTCGCGCACGAGGCGCGGCACGCCGGCCCGCCCCGCGTGGTTCAGCGCACGACCACGTCCGCCATCGTGCGTGGGTAGATCTCGAGGAACTTCGGCGCGGTGCCGCCGTCCACCGGTGCCATGAAGAGTCCGAAGACGCCCGTGATCGTCGCGAACCGCGTCGCCCCGCCCGTCGCGAACGGGGGTGCGAACTTCGAGGCCGGGAGGAAGTACGGGCTGAGGCTCACGAGCGACGGCGCGCCCGCGTCGAGGAAGCCCGAGTCCGGTCCTGCGTCGGGGGTGTTCCACAGCCCGAACGTCGCGGTGGCGACGCCGCCGTAGACGCCCGAGACGTCGCTGACCTGGACGAGCAAGGGCCCGAGCGTGTTCTCGTAGGCGATGAGCGTGAGATCCGAGAGCCGGACGCCCGTGACCGGGAGCGGCGTCCCGGTCCCGACCTTCCTCGCGCACCCGGGCAGATTCATGTTCACCTGCAGGAGAAGCTCGTTCTGGCCGCCGACGTTGTAGCGCCAGGCCCAGCCGAGCGCGTCGACGCGGTCGTTCACCTTCAGGCCGACGAAGTGCGACGCCGCGGCCGCGGAGGCGAAGAGCTTGATCGCCTCGTGCGCGCCGGCCGCGAGGCTGCCCGGCGCGAGATCGCTCTGCAGGTAGATCTGGCATGCGACGCCCGCCGAGCAGGCGCCGCCCGAGATCGCGGTGACGTACGCGCCGGCGACCCAGGTCTCGTTCGGCGTCGTGGGGTTCAAGGCCCACGTGTCGGAGATCGTCCGCGGGGTCGCACTCGCCGGCATCGACTCGCACGTCGGCCACAGGAAGGCGTCCCGCGCGTCGCTCTTGGCGTCCTCGCTCGCCCCGTCGACGGTCAACCCCGCGTCGAGCGGGAGGATCGCGCCCGTGTCGGGCCTCGAAGCTGGCTTGCCTGCGTCGGTGGTCTGCGTGGCAGGAAGGCTCTCCTCGCTGCCGCACGCCTGCGCCGCCGCGGCGAGGCCGAGGAGTGCCAGGGTGGGGCCAGGAAAGAAGCGAGGAAACGAGCGAAGGCTCGGGGTGCTGCGAGGACTCATGGCGGCTTGCCGTGTAGCGCAAATGCGGGGATCGCGCATGCCGTCGTCCGCTTTTCGTCCGCGCTCGACCGGCAGCCTGACTCGATCGAGGCGTCCGATCCCGCAGTGTGGTGGTGAGTCGCTTCCCTGTCGTATTCTCATGGCATGAAACGCGCGCTCGTTGCCCTCTCCACCTCGCTCTTCTGGGTCGGCCTCTTGCTTGCCAGCTGCAGCGACGCGCCGGGGACCGTGGTGGTCGTCAAGGAGGCGTCGAGCGATGGACCGGCCCTGCCGTCCGACGCGGGCACGGCGAACCCCGATGGCGGCCAGGCCGCCGCGGACGGCGGCACCGACGCGAAGCCCTCCGCCGACGCGGGCGCGGCCGACACGGCCGCCGCCGACGCGGCCGCCATCGACGCGGGCCCTCCGCCGCCCCTCGTGCTCACGAGCACCGCGTTCGCGGACGGCGCGCTCATCCCCACGAAGTACACCTGCAACACCCCCCTGGCCGCCGCCCCCTCCCCGCCGCTCGCGTGGACCGGCGGACCGGCCGCGGCGAGCTACGCGGTGGTCATGATCGACGAGAGCCTCCCGGGACCGAACAACGTCCACTGGGTCATCTACGATCTCGCTTCCGCGACGCCGCCGCTCCCCGAGGGGGTCCCCGCAGGGTATGCCATCGTCGCGCCCTCGGCGCATCAGGCAAGGGACAGTTTTGCAAGTCAGTTCGCATACTTCCATCCATGTCCCCCACCGGCGATCCACACGTACGCGTTCACGCTGTACGCGCTCGACGTGGCGGTGCTGCCCGTCGCGATGAGCACCACGACGGCCACGGTGATCACGCAGATCAAGGCGCACATGACGGCGTCTGCGCGCCTCACGGGGAAGTACGCGGGGATCTGAGCGACCAACTTTCCTTGACCATCGGGCACTTCTGGTCCATAGGGAGGGCCATGAACCCCGTCCTGCTCGTCGCCGTGATGCTCTCCCTGGGCATGCTCGCGAGCCTCCTCGTGCGGTCCGGGTCCTCCCGCACTTCGTGGGCGCGAATCCTGCGCGGGCGCCGGCGCCGGCGCGCGTTTCCGCACCCGCTGAGCCTGTAGGCGCCGCGCCTCTCCGCCTTCTGCCCTGGCTCGGGGCACGCGGTCGTGCGGTACTCATGGCGCGGACGCGGAGGCCCTCCGCGAGGCGCTCGACGCGAGGTCCGGGGAAGCGTGAAGCCTACTCTCCCAGCAGCTGGGCCGCGTAGCTACCCTTGCCGCTCCCGATGGACACCGTGATCTCCGCGTCGTCGGCGCTCGTGAAGCACGCCAGGCCGGCCTCGGGTGCCGCCGCGGTCGGCGACTCCGCGACGATGTCGCCCGCGCTGTCGCGGAGCCCCACGACCGCGGCCCTCGCGTCGTGGGCGAGCACGACCCGGTAACACTTCCCTGCATCGACGTGCACCTTGTGGCGGGCGGCGGGGTCGCCGTCGCCCTGGGTGCCACGAAACGGCTGGCCGATCGGCTTCAGCGCGGCGACCTTCGCGCACGCCTGCGCCGTCCGCTCGAGCTCGGCCACGACGTCGCGCGTCGAGGCGGTGAAGGGGAGGCACGCGTCGAGGCCCGCCATCGCCTTCCTCGACGCCTTCTTCGATCCGCGCGCCCCCGGCGGCGGCACCGTCGCGAACGGCGGCAACCCGCTCGGCGGCGCCGTCACCGCCCACGCCGGGGAGCCGGCCGCCGATCCGGACGCGTCGGGGACCCCCACGCTCGTGGCGGGCAGGGGAGCGAGGACGGGATCCTTCTTACCGGGCCCGCACGCCGCCGCGGTGAAGAGGGGTGCGAGGGTGGCGGCGAGCGCGAGCCGGGTCGAGGCGGTCATGTCGCTCGACGGTAGCACCACGGCGGTCGTGGCGCGCCGCTTCGCGCGGGACCCGTCGGCGTGCCACACTGCGCGCCATGGTCCGCACGATCGCGGTCGATCCCTCGTCGCCAGACGTCGCGACGATACACGAGGCGGCGCGGCTGCTCCGCGGGGGCGGGCTCGTGGCGTTTCCCACGGAGACGGTCTACGGCCTGGGCGCCCGCGGCCTCGACGGTGCGTGCGTGCGGCGCATCTTCGCGGCGAAGGGCCGCCCCGGCACGCATCCGCTGATCCTCCACGTCACGGATCTCGCGATGGCGGCGTTGCTCGTGCGTTCTCCGGCGGATCTGGAGCCCTTCGCTCGCCGCTTCTGGCCGGGCCCCCTCACGCTCGTCGCCGAGCGATCGGCCCTCGTCCCGCCCGAGATCACGGGCGGAGGCGAGACCGTCGCGCTCCGTGCGCCCTCGCACCCCGTCGCGCTCGCGCTCCTCCGCGCCCTCGGTGAGCCGATCGCCGCGCCGAGCGCCAACCGCTACCAGACGCTCAGCCCCACGCTCGCGTCCCACGTGCTGAAGTCGCTCGGCGACGCGGTCGATCTCGTCCTCGACGGCGGCGCCTGCCCGGAGGGGCTCGAGTCCACGGTCCTCGACGTCACGGCGTCCCCGCCGCGGGTGCTTCGCCCGGGCGCGCTGCCCCTCGCGCTCCTGCGCGAGGTCGATCCGCGTGTAGAATACATCCAGACCACGGTCGCCGTCGGCCCGCGCGCCTCGCCGGGCCTCGACGCCCGTCACTACGCGCCACGCATTCCGCTCCGTCTCGCGTCCTCCGCCGCCGAGCTCCTCGCGAACATCGCGTCCGCCCGGGGTCGAGGCGGCCGCGTTGCCGTCCTGGCGCGCGACGGCGACATCCGGGCCCTCGGTCCCGCCGTCTCGTCGCTCGCCTCCCTCGTCTCGCGTCTCCCCGACGAGCCCATCCCGTGCGCGGCCGCACTCTACGCTGCCCTCCACGCGATCGAGGACGCCGACACCACGGAGATCCACGCCCTCCTTCCCCCCGACGCGGATCCCTGGACGCCGATCCGTGACCGTCTCCTGCGAGCCTCTCATCCGGGCTGAGGCCGAGGCGGACCTGTACGCTGAAAGACTTGCCTCTCCCCCCGGTCGCGTCTACACCCCCCTCCATGCAGGCGATCCACCCCTCGACCTTTCCCCGCCCGCGCGGCTACACCAACGGCATCCTCGCGCCCGAGGGGCGCACGCTCCACGTCTCCGGCCAGGTCGCCTGGGATCGCGACGCGCACATCGTCTCCGACGACTTCGCGACCCAGTTTCTCCAGACGCTCGACAACGTCATCGCCGTCGTGCGCGAGGCCGGAGGCGGCACCGAGCACATCGTGAAGCTCACGGCCTTCGTCACCGATCTCGACAAGTACCGGGCTGCGACGCGCGCCATCGGGGAAGGCTGGCGCGCGCGCATGGGGAGCTACTATCCGGCGATGAGCCTCGTGAAGGTGGCCGGCCTCCTGGAGCCGGGCGCGCTCGTCGAGATCGAGGGCGTCGCGGTCCTGCCGCGATGATCTCCGCGAAGACCTTCCGCCTGGAGTTCGCGTCCACCGGCGTCGCGACGATCACCCTCTCGCGCCCGCAGCGGCTCAACTCGCTCACCTTCGAGGTCTACGAGGAGCTCGCGCGTGTCTTCGCCTCGCTCGACCAGGACGACGCCGTGCGCGCCGTCGTCCTCGCCGGCGAGGGTCGGGGTTTCTGCTCGGGCGGCGACAGGGACGACATCATCCGCGAGCTGTTCTCGCGAGACATGCAGGGACTCCTCGCGTTCACGCGGGTCACCGGCGCCCTCATCCGGAACATCCGCGCGTGTCGGCGCCCCGTCGTGGCGGCCGTCCACGGCGTCGCGGTCGGTGCCGGCGCCGTGATCGCGATCGCGTGCGACGTGCGCATCGCGAGCGACGCCGCGCGGTTCGGCTTCGTGTTCCCGCAGGTCGGGCTGTGCGGTGCCGACATGGGCGCCGCGTACCTCCTCCCGCGCATCGTCGGCCTCGGGCGCGCGAGCGAGCTCCTCTTCACCGGCGACCTCGTCGCCGCGAGCGACGCGCTCGCGATGGGCCTCGTCAACCGGGTCACATCCGTCGACGACTGCCTCCCCGCCGCGACCGCGTTCGCGGAGCGCCTCGCGTCGGGCCCCGCGTTCGCCCACGCCATGACCAAGCAGATGCTCGAGAGCGAGCACACGATGACGCTCGATCAGGCCATCGAGGCGGAGGCCCAGGCCCAGGCCGTGTGCATGATGCACCCGGACTTCCGCGCCGCCCACGACGCCGCGAAGGAGAAGCGGGCGCCGGTGTTCCGCGGCGCGGCCGGGCCGTTCCAGGCCAAGCCGTGACGCCGCGGTTCTCCGCCGACCTCCCCATGTTCCTCGACGACGCGCACCGCGCGCTCGACGAGGCCCACGTGGGCGCGCTCGAAGGGCTCGACCTGTTCGACCACGACGCCCCGCGCGCGCTCGGCGCCCTCCGCGCCTCGAGGGTCTTCGAGCTCCTCGTGCCCGCGGCGTGCGCAGGACGCGCCCTCGCGGGCACGCCCGAGGTCGCCGTGAGCGTCCGCGCCCTGTCGGTCACGCGAGAGGCCCTCGCCTACCGCTCCCCCCTGGCGGACTCGATCTTCGCCGTGCAGGGTCTGGGCTCGCACCCGATCGTCCTCACGCCGGAGTTCCCGGGTCGATCCACGATCCTCCGGGAGGTCGTCTCGGGGGCGAGGATCTGCGCCTTCGCGCTCACGGAGCCCGAGGCGGGGAGCGACGTCGCCTCGATGCGCACGGTCGCCCGCCGCGACGGGGCAGGCTGGATCCTCGACGGCGAGAAGGCGTTCATCTCGAACGTCGGCATCGCCGATCACTACGTCGTGTTCGCGAACGCCGACCCGTCGCTCGGCAAGAAGGGCATCAGCGCCTTCCTCGTCGACAGGGAAGCGCCCGGTCTCAGCCTCGAGCCCGTCCTGATGTCCTCGCCGCACCCGCTCGGGCGCCTCCGCATGAACGCGTGCAGGGCGCAGGCGATGATCGGCGAGGTCGGGCGAGGCCTCCGCCTCGCGCTCGGGACGCTCGACGTCTTCCGCACGTCCGTCGGCGCCGCCGCGTGCGGCATGGCGCGGCGGGCGCTCGACTCCACCCTCGCGCGGGTGAAGGCGCGCGTGCAGTTCGGGAAGTCGCTCGCCGAGCAGCCGATCGTGCAGGAGAAGCTCGCCATCATGGCGACCGAGCTCGACGCGGCGCGACTCCTCGTCTACCGCGCTGCGTGGTGCAAGGACCGCGGGCAGGCGGCCGCCACCGAGGTCGCGATGGCGAAGCTGTACGCCACCGAGGCCGCGCAGCGGATCATCGACCAGGCGGTGCAGCTCCACGGCGGGCTCGGCGTCGTGCTCGGCACGGACGTGGAGCAACTGTACCGCGAGATCCGCCCGCTCCGCATCTACGAGGGCACGACCGAGATCCAGACGCTCATCATCGGCGGGGCCCTCGTCAAGTGACCGTGGCGAGCGCGCTCTTCACGCCGCTCCGCCTGCGAGGAATGACGCTCCCGAACCGCCTCGTCCTCCCCGCGATGGTGACGCGGCTGTCGGGAGAGGACGGCCACGTGAACGACGACGTGCGCGCGCGCTACGTGCGCTTCGCGAAGGGGGGAGTCGGGCTGATCGTGATCGAGGCGATGGCCGTGCACTCCGCGAAGAGCGGGCCGTTGCTCCGCATCTCCTCGGACGACTTCGTGCCGGGCCTGGCCGATCTCGCCGCGCGGTGCAGGGACGCGGGGCCCGGCCGCGTGGTGCCGCAGATCATCCACTTCCTCAAGATCTCCCGATCGGGCTGGCGGCAGACCGTCGACATGCTGTCGTTCGCGGAGCTCGACGCGATCGTCGATGCGTACGCACGGGCCGCGCGCCGCGCGCGCACCGCGGGCTTTGACGGCGTGGAGCTCCACATGGCGCACGCCTACACGCTCAGCTCCTTTCTCTCCCGGGTGAACCCGCGGCGTGACGCCTATGGCGGTACCCTGGAGAACCGCCTCCGCCTCCCCGTGCGCGTGGTCGAGCGCGTCCGCGCGGAGGTGGGGGACGACTTCACGGTCGGCGTCCGGTTCCTCGGCGAGGAGTGCATCCGGAACGGCTATACCACCGTCGACGCGGGGCCCATCGCGGTGCGGCTCGCGCGCGCGGGCGTCGACTACGTGTCCCTCTCCGCGGGCGGCAAGTTCGAGGACGCGCGCGTCCTCCCCGGCGAGCCGCTGTACCCGTACACCGGCTACTCGGGGGACCGATGCATGCCCGGCTCGAGCTACCCCGACGGCGCGAACCTCCACATCCCCGAGGCGGTGCGCGCCGCGCTCCACGCCGCGGGCCTGGACACGCCGGTCGTCGCCGTGGGCAAGATCCCGACGCGGAGCCTCGCGGAGCGCGTGCTCGCGGAAGGGAAGGGCGATCTCGTCGGCATGGCGCGGGCCCTCCTCGCCGATCCCGATCTCCCGCGCAAGTGGGCCGCGGATCGCGAGGACACGGTCGTGCGCTGCGCGTACGGCAACGTCTGCAAGGCGCTCGACGAGAACTTCCGCCGCGTCGACTGCACGCTCTGGCCGAAGAAGCGCGGGCAGGCGCCGGAGAGCGACGACCGGGTCCCGCCGGCGTGGCCGCTCGCGGGTGCGCAGCTACGTGTAGAATACAAGAATGGCGCGGTCCTCCTGCGCTGGTCGCCCGCCACGGACAACGAGGAGGTGTACGGGTACCAGGTGTTCCGCGCGGACGAGGGGGCGGAGCTCGTCCACCACGCGAGCGTGCGCGCACGCTCCGAGCGGTGGGAGGACAGCCGCGCGACCGGCGGCACGCGCCTGCGTTATGCCGTGCGGCCCTACGATCTCGCGGGCAACCGCGGCCCGATGAGCGAGGTCGTGGCCGTCGACGTCCCGGCGAGGTAGCCCTCGCAGGTCAGCGCCGGCGTCGACAACGCGCAGCGATGAGGAGTCCGGCGACCGCGAGGAGCGCGCCGCCGCGGGGCCCACCGGGCGCCGCGCCGCAGCTCGAGCTCTCGATCGTCGACGTGGGCCGTGGCCGGCCGGGTGACGCACCGGGCTCGGTCGGGTCGGCCCCCGGCTCCTCGGTCGAGCCGGGCGGCGCGTCCTCCACGACCTCCGCGCACGTCCCCTTGAGCACGCCCGTCGCGATCCACGCGCAGGCCACGGCGTCCTGCTCGGGCTGCGTGAGCGACAGGTCCTGCGCGGCGCGGACGTTGGCCTGCGCGACCGCCGCGAAGTCACTCTTCGCGAGGAGGAGCTCGGCGAGCGTGCGGTACCAGACCTGGGCGGACTTCTCCCAGCCGATGCCCTTCTTGACCTCGATCTGGCTCTTCGGGTTCACGCCGCCGACGGTCATGAGGTAGAACGCGTTGTTCACGATGCCGGAGTTGATGTGCACGCCGCCGTTGTCCTGCGTCGTCTTCACGAACTGCGTCATGTGGCTCGGCTGCCGCTTCGCGCCCGGGTTCTTCATGTCGCGGATGTAGCCCGCGAGCGTGACGTCCTCGCCTATCGTGAAGTTCTTCACGGGGTCGGGGGCGGCGGCGTGCTCGATGAGCGCCGCGAAGATGTCGGAGATGGCCTCGTTCACCGCGCCCGGCTGGTCCTGGTAGACGAGCCCCGCCTCGGCCTGCGTGACGCCGTGGGTGAACTCGTGCGCGACGACGTCGAGGGCGGCGGCGAGGGGCCGGAAGACCTGGTCGCCGTCCCCGTACATCATCTGCTTCGACTCGGGATCCCACAGCGCGTTGTCGAGCGACTGCGCGAAGTGCGCGGTCGACGTCATCCCGCCGCCCTTACCGTCGATCCCGTTGCGCCCGAACGCCGCCTTGTAGAAGTCGAACACGACGCCGGCGCTGTAGTGCGCGTCGACGGCCGCGCCGCGCCCCCTCGTGGCGGTCGTGTCCCACGAGGTGAGCGACGTGGACGTCGTGAGGGTGCCCGGGAGCGACTGCGTGTTCTTGGCGTCGTACGTGCGGATCCCGCCCGCCGTGCGGGTGGTGTCGATCATGGCGTAGCCGGCGCCCTGCGCCGACACCTGGATCTTCCGCGTCGCGCCGAGGGCACCCGTCCCCGAGCCCTCGATCGACTGTAGGTCGTCGAAGTCGTTCGAGATCTCCCCCGTGTGAGCGTCCACCATGAGGTCGCGGATCGCGATCGCGTCGCCCGACAGCCGCACGCGGGTGTGCCACGCCAGACGCGGCGAGCCCTCCTTCGCGAACACGACGAGCTCCGGTGCGCGGAGCTCCGTCAGCTCGACGCCGGGCGTGGAGGCCACACGCGCGCGCACGATCGCGCGCGCCGCGTCGGGGAGGAGGCGCGGCGTCACGTCCACGCCGTCGGCGCCGTCGACGTAGGCGCTGTGCACTTCGATCGCGCGCCCGTCCCGATCGAAGTGGACGAGGATCTCGCCCTTCCAGACCGGGATCTCGCCTGCGCGCTGCGCGAGGCGCACGTGCGCCATCCCCAGCGCGTCGATACGCTCGCGTGTGACCACGAGATCGCCCCCCGAGGCACGCACCCCGAAGGCGCGCGCGTGGGAGGCGAGCAGCGCGAGGCTGGACGAGGCGAAGGTGGTGCCGTCGGGCGCCCGCTCGGCTCGGCCCACGAAGACGGTGGTCGTCTGCGTGGCAGGCGTCGTCGCCGCGACGGAGGCGCGCCACTCCGCCGCCTGGGGTCGTTCGGCCGCGACGCCGCACCCCGCGGCGAGGATGACGAACGCACCGGTGGTCCGCGTCGGCGAGCGCATCCAGGCCTCCACCCTTGGAGGCTACGCCGTTTCGCCCCGTCACGCGCGGCGAATGTTCCGCCTCCTCAGCGCCGCGAGCGCGATCGCCAGGCCCGTGAGGTGGAGCGCCAGGCCCGTGCCGGTGCCCGCCCGCGTACCCGGCGCTTGGGAGCACCCCGACGTGCTCGTGTCCGCGAACCGCGGCCGCCGGCTTCCGCCGCTCTCCCCGCCCTCGCCGACGTCGGCGCCCGTCGTCGGCCCCGAACCCGTGCCCGTGCCCGTGCCCGTGCCCGTGCCCGTGCCCGTACCCGTGCCTGTCCCGCCGCCGTTTCCGGGGCCCCCGCCGTTCCCCGGATCCCCGCCGGGAGCCGCCGGCGGCAGGATCGTCTTGCACGTCCCCGGCAGCACCCCGGTGGCGATCCACGCGCACTCCACGATGTTCTGCTCGTTCGGCGACAGCGCGAGGTCCAGCGCCGCGCGCTGCGTCGCCTTCGCGGCGGCCGCGAAGTCGCTCTGCGAGGTGAGGAGCTCGGTGGCCGTCCGGTACCAGACCTTCTGCGACACCTCCCACCCCAGCCCGTACTTCACCTCGACGTTGCTCTTCGGGTTCGTCCCGCCGACGGTCATCAGGTAGAAGGCGTTGTTCGGGATCCCCGAGTTGATGTGGACGCCGCCGTTGTCCTGCGTCGTCCTCACGAGCTGCGTCATGTGCGAGGGCTGCGGCTGGGACACGCCCCCCGGGTTCTTCATGTCGCGCAGCGGGCCGCTCTTGCCGATGGCCTCGCCCAGCTGCCAGTTCTTCAGGGCATCGGGCGCGTCGAAGTGCTCGATCATGGCGCCGAAGACGTCGGAGATCGACTCGTTCAGGGCCCCCGGCTGGTTCTGGTACACGAGACCGGACTCGTTCTGCGTCACGCCGTGCGTGAACTCGTGGCCGACCACGTCGAGGCTCCCCGCGAGCGGGCGGAAGAGCTGTCCGCCGTCGCCGTAGGCCATCTGCGTCCCGTCCCAGAACGCGTTGTCGAGGTTCTGCGCGAGGTGCGCGCTCGAGATCATCGCCCCGTCCTTGCCGTCGATGCCTGCGCGCGCGAACGTCTTCTTGTAGAAGTCGTAGACGATGCCCGCGTGGTAGTGCGCGTCGACCGCCGCGCCCCGCCCGGTCGGCGCGGACTGGTCCCAGCTCGTCAGGCTCGTCGAGGAGACGATCGTGCCGGGCGTGTTCTCCGTGTTCTTGGCGTCGTACGTGCGGATTCCACCCGCGCTACGCGTCGTGTCGACGAGCACGTAGCCGCCCCCCTGCTGGGTCACCTGGAACTTCCGCGACGCACCGAGCGAGCCGGTGCCGGTAGCCTCGATCGACTCGAGGTCGTCGAACCAGTCGAGGATCGCGCCGGTCTTCGCGTCGATCGTGTAGTCGTTCAGCGCGAGGTGGCCCTCGGCGACGCGGAGGCGCAGGTGGTACGCGAGGCGCGCCGTCGCGAGGTCGGGAGCGTGGACGACGAGCATGGGGTCGACGACGATCACGGGATCGTCCGCGACGTCGGGCCGGCCCGCGAAGAGGTGCGCCCTGGCCGTCGCCACCGCCGCGTCCTCCGTGACCGACGGGTTCACGTCGAGGTCCTGGAGGCCAGGCACGTAGCGCCCGGCGATCTCGACGAGGCGCCCCTCGGCGTCGTAGTGGGCGAGCATCTCCGCGCCCCGGACGGGGACGCCGCGGGTCGTCTGCTGCACGCGCACGTGATGCATGCCCAGCGCGTCGCCCCGCTCGCGCCGAAGCGTGAGCTCGCTCCTCGCGTCGCGCATCCGGTAGAGATCGCGGTAGCGGTCGAGGAACGCGGCCGTCGTCTCGAGGCCCTTCTTGCGATCCGCGAGGACGACGTCGCTCCGTCCGCGCAGGTTCGCCGGCGCGCCGGTGATCGCGTCGGTCGACAAGGTCCAGGGCGCACCGCTCTCGAGCCCGAGTCGCTCGAAGGCGGCGACCTGCTTCTCCGTGACGGGGGTGGGCGCGGTGTCGCCGCCCGCGGGCGCCTGCGACGAGCATCCCGCGAGTCCCATCAACGCCAGCAGCACCGTTCGCGTCCGCATTGGAGAACCTCCGCACCGATTGCATCGCAACTGTCCTGCCAACGGCGGACGGCACGCGCATGGCGGAAGATTCCGCCGGCAGCGACCGGTCCGGGTCGCCAGGTACGGAATCGGCGGGGAATTGCACCGTGGGTGTTCGCGCGGTGGCTCCCCGACGATCCACCCCGCGCGTCTCGCATGAGGCTCACGTGCTTCAGCGGCGAAGTCGTACCGGGTGGGACAAGCGGGCCGGTCTGCGAGCACAAAAGAAAACGGCCCGCGGTCCTGGGGAGGGACGGACCGCGGGCCATACGCGAGACTCGTTTCGATGCGTCGCGACTCACACGGGAGCCGCGTGGATCACCTCCGGGGTCAGGGGGACGGGGAGGGCCGGGACCGTCGCGGGCCCGTCGTCGAGGGCGGCCACGAGGACCTCGGCCATGTCTTCTACGAGGATGATTTCCAGGGTTGACGCGACCTCCTTCGGCACGTCGTCGAGATCACGGGCACACTTCTTCGGCAGGATGACGCGGGTGATGCCCGCTCGGTGGGCGGCGAGGATCTTGGCCTTGATGCCGCCCACGGGGAGAACACGCCCGCGGAGCGTGCATTCCCCGGTCATCGCCGTGTCGGGGCGCACGCGCCGGCCCGTGAACAGGGACACGAGGGCGGTGAAGATGGTGACCCCCGCGCTCGGCCCGTCCTTGGGCACGGCGCCCTGCGGCACGTGGATGTGGACGTCCTCCGCTTGCACGACGTTCTCGGGCACGCCGAGGGCCGCTGCGTTGCTGCGCACGTACGAGAGCGCGGCGCGCGCGGACTCCTTCATCACGTCGCCGAGCTGGCCCGTGATCTCGACGTGACCCTTGCCCGGCATGCGGGAGGTCTCGATGAAGAGGATGCTCCCGCCGAACGGCGTCCACGCGAGGCCCGTCGCGACACCGGGCGAGCTGGTCCGCTCGCGCACCTCGTCCTCGTACTTCGGCTTGCCGAGGCGCTTCGAGAGCGAGCCCGGATCGAAGACGACGCGCGTGGCCTCGTCCCCGCCGCTCTCGCGGGCCTTTCGCGCGACTTCCAGCGCTGCAGCGCGGCACAGGCGCGACAGCTCGCGGTCGAGCTGCCGCACGCCCGCCTCGCGCGTGTAGTCGCGGACGACCGCCTCGATGGTCGCGTCCTCCACGACGACGGACGCGGGATCGAGCCCGTGCTCGGAGAGGCGCTTCGGCAGGACGTGCTTCCGCGCGATGTGGAGCTTCTCGTCCGGTGTGTAGCCGGCGAGCTCGACGATCTCGAGCCGGTCGCGGAGCGGCGCCGACAGCGTCTCGAGCGTGTTGGCCGTGCAGAGGAACATCACCTCCGAGAGGTCGAACGGGATCTCGAGGTAGTGATCCGTGAACGTCCCGTTCTGCTCCGGGTCGAGCACCTCGAGGAGCGCGGACTCGGGCGACCCCCCCCACCCTGCGTGGGTCTTGTCGATCTCGTCGAGCAAGAGGAGCGGGTTCTTCACGCGCGCCTTCTTCAGCGCGTGCAGGATGCGTCCGGGGAGGGCGCCCACGTAGGTGCGCCTGTGCCCGCGGATCTCGGCCTCGTCACGCACACCCCCGAGGGCGACGCGCGCGAGCGGCCTCCCCGTCGCGTCGGCGATCGACTGCCCGAGGGACGTCTTTCCCACGCCGGGCGGCCCGACGAGGCACAGGATCGACCCCTTGTGGTTCCGCGACAGGGACTGGACCGCCATGTGCTCCAGCACCCGCTTCTTCACGTCCTCGAGGCCGTGGTGATCGGCGGCGAGCTTCGCCTCGACGGCGCCGAGATCGTCCCTCGCGTCGGCGCGCTTCGACCACGGGAGATCTGCGACGAGCTCGAGGTAGTTGCGGATCACGTTGGTCTCCGGCCCGTTCGCGCGCTCGAGCTTGGCGAGCTCGCGGTCCGCCACCCTGCGCGCCTCCGGGGAGAGCCCGGCCGCGTCGAGGCGATCCTTCAGCGCCTGGAGCTCGTCGCCGCACTCGTCGCCCAGCTCCGTCTTGATCGCCTTCAGCTGCTCGCGGCGCACGTGCTCGCGCTGCGTCTTGCCGACCTCCTTCCGGACCTCGTCCTCGATCTTCGCCTTCACCTCGGCCGTGGTGCGCGCCTCGCCGAGGAGCCGGGCGACCAGGCGCAGGCGCGCGGCGATGTCGCGTGTCGAGAGGATCTCCATCTCGGCCTCGACCGGGAGGTCGAGGTGGCTCGCGACCTGATCGGCGAAGGTGCCGGGCTCGTCTTCCGGCGCCGAGATCTCGGCGAGGGCGCCGCCGTCCTTGGCGACCAGCTCGGCGACCTGGCTCCGCAGGGCGGCGGCGAGCGCGCGCGCCTCGGGGGTCTCCGCCCCCTCGTCCGCGACGTGCGTGACATCGGCCTGGTAGAAGGGGTGCTGGCTGGTCACCCCCGCGAGCTCGGCGCGCCCGAGCCCCTCGACGAGGAGCTGGTACTCGTCGTCGCCGCGCCGGACGAGACGCACGACGCGGGCGTACGTGCCCGAGCGGAACAGGTCCTCCTCGGCGGGGTCCACGGTGCGCGCCTTCCGCTGCGTGAAGGTCACGAGGAGATCGCCCGGGTGGAGCGTGCGGAGGAGCGCCACGGAGCGGGGGCGCCCCACCGCGAGGCTCATGCGCGCGCCGGGAAAGAGGACCCCCGTCCTGAGAGGCAGGAGGGGAACGGGTGCGTTCGGTACCGGCACGTCGCCACGAAGGGTCATCGGGATGTCTTTCTGGGGTCGAGGTTGAACGAAACATAAGTTTGTTCATTGTTCCGTCAACCTCCTGCGCCGACTTGGCTGCGTGAACATGAACGTGTTAGACTATTCCTCACTTTTCATGCTCGATCGCCGCGCCCAGATCCTCGAGGCCGCGAGGAAGCTCCTCCGGCACTACGGCGCCCAGAAGACGACGATGGCCGACATCGCGCGCGAGTCCGACGTGGCGGTCGGCACGCTCTACCTGGAGTTCCCGTCCAAGGAGAACATCCTGGAGGAGCTCTCACGCCAGCAGCACGAGGAGGTGCTCTCCCGCATGCGCTCCGCGAAGCAGCGCGCCTCGGGCTCGCCGTCGCGGGCGTTCGTGCTCGTGATGACGGCGCGCACCGAGGCCTTCTTCAAGGTCAAGCAGGCGAGCCAGCACGGGTGCGAGCTGTTCCATTGCAAGGTCGAGGGCGTGCGGACGGCGGGCGCGAGCTTCCGCGAGGAGGAGCGCGCGTTCCTCGAGGTCCTCGTCGGCGAGGGCAAGGCTGCGAGCGAGTTCAAGGGCAGCCTCGACGCGGGGAGGGTGAGCGAGCTCGTGCAGCGATCGTTCGCGTCGCTCTCGCCGCCCTGGGTCTTCGAGCTCGAGGAGCGCCGCGCGACGTCGATCGCGGAGGCCCTCGCGGAGTTGCTCCTCTCGGGGCTCGGTCGGTGACGGCGGCGCGCGGCCGGTGGTTCGTGTACGTGCTCCTCTGCGAGGGCCCGTCGCTCTACACCGGCATCACGAACGACGTCGCGGCGCGCCTCGAGAAGCACCGGTCGAAGAAGGGTGCGAGATACACGCGCGCCCGCCCGCCCCTCGGACTCCTCGGCAAGACGTCGCTCGGGGACAAGGGCGCCGCGCTCTCGGTCGAGCGCGCGTTCAAGGCCCTCCCACGCCCCCGGAAGCTCGCGATCCTGTCGCGGCCGAGGGGCCTGGCCGCGTTCGCGCGGAGGGTGCTCGTCGCGCGCGCTTCGCGCTGACGCCATCGTGGAATCGCGGGCCGGCGGACTCGCCTCGAGAGTCACGGCGCGCAGTGGTGCTAAGGTGCGTCCCGCGATGACCGCGCCCGACTCCGCGACCCTGATCACCCCGCCCGGCCGGGGCGTCTTCTGCAACCGCACGCTCAACATGCGGCAGCTGAAGGCCATCGGCTACGACATGGACTACACGCTGGTCCACTACGACGTCGACGCGTGGGAGCGGCGCGCCTACCAGTACATGCAAGAGAAGCTCGCGCGGCACGGCTGGCCGGTCGCCGACCTGCCGTTCGACGGTGCGCTCATCATGCGGGGGCTCATCCTCGACCTCGATCTCGGCAACATCGTCAAGGCCAACCGCTTCGGCTTCGTCAAGAAGGCGATGCACGGCACCCGCCCGCTCGACTTCCAGGAGCAGCGGGCCGCGTACACGCGCACCATCGTGGATCTCTCGGACGGGCGGTGGGTGTTCCTCAACACGCTCTTCTCGCTCTCCGAGGGCTGCATGTACGCGAAGGTCGTGGACCTCCTCGACGCCCGCCTCATCGACGGGCCCATGGGGTACCGCGACCTCTACAACGCCATCAAGGTCTCGATGGACAAGACGCACATGGAGGGCGAGCTCAAGGCCGAGATCATGGCCGAGCCCGAGCGCTTCGTCGTCCTCGATCCGGAGACCCCGCTCGCGCTGCTCGACCAGAAGCACGCCGGCAAGCGCCTCATGCTCGTGACCAACTCGGAGTGGGGGTACACGAGCGCGATGATGGGGTTCGCCTTCGACCGCTTCCTGCCCGGGGGGATGACGTGGCGGGGGCTCTTCGACATCGTGATCGTGGGGGCGCGCAAGCCCGAGTTCTTCACGCAGCGGTCCCCGTTCTTCGAGGTGGCGACCGAGGACGGTCTCCTCCGGCCCAACGTCGGCGCCCTCGAGCGGGGCAAGGCGTACCTCGGCGGGAGCGCGGTCGAGCTCGAGCGCGCGCTCGGGATCTCGGGCGAGGAGGTGCTCTACGTCGGGGACCACATGTTCGGTGACGTCCACGTCACGAACCGCGCGCTCCGGTGGCGTACGGGTCTCGTGCTGCGCGAGCTCGAGGACGAGGTGAAGGCCCTCGCGGACTTCGCGCCCACCGAGCACGAGCTCGCGGCGCGGATGCGGCACAAGGAGACGCTCGAGCACGAGCTTTCGTGTCTCAAGCTCGCGCACCAGCGCCGGCGCGCGGCGTACGGTCCGGGGCTCGCGCCGGACGCGGCCGAGCTCGATCCCGCGATGCTCGAGCTGCGGCAGCGCCTCGTGGCGCTCGACGCCGAGATCGCGCCGATGGCGAAGATGGCGGCGGAGCTCCACAACCCGACGTGGGGCCCGCTCACCCGGGCCGGCAACGACAAGAGCCACCTGGCGAGGCAGATCGAGCGCTACGCCGACGTGTACACGTCGCGCGTGTCCAATTTCATGTATGTTACACCGAATGTGTACATGCGCTCGCCTCGCGGGAGCCTCCCCCACGATCCGCTCCTCCCGGGTGGGCCGCCCCTGGTCCCCGCGTGACCCGGGCCTCCAAGGCGCGCGCCCGCGCCGTGTCTTTCTTGCCTGGCTGTCCACGCACGGAGCCCCCATGAGAGTCCTTCGCGTCCTCGCTCTCCTCGCCCTCGGCACCCTGGGCTGCGGCCAGAAGCAGGTGTCCGTCTCGACGCCGGCGCCGTCCGCCGACCCGGCGACCGCCGCGTCGGCCACGAGCGCCGGCTCCCCCGCGCCCGTCACGCCGTCCTCCCCCGTGCCCACAGCGTCTGGGGTCGCGGCCGCGGTGCCCACCGGCGCGCCCGGGGGCGCGGCCTGCGGGAAGCTCGCGTGTGAGCTGTTCGACACGCCCGAGGGCGCGTTCGATCGCCTCCTCGCGGACAAGCCGGCGGTGCTGGCGATCGGCGAGACCCATGCTCAGAAGGACGACCCGCAGGTCCCCTCGGTGACGAAGCGCTTCACGCAGCGGCTTCTCCCGCGGCTCGAGGGCAAGGCGAGCGATCTCGTCCTCGAGCTCTGGGTCGCCAACAACAACTGCAACGCGCAGCAGAAGAAGGAGATCAAGCAGGTCGCGAGCGCGCAGAAGGCCGTGACCGAGAACCAGGCCCAGTCCAACCAGGGCGAGTTCATCGCGCTCTACACGGCCGCCCGCCAGAAGAAGATCCGCTCGCATCTGCTCGTCCCCTCGTGCGACGAGTACGGCAAGATCGTCGCGGCGGGCGGCGGCGACATCGACACCATGCTGTCGATGATCGCGCGCCTGACGGCCGAGAAGATCGAGTCGATCTCGGCGGGCGATCACGCGCTCGTCGTGGCCTACGGCGGGGCGATGCACAACGATCGCGAGCCACGACCCGGCCGCGAGCCGTGGAGCTACGGCCCGCGCGTGGCCAAGGCGGTGCCGGCTTACGTGGAGGTCGACCTCATCGTGCCCGAGCTGGTGAAGGACACCGACGCGTGGAGGTCGCAGCCGTGGTACCCGCACTACACGCGAGGGGCGCAGGGCGCGAGGACGCTGCTCTACACCCTGCGGCCCGGCGCGTACGTCGTCGTCTTTCCCGAAACGCCGAAGTAACGACGAGGGGGTGCGCCCCGAGCACGACCGATCAGGGCTTCTCCGGATCGTCCCCGTCGCTGCTCTCGTCGACGACCTTCGCGTAGTCGCTCCAGTTCACCTCTCCCGTGGGCCCCTGCCGAAGGACCTCACCGATCGGGGGAGGCACGACCGGAGTGGCGGGATCGCCCTCCGGCGCGGGCGGCGGCGGCTCGGAGTCGGTGCGCTTGATGCTGGGGCCGAGCTTTCGAACGGCGGTCGCGCGCGCGCCGAGCCCGCTGTCGGGGGCCTGCGCCGGCGTCGGGGTCGACCGGGGCTGGATGGCCTCCCCCGTTGCGGCCGCCGGGTTGGAGTCGGTCCGGGTCAGCGGCCGCGTGTTGCGATCGAGCACGCTGCCGCTCTGCCGTGCGCTCGGCGGTGGATCGGCAGGCCGGGGGGCGGGCGGCGGTCGAGAGGGGGCCTCGAGCGATTCCGCGAGGAACGCCGCCAGGAGCTGATCGCGCTCGGATGCCGAGAGCGGCGCGGCCGGAGGCTCGCTCGGTGGTTGGGCGGCGCGAGGGGAGGGATCCGTCGGTGCGACCGGAGCCTGAGGCGGGAGCGCCGAGGGCCCGCTCTCGGTCTCCTTGCGCCGCGGCGGGGTCGTGACAGCGACGCTCGACGGCGGCGGAGCCGTGGTGGCGGCGGGCGGGGCGCGCTGTACGCGTGGGGGGGGGGC
>SXNL01000351.1 GCA_005777185.1 Myxococcales bacterium
GGCGGCGGCGGCGGCGGTGGTGGTGGCGGCGCCCCCGTGGCGTGCCCCTACATGGGTCCGCCGCTCGTGGACGTGAGCACGTTCCCGTCCGAGGACTGCGGCTCCGGGATGCGCTGCGTGGCCGCGGCGCTCCTGCCCTCCGCGGATCTCGCGGCGAGCCTGAAGAAGTGCTCGAAGGGCGTCTGCGCTCCCGAGAAGGCGGTCGCGGCCGCGGGCAACTACGTCCCGAAGACCTGCGTCTCGGTCGCGGGCGGCGAGGGCCGCTGCACGAACGAGAACATCCCCATGGTCTCCTCGCAGAAGGCCATGCTGCCGAAAGACACCTGCGACGCGAACGAGCTCTGCGCGCCCTGCTACAACCCCGGCGACGGCAAGGCGACGGGCGCGTGCGCGACGGCGAAGTGCGACGCGCCCAAGCTCCCGGCGGTCACGTTCAAGGCTTGCTGCAACGGCAACGGCGCGCCCCGCGGCAAGTGCGTCCCCAAGACGTCGGTGCCGTCCAACCTCCAGAAGAACCTCGGCGACGACAAGGGAACCTGCGCGCCGAACGTCGACGTGTGCGTGCCCAGCGAGTTCGTGACCACGCCCGGCTACAGGGGCTCCCCTTGCGCCGGGAGCTCGTTCCTGACCGGCGGCTACACGGGCGTCTGCCTCTCGGACTGCCTCGAGTTCGGCTTCTTCCAGTCGCTGGGCATCTCGCGAGGTGACTGCGCGGGCGCCAACAAGTGTGTCCCCTGCACGAACCCGCTCGACGGGTCGGCCACGGGCGCCCCCGGCTGTCCGGGAACCTGATATCCTGGGCGAGAGCGCGGATCTCGCCAGACCTCGCCCGCCACCATGCCGCAGAAACACGGGCGCCTCCTCGCCGCGGCGCCGTTCGCCCTCGTGACGCTCACTGCTCCCGCCGCGCTCGCAGGCGGGTTCGAGCTGCCCGATCAGGGCGCCGAGGCGCTCGGGCGAGGCGCGACGTTCACGGCGAAGGCGGACGATCCCACGGCCGTCTACTACAACGTCGCAGGCCTCGCGCGGCAGCGGGGCACGAAGCTGTACCTGTCCGGCAACCTCCAGCTCCAGTCGTTCAAGTTCACGCGCACGGGCACGTTCCCCGACAACCCCGACAACCCGGAGACGCCGTGGGGCGGCGCTCGCTTCCCCACCGTCAGCAACACGGGCGGGCCCTTCCTCCTGCCGTTCATCGCGGCCACCACGGACTTCCACACCTTCGACCGCTTCACGTTCGCGGTCGCGGCCTTCGGACCCTCGGCGGTTGGCAACCGCACGTTCCCGCTCGGCGTCCAGGGCGCGCCCGCGTCCTCGCGCTACGACTACGTGCAGTCGCGTTCGTCCATCATCTACCCCACCGCGGCAGGCGCCTTCCGTGTCACACCGTGGCTCGACGTCGGCGTCGCCGCCCACCTCGTCCTCGGTAGCTTCGACCAGACGACGGTCGGGTACACCGACGCCGCCGCCGGCTTGTGCAAGAACGCCGAGTACGAGCCGTGCGACGGTCGCAGCACGCTCACGGCGAGCGGCAAGACCTTCACCGCCTCGGGAGGCGTGCTCGTCCGACCCACGCCGGAGGTCCAGTTCGGCATCAACTTCCGGGGCCCGGCATCCATCCGCGCGCTCGGCGACGTCACCTCCCAGCCGCCCAAGGCCGCGCCCATCGAGATCCGCCCCGGCAAGGCCCAGCTCGACCTCGCGCTGCCCTGGGTGCTCCGCCTCGGCGGACGCTACATCGGGATGGACGGCAAGTTCGAGGTGTGGGACCTCGAGCTCGACGCGACGTACGAGGCGTGGGGGTCGGCGCAGGGCGAGGGGCCGAAGGTGTTCATCCCCGAGCTTGGCCCGTACAAGAACGTCGAGACCACCGTCCTCCACAAGTACAACAGCACCTTCAGCGTGCGCGGCGGCGGCGCCTTCAACTTCGAGGAGTTCGACGGCGTGATCTCGCTCCGCGGCGGAGCCTTCTTCGACAGCTCCGCGACCGAGTACAAGTACACGCGGCTCGACTTCGACACGCTGACCAAGATCGGCGTGACGCTGGGCGCGGGCTACCGGCGGAGCGGAGTGGCCGTGAACTTCGCCTACGCGGCGATCCCCTCGCTCGTGCGCAAGGTCGCGGACGGCGATATCCGCCCGATCAACGCAGCCAAGGGCGGGCGCAGCGTGGACTCCGGCGACAAGCCGCTGCCCGTCATCAACAACGGCGAGTACAAGGGCTTCACGCAGTCGTTCGGGCTCAGCGTCGAGGTCACGTTCGACACGCTCCTCGGAGCGCCGCGCAAGCCGACGTTCGGCGATCCTGCGTACGAGGACGTCGACGGCGCGCCCGCCCCGGAGCCGAAGAAGGACGAGAGCGCCGACGAAAAGGAGAAGAGCGAGGAGAAGAGCGAGGAGAAGAGCGAGGAGAAGAGCGAGGAGAAGAGCGAGGAAACGCCGACGCGTCCGCCCCCCGCGGCGAAGAAGTCCGAGTTCAACTTCGGTCCGAAGAAACCCGAGTCGAAGAAGCCCGAACCTCCCAGGAAGCCCGAACCTCCCAGGAAGCCCGATCCCCCGAAGAAGAAGCCCGAGACGAAGAAGGCGCCGGACCCCGAACCTCCCAAGAAGCCGGATCCGCCGCCGCCGCCCAAGAAACCGCCGTCCGCCGACCCCACGTCGGAGTGCAAGTGGGGCGAGTGCTGAGGCGGTGCCTCCTTACCCGGCGCGCGACTCCGTCGTGCGCCGCGGCCGCGTGCCGGCCGTCGTCGTGAACTGCCCGTCCGCGTCGAAGGTATACGTGCGCACGTCCTCTCCCTCGTTCTGGAGGGCGAACCGGGTCGGGGCTCCCTCCGTCCACGACCACTGGACGAAGTGCCACGCCTCGCGTGCCTCCTCGAGCTCGAGCGCCGCGGCGCTCTTCCTGAACATCGCGAGGTTCGCTTCCGCCACCGGGGTGAGGCGGCCTTCGGGCCAGCGTATCAAGGGCAATCCTCCTTCGGACGATCGCGTCTTACTCCAACGGACGGCCACGAGGCCAGCGCCCTCTTGGGGAGCCGGTGCAGTACCTGTGACCACAGGCGCCTACGCAGATGCTGCATTCGGGGTGTTGGCGCTTGACGAAACTGCGTCGATGACGTTTGCTACACGCTGGGTACGCATCCGCGGGAAGACGACCTTCCCCGTCGGCCTCACATTAGGGAGTATGCCATGCGAAAGCTCGCTGCGATCGGTTTCCTGGCGCTGGGGTTCGGAGTGGTCGCTGCGTGCGGATCGAACAGCGGTAGCTCCGGTACGAGCGGAGTGACGCCCGCGCCCACGACGACGTCGACGACCGGAGGCGGAACGGACGCCTCGGCAAACCCCTGCAACACGAACGCCGACTGTGGTCCGGGGCGCATCTGCGAGGGGAAGGTCTGCAAGACCGATCCCGCCGCCGATGGCGGTTCCGGGTCCGACGGCGGCACCGGGTCCGACGGCAGCATCTCGCTCGACGCGAGCCCGGACGCGAACTGCCTCGGCAAGCCGATCTACCGCGGGATGTACAACGGCATGAACGCGAAGTGGACCTTCGCCGGCACCACCAACGGCATCGCGTCCGGCGTGGACGCCTGCAAGAGCCTGGTGCCCGCGGGCGACCACCCCTGCGACTACGAGGAGATCAAGGCCGCGATCGCGAAGGGCGAGCTCGCGGATGTGCCGGACGGCACGACCTTCTGGGTGCACCGCTCCACACCGGACCCGGACAACACGAACAACGGCGGACCGAACCTCCGGTGCAACGAGTGGAAGTACAACACGAACGACATCTGTCGCGGCGAGTTCGGGACCAAGGCCGGCGGCGCGTTCACGTTCGATCTCCACAAGGGCGCCCTCATCAACGGCGGCTTGTGCGGGGCGGGCGCAGGCGGAGGCGTGACGCAGAAGTGCGGCGGCGTGACGCGCAGCGTCCTGTGCTGCAACCCGAAGTGCATCTGACGGGTCGCGATGGGGGCTGAGAGGCCCCCTCGACCCTCCTGGTGCCAGGGCGACAGCGTCGTCGGAGTGAGGTAGGCTCGTTGGCCATGCGCAAGCGGGTGCTCCTGGGCGTGGCATGCTCCTGGTTCCTGGCGTGCGGGCCGGACAAGCCTCCGGCACCGCCGCCCATGGTCGAGGATCCTCCCCCCCCAGCCGTCGTCGTGGAGAAGGTGCCGCAGGATCCTCCTCCACCTCCCCCTCCGCGAGCCAAGCCGACGATGGCGGAGCTCCAGCAGGCCGCGATGGCGCAGGCGCTCGCCGCGCTCAACGGGCACGACGCGAAGAAGTTCTCCGAGGTCTACGCGGAGAACGCGACCGTCTCGGTGGCGGGCCTCAACGAGCTGTGGGGGCGGGACGCGGTCGAGCAGAACATGAAGGAGTGGTTCGAGACCTTCTCGAACATCAAGCTCGGCTTCCGGCGTGTCTGGGTGAGGGGCTCGAACCTCATCATCGAGTGGGTCATCAACGGCAAGCACACCGGCGAGCTGATCGGCGTGAAGGGCCAGGACAACCCCATCGGGCACTACGGCCTGTCCATCGTGTGGTTCGACGAGGAGGGCAAGGTCAAGCGCGAGAACCGCTACGGCGAGCTCGGCACGGTGCTCACGCAGGTCGGCGCAGCGAAGGCGAAGCCACGCGAGATCCCTCCCGTGCCCGAGAAGCCGGAGATGATCGTGTCGAAGGGCGGCCCCGAAGAGCAGAAGGCGCTCGAGTCCGCGCAGGCCCTCCACGGCGCGCTCCAGAGGAAGTCCGAAGCCGCCTTCCTCGGCGCGCTCGCCGACGACATCCAGTACGAGGGGGTCCTGTTCCTCGAGACGGTCAAGGGCAAGGCCGAGGCGAAGAAGTTCTTCGGCGGCGTGACGCGCGCCTTCCCTGACCTGAAGCTCACCAACGCGAACTCGTGGGGCATCGGTAGCTACGCCATCGTCGAGTACTCGATGTCTGGCACCCACAAGGCCGCGCTGGGTGCTCTTCCGGCCTCGAAGAAGAAGATCGACGTGCACCTGGTCGACGTCTACGAGATGAAGGACGGCAAGGCCGTGCGCGCGTGGACCTACCAGAACAGCGTCGAGCTCATGACGCAGGTCGGCGCATTCGAAGCGCCGGTGGCGGCGCCGCCGAAGGCGCCGGGCGACGCACCCAAGACCACCGGCGGGAAGTAGGCGACCGAAAAGAGTCTGACGCTGCCGTGCCACGCGGCACGTCGCGTCAGCCGCCTGACGCCCCGGAAAACCCTCGAATTCCCGCGGAACGGCGGGGCCAGAGCGGGCGTCGTCGCCACATCGGGTCCTGGTATGGCCCGTGCTCATTCCCTCCCCGGAGAACACGAATGAGCGCTCTGCCCAAGCTACGAGAGACCCGGCCCGTCCCCGTGACGGTCACGCAGGATCTCGTCCTCGACATCGCCGACCGCGCGAAGGACGCCCTGTACGAGTTCCTGACGGAGGCGCCTTCCTGGAACAAACGCGGCCTCGTCCGCTGGCTCACCGGGCCGTACGACGCCGCCGTCATCGCGTCCGGGCCGGTGCTGGTCCCCGTGAAACAGGGCGCCGTGAGCGAGGAGCAGACGCGCGCGATCGTCAAGGACGGGCACGAGAAGATCAGCGCGACGCTCGCGGACCTCGCGTGGGCACGATCGGTCGACATCGGGACGTGGGCCCTCGAGGAGGAGCTCGTCGTACGCATACGGGACGCGCGCGGCGGCTTCGGCTTCGCGCCGCTCCACCGGCCGGGACTCGCGCTGTACTCGCGGCTCCTCGGGCTGTTCGCCACCGACTACCTCGTGCGCCCGCTCGACTACGTCTGGGTCGGCTGACGTTCGTCCGCGCCTCAAGGACGGCCCGGGTGGGCCGTTCGGGGGGGCGTGCCGACCTTCGCCGCGCTGCTCGAGGACGCCGTACGACGCCAGGAGGACGACCGGTTCGCGCGCTCGATCGACGCCTTCGAGCGCGCCCTCCACGCCTCGGAAGTGGCCCTCCCGGCCGTGCCCGCGTGTCTGCGCCAGCTCGGGCTCGACAGGAGCGCCACCCTTCTCGACGTCAAGGCGCGCTTCCGCGCGCTCGCGAAGCGCACACACCCCGACGCCGCCGGAGGTTCAGCGCAAGCCTTCCGCGACGTGAGCGGGGCCTACGCGGACGCGGTGAGGTTGCTGGAGGGGCGGCCGAGCGCGGCCTGAGGCGGCGGGCCTTTGACCGGCCTGGACTCGGGGAGCGACTCGGGCGTGATCCGCGACGGAGGGACGATCGTCGACGCCAGCGTCCGCGACGGGGGCGTGTGCACCCCCGCCTGCTCGCCCTTCCGCACCTGCTGCGGCCGCGCGTGCGTCAACACGAACAACGATCCGCAGAACTGCGGCGGCTGCGGCATCAAGTGCGGCGGCGCGACGGCGTACTGCGACGGCGTCTGCAAGGCCGCGCCCTGCGGACCGGGCACGGTCTGCGGCGGCGGCACGACCTGCTGCGGGAGCTCGTGCTGCGGTCCCTCGCAGATCTGCTGCAAGACCGAGGGGCCCGTCGCGGGCCCGCCGGTCCGCTTCACGCCCACGCTCGGTGGCTCGCGCACGTGTCCGCAGGGCTGCGCGCCGCTCTGCGTGAGCGACCGGAACCAGAAGAAGGACGTCGAGGCCGTCGACGAGAAGAAGATCCTCGACGCCGTGAGCGGAATGCCCGTGACCACCTGGGCCCCCCCTGACCCGGGCTTCCGTCGGGGCCGCGCTGGGTGTAAAGCCCGTGCCGTGAAGAAGGTCAACGGCCACGTCCTCGCCTCCGCCCGCGAGCCGGACGCCATCACCATCGTCGGCGCGCGCGAGCACAACCTCAAGAACAGCACGGGGACGATCCCGCAGAAGAGGCTCGTCGTGCTGACGGGTGTCTCGGGGAGCGGGAAGTCCACCCTCGCGTTCGATACGCTCTACGCCGAGGGGCAGCGCCGGTACGTCGAGAGCCTGTCGAGCTACGCGCGCCAGTTCCTCGGCCCGATGGAGAAGCCGAAGGTCGATCACATCCGCGGTCTGTCGCCCACCATCGCGATCGAGCAGAAATCGGCGTCGAACAACCCGCGGTCGACCGTCGGGACGGTGACCGAGGTGTACGACTACCTCCGCGTCCTCTGGGCCCGCGTCGGGCGCCAGCACTGCCACGTGTGCGGCAAGGAGGCGCGGGCGCAGGATCCCGCGCAGATCGTGAAGGCGGCGATGTCCGCACCGCCGGGCACGAAGCTCCTCGTCCTCGCGCCGCTCCACAGACAGCGGAAGGGCGAGTACGCGGAGCTCCTGCGCGATCTCGCGACCCGCGGCTTCGTGCGTGTCCGCGTGGACGGGCGCATCGTGCGGCTCGACGAGGAGAAGATCACCCTCGACAAGAAGTCCAAGCACGACCTCGACATCGTGATCGACCGCGTGGTGGTCGACGCGGGGGCGAAGGCGCGGCTCACCGACTCGATCGAGGCGGCGCTCCGCGAGGCCGACGGCACCGTCGTCCTCTCGGGGGACAAGGGCGACCGCTTCTTCAGCACGAAGAACGCGTGCCCGTCCTGCGGCACGTCCTACGGCGAGCTCACGCCGCAGTCCTTCTCGTTCAACTCGCCGGTCGGCTTCTGCCCGGACTGCAATGGGCTGGGCTCCCGGCCGGAGATGGATCCCGATCTCGTCGTGCCGCAACCCACGCTCTCGATCCGCGACGGCGCGGTCGCGCCCTGGGCCGGCGCGATGGCCCGCGGCGAAGGGTGGACGGCGAGCGAGGTCGAGTGGCTTCGCGACTCGTTCGGGGTGGAGCTCGAAAAGCCGTGGGAGAAGCTCTCCGAGAAGCAGCAGAAGACGGTCCTCTACGGAGCGACGCGCGGCGGCGTGCGCTGGGAGGGCCTCACGCACCAGCTCCTCCGGCGCATGAAGGCGACCGGCTCCGAGGAGATGAAGCAGTGGTACATGCGCTACTTCTCGAACAAGCCGTGCCTCGCGTGTGGCGGGGCGCGCCTCCGCGAGGAGAGCCGGAGCGTGCGGATCGGCGACCTGTCGCTCCCCGCGCTCGTCGGCAAGACCATCGAGGAGGCCCTCGCGTGGACGCGAGACGTGGAGCTCGTGGGGGCCGACGCCACGATCGCCGTCGAGCTGCGGAGGGAGATCTCCTCGCGCCTCGGCTTCCTCGTCAACGTCGGCCTCGGATACCTGACGCTCGAGCGCGCGGCGTCCACGCTCTCGGGCGGCGAGAGCC
>SXNL01000352.1 GCA_005777185.1 Myxococcales bacterium
ACATGCTGAAAAAGTTCTCTCAAGCAATCAATCTAATCATAGGTTATCCGGCTTGGTGGTGCCTGACCGGCACGCTCGAGACGCCCATGAAGCGCTTCGACCTGATGCACGGGGTCAACACGCGCGGCACCTTCGCATGCTCGCAGGCCTGCATTCCCTGGCTCTCGAAGGCGGAGAACCCGCACATCCTCAACATCTCGCCGCCGCTCAACATGGAGGAGCGCTGGTTCGCCCCTCACGTCGCGAACACGATGGCCAAGTTCGGCATGAGCCTGTGCGTCCTCGGGATGGCCGGCGAGCTCCGGCCGAAGGGCATCGCCGTGAACGCCCTCTGGCCTTGCACGGTCATCGCGACGTCCGCGGTGCAGAACCTCCTCGGTGGCGACGCGCTCGTTGCGCAGAGCCGCACGCCGGACATCGTGGCCGACGCGGCGCACGTCATCCTCACCCGCCCGAGCCGCGCCTTCACGGGCAGGTTCGTCCTCGACGAGGACGTCCTCCGCGAGGCCGGCGTCACGGATTTCAGCCACTATTCCGTGGTGCCTGGGGCCGATCTCGTGCCCGATTTTTTCATCTGATTTTGTGGCGCGGTCCCGAAACCGCGCTAAGAGGAGCGGTGGGCCCTAGCACCAAGCGTGCCAGGTAGTGACTTCTCCTACATCTGCTACGTTTGCCCCCTGTTTCCCTGATGTGAACTTCGCGCGCCGCGACGATCCCTCCAATACTTGGCCGTACCGCGCGTTCTGACGACATCTGGATCCCTCGATGAGAAACCAAGCCTCCCAAGATCACCAAACCACTCCCGACCGCCGGCAGATCTCCGAGCGCCGCGTGAAGGTCCGCCACGACTTCCTGCTCTCGCCCGAGGTGGACGATCGGCGTGACATGGACCGTCGGGGCATCGCACAGTCGATGGCCGACGCGCTGGACGATATCCTCCACTGGGAATCGCGACGGTCGGCCTGACCCCGCGGTGCTAGGCTGCACGCGTGATGCGGCCGGCGTCGTCGTTCCTGGTGCGTGGCTTCGCCGTGCTCGCCCTGCTTGCGCCGCTCGCGGTGGCGTGCGCGCAGAGCGCCACGACTCCGGATGACGGCGAGACCACGGAGCCGCCGCTCGACGCGGACGTGCCGGCGCTCGAGACGGGTACGCAGCCGGACGACTCCGGCCTGCCCTCGCAGGACGCGGGCATCAAGGTCGACGCAGGGCGAGACCAGAGCGCGCCGGTCGACACCGGGATCGCGGACGCCGGCATGGACGCTCCGGCGTGCGGCAAGGTCGTCCTCAACGAGGTGATGTCGCAGGGCGCGACCGCCTCGGACGAGTTCGTCGAGATGTTCAACCCGAACGCGTGCACGGTGGCCCTCAACGGCTACAAGCTCAACTACTCGTCCTCGACCGGGTCCCCACCGACCGCGATACAGACCTTCACGGCCGCGCACAGCATCCCGGCGGGTGGGTACCTCGTCATCGTCGGGAGCGCCTTCGCGGGGGACGCGGGCGTGACCGCCATCCGGACGTCCATCGGGCTCGCCGCGGCGGCGGGCCGCGTGGGGCTGGTGGATCCCACGTCGAAGGTCGTCGACGCGGTCTCGTACGGCACCGTGAGCGGGCCGACCACCTACGTCGAGACGGCGGCGGCCCCGTCCCCGCCCGCCGGCAAGTCGATCGGCCGAAAGCCCAACGGCACCGACACCGACAACAACGCGATGGACCTCCAGGTCCTCACGTCCCCGAGCCCCGGCTCAGCGAACTGACGCGCCCGCGCGGCGCGCTCAGCTCTTGCTCCCTCCGTGGCACAGCGGCGACACGTTGGCCTCGGGCCGTGCGGCCCACTCCTCGGGCGTGCGCGACGTGATCGCGAGGGCGTGGAGGCCGCTCGAGAGCTCCCCGGCGAGGGCACCGTAGACGAGCTGGTGTCGCCGGACGAGCGACCTCCCCTCGAACGCGTGTGACACGACCACGACCTTGAAGTGCGTCTCGGACCCCTTCGGGACCGAGTGCGCGTGGCTCTCGTTCTCGACGGCGAGGTGCACGGGCGCGAGCTCTGCGGTGAGCTGCTGGACGATCCTGGCCTCGCGGTTCATGGGCGCGTCACGAGCCGGAGATGTAGGTCTTCATGCGGCGGTGCTGGGACGGGAGGCGCAGCTTGCGGAGCGCCTTCGTCTCGATCTGCCGGATGCGCTCGCGTGTCAGGGAGAAGCTCTCGCCCACCTCCTCGAGCGTGTGGTCGCGCGCCTCGTCGATGCCGAAGCGCATGCGGAGGATCTTCTCCTCGCGGGGGGTGAGCGTCTTCAGGAGCTGGCGCGTCTGCTCGCAGAAGCGCATCTGCGCGTACGCCTCGTCGGGCGCCGTGCCGTGCTCGTCGGGGATGAACTCGCCCACGTGGGACTCGCCGTCGTTGCCGACCGGCGTCTCGAGGGAGATGGGCTCCTTCGCGATCTTCATCACCGCGCGCACCTTCTCGACGGGGATCCCCGTGGTCTCCGCGAGCTCGTCGGGCGTGGGCTCGCGGCCGTACTCCTGGAGGAGCGAGCGGCTCATGCGCGTGAGCTTCTGCAGGCTCTCGTACATGTGCACGGGTACGCGGATCGTGCGGCCCTGGTCGGCGATGGCGCGGGAGATGGACTGCCGCACCCACCACGTCGCGTACGTGGAGAACTTGTAGCCGCGCTTGTAGTCGAACTTGTCGACCGCGCGCATGAGGCCGATGTTCCCCTCCTGGATGAGGTCGAGGAGCTGGAGGCCACGGTTCACATGCTTCTTCGCGAGCGACACCACGAGCCGCAGGTTCGCCTCGACGAGATCCGCCTTCGCCCGGTCGGCCATGCGGCGGCTGGTCTCGATGCGGTAGACCGTCTGGGCGAGCGCCCTCTTCGTGACGACGTCCTCGCGCGGGAACGACGCGCGGATCCTGCGCGAGATGCGATCGGTGACGGTGCGGTCGAGGCGGATCTCGACCAGCTCCTTGAACACCTTGGCCTTGGCCTCGGCGAAGCGCTGCTTGCCGAGCTTCTTGCCGTGCAGGTCCTTCTCCGGGCGCTTGAAGATGCGGACGAGCTTGTGGACCGTGGCCTCGTCGAACGCGGCCTCGTCATCGATGTTGCGCGCCACGTCGCGGACCTTGAGGCGGCCGCGGACGAGCAGATCGGCGATGGTCGAGAGCTCGGCGCAGGCGTGGCGCGACTCGAAAATCGCGTCGAGGATCTCGTGCTCGCCCTGCTCGATGCGCTTGGCGAGCTCGACCTCGCCCTCTCGGGTGAGGAGCGAGACGCGCGCCATCTTGCGGAAGTAGACGTCCACCGCCTCCTGGGCCTCCTCGGGCTCCGAGGCGTGCACGAGCGGGGGGACGGCGAGCTTCGGCCCACGTCCAGGGTCGGGCGGCGGAGGGATGCTGTCGAACTCCAACCCTTCCCCGGCCTGGGGGGGGGCGCTCGTGGGCTTGCGGAGGGCGGTGGACTTCTTCAAGGTGGCTTCCATGGCCGTTACGGCCGCTGCTGCAGCTCCTCGACGAGGAGAACAAGCAGGAAGGAGAACGGTGAGGCGGGAGGGAATGTGACGGGCGAAGGCTGGAAAGGTTCCGCTCGGAGACGGGCGGGGGCTGATTTTCCTGACGGGACGGGCACGCCCAACGGGGGAGGGGCGAATCCGGGAGAGGAGGACGAACTTCGAAACGCGCGTCGTGCGCGATTCTTCCGCTTGAATTTGAGTTCTCGGAGCGATATTGAGAAGGGTTCTCATGAAAATTGTGCCACGCGGCGAGGCGGGCGGCCACTTTTCGGACATAACTCGCTGGAATAGCTAGTAAATCGCCAGATCACCGCGGCCGATGGCCCCCTCCAGGAGCGCCAGGTACGACGCCCTGCGCGCGGGCTCGCATCCGAGCGAGCGGAGGTGGGGCGTCATCACCTGCGCGTCGAAGATCGTGAAGCCCGAGCGGCGCAGGCGGATCGCGAGGGCGGCGAACGCGATCTTCGAGGTGTCGGTTCGCTTGTGGAACATCGACTCTCCGACGAATGCGGCGCCGATCGCGAGCCCGTAGATGCCTCCGACGAGCTCCCGCCCGCTCGACGTCCGCTCCCACACCTCCAGGCTGTGGCCCCAGCCCAGGCGGTGGAGCTCGAGGTACCCCTCCACCAGCTCGGGGATGATCCACGTGCTCTCGCGCGTCTCCCCGCACGCGCGCATCACGCCTGCGAAGTCCTCGTCGACGGTCACCTCGTAGGGGTGGCGGCGGAGTGTGCGGCGAAGGCTGCGCGACCAGGGAGGCTCCCGATCGAGCGGGAGGAGCGCGCGCGGATCGGGCGAGGTCCACGCGACCAGCGGCTCGCCGCCGTCGTCCGCCTCGTCACCCTGGGGCCAAGGGAAGATGCCCCTGCGGTAGGCTTCGAGCACCGTGCCGGGGCGGAAGTCGCAGCCGATCGCCACGACGTCCCCGCGGAGGGAGCGCGGATCGGGAAAGCGCACGTTCGTCGGAGGCGGCTCGACCGGCGGCGAGGCCACCGTCACCCCTCGTCGTGACGACGCCGCGCGAGCGCGGGGGCGAGGGCGGCGTGCGACGCGGGCGCGCGGCGGGTGCGATCCTGGCGCAGCTCTTCCGGCGGCTCGAGGGCGGCCGACGACGCGAAGCCCTTCAGCTCGCCCGAGAAGTCGACGAGCAGCGAGCCCGAGGACTTGATGACCGAGACGCTGTCGCCCAGCCCCTTCTTCACGAGAGAGAGGTGCGTGAGGACCTTCGGGTTCGTGATCAGCGTGCTCGCGCTGGCGACGAGCTGTTCGCCCTGCCCGATGAGCTTGCTGACCTGCTTCGCCAGCTCGGGCACGAGCACCGCGAGCGAGCCCGCGACCTCGTAGAGGAGCTTCATGTTCGCGACGAGCTCGACGTCCGCGCCGGCCGTGCCCATGGCCTTGTTGACCTCGGCGTGGAGCTGACCCTTGGCGTCGACCTTCGCGTCGAGGACGGTGCTCGCCAGGCCGCGGAGGTTCGCGAGGGTCTGCGTGGCCTGGTAGAGGATGGCGTAGATCACCTGCGTCGTCTTGAAGAAGCCGTCGATCTGCTCGACGCCGAGGCGCACGTGGGTGAACTTGATGGGCTTGCCGTCCTTGTCCTTGGCCCGGACGAGGAAGTCGGCCTTGGGCTTGCCCTCGTATTTCCTGAGGGAGGGAGACAGGTCTCCGAGCTTCACCTCCCCGGGTGGGGGGACGTCCGTGAGGACCTTGACCATCTCGCCCGTGACCGCGCCCAGCTCGGCGCCGGCCTTCCCGAGCTGATCGGGGAGCTGGTCGAGCGTTCCGTGCCACTCGGTGTGCTTGTGCTCGACCTTGCCGTCGGCGTGCTGGATGCGGGTGTCCGTGTGCATCGTCACGGGGATGTGGCTGCAGCCGCAGGCGAGGGTCGGAACGAGCAGACCGAGTCCCAGGGGGGCGAGGCAACGGCGAGTGTTTGGGCGCTTCATGGGTTTGTTCTCGGGTAGAGTGGCCGAGCCATGCTCGGACGGATGATGGACTTCCCGCTCACGTTGACCCACCTCTTCGAGCGGGCCGAACGCCTGTTCCCAGGGAGGCCTATCGTATCACGCAAGGCGGATCGGAGTCTCGCGCGGGCGACGGTCAAGGACTTCGGCGTGCGGACGCGGCGGCTCATGAGCGCACTCGAGGGGCTCGGCGTGCAGCCCGGCACGCGGGTCGCCACCCTGGCGTGGAACCACGCCCAGCACCTCGAGGTGTACTTCGCAGTTCCGCTCATGGGGGCCATCGTCCACACGCTCAACCTGCGCCTGCACCCGAACGAGATCGCGTACATCGCGGACCACGCGGAGGACTCGGTGGTGGTGGTGGACGCGTCGCTCGTGCCGCTCCTCGAGAAGTTCATCGACAAGGTGCCCTGGATCCGCCACGTGGTCGTCATCGCGGACGGCACCACGGAGGTGAAGGGCGGGTACCTCGACTACGAGAAGCTCCTCGAGGGGGCCGAGCCGCGCGCCGAGCTTCCTCAGCTCGACGAGCGCGCGGCGGCGATGCTCTGCTACACGTCGGGGACGACGGGGAACCCGAAGGGCGTGCTCTACACGCACCGCTCCACGTGCCTCCACGCGATGGCCGTGTGCCTGCGCGATTCGCTCGGACTCGCCTCGATGGACACGGCGATGCCGGTGGTGCCCATGTTCCACGCCGCCGCGTGGGGGATCCCGTACGCGGCCATCGCCACGGGCGCGAAGCTCGTGTTCCCGGGGCCCCACCTGGATCCGGCGTCGATCGTCGAGCTGATGGAGGGCGAGGAGGTCACGCTCGCGGCGGGCGTACCGACGATCTGGCTCGGGATCCTCGATCTACTGGACCGGGATCGCAAGGCGGAGAAGGCGCACGACCTGTCGCGCGTTCGCACGATGGTGATCGGCGGCGCCGCCGCGCCCCCGGCGATGATCGACGGCTTCAAGACACGGCACGGGCTGGAGGTCACGCACGCGTGGGGCATGACGGAGATGAACCCGCTCGGCACCGTCGCGCGCCTCAAGCCCGACATGGTGGGACAGGCGTGGGACACGGAGCTCCCGGTGCGCGCGACGCAGGGCTTCCCCGTGATGTTCGTGGAGCACCGCCTGATGGACGAGTCCGGGAAGGCGCTCCCCTGGGACGGCAAGACCATGGGCGAGCTCGAGGTGCGCGGCCCGTGGGTGGCGTCGTCGTACTTCGCCGACGAGGGGAAGGATCGCTTCACGGAGACCGGCTGGTTCAAGACAGGGGACGTGGTCACGATCGACCCGGAGGGGTACGTGACGATCACCGACCGCGCGAAGGACGTCGTGAAGTCGGGCGGCGAGTGGATCAGCAGCGTGGCGCTCGAGAACGCGCTCATGAGCCACCCGGCCGTGCTGGAGGCGGCGGTGTTCGCGGCCGCCCATCCGAAATGGGACGAGCGCCCCGTCGCCGCCATCGTCCAGCGGCCGGGGAGCGACGTGAGCGAGGAGGAGCTCGCGGGCCACATCAAGGACCAGTTCGCGAGCTACTGGCTGCCGGACGCGTACGTGTTCATGGATCAGATCCCGCGCACGAGCACCGGGAAGTTCCTGAAGACGCGGCTCAGGGAGCTGTACGGGGACATCCTGCTCGTGACCTCGCAGCCGCCGCCGGCGGTGAAGGCGAAGTAGCCTGGCAGACCTCGAGAGGGGGCCCTATCCGCCCCCCGGGGTGGGGTGCCGCCGCTTCGCGACCTTCGCGAGCCTCCCCGACTCGACGAGCGTGCGGAGTTCGCGCTCCATCGCCTGCCCGAAGAACAGCCGGATCACGTCCATCACCAGCGGGCGCGCCTCCTCGAGGGCGTGGCCCCAGTCGGTCTCGACCTGGTCGGTGGCGGCCTGCTTCTCGATCAGCTCGACGAGGTCCTTCGCGGCGCGATCGAGGTGCTTGCGGAGAACCTCCCCGGCCTTCACGGCCGCCTCGACGTCGACGCCGGCGCCCTCGAGGCGCGAGGCGATCCGGAGCAAGGTCGGGCTAGGCACGAAGAACACGCTGCCGCGGCGCTCGGCGAGCTTGCCGCGCACGAGCGTGGCGACGAGGCCGGCGCGGCGGCGGCCGCAGAGCTCGTACAGCTCGTCCTCGGTCACGGTGACCGGGCGGTCCTCGGCCCACGGGACCTGGAGCTGCGCGTCGAGGCCGAGCCACGCCGCGAGGTCGAGCTCGCCCTTGTCGATGCGCGCCACGAGATCGCGGATCGCCTCGATGCGGAGGCCGCGATCCTGGAGCGACGCGATGAGCTCGAGCCGCTCCTTGTGGCCGGGCCCGTAGTAGGCGACGCGGCCCTTGATGACCGGCCCGGGGAGCACGCCCTTGGACTGGTAGAAGCGGATCGTGCGGCTCGGCACGCCTGACACGCTGGCGAGCTCGTCGATCGTGAGCGTCGCTTCGCCGGTGCGTGCGTCCTCCGCGCTGGCCATCGCCTCGCCATCTACCACGGTGAGCAGGACGGGCGCACCCATCACGTCATCTCCGCGACGCTGGTCCTGACGAGGGCGGCGGCGGAGGGCGTCTTCCGCGACAGCTCGGAGATCCACGACAGCGCGTCCCTCAGCACCTTGCCCCACGGCGCGGTCCGGTAGGCGACGCCGTGCTCCTTGCACGTCCTCCGGACGAGCGGGGCCACCTCGCGGAGGCGCTGCGGCGCGAGCCTGGGGAACAGGTGGTGCTCGATCTGGAGATCGAGGCCGCCGCAGAGGACGCTGACCCACCACCACCGCACGCCGAAGTCGTTCGTGGCCTCGACCTGGCGCGCGTACCACGCGCCGCGCGAGGAGGCGCGATCGCCCTCGGGGTAGGCCTTCACCCCGCTGCCGACGTGACCACAGAAGATCGTGCACGCGGAGTACACGTCGCGCATCACCTCGGAGAGCCAGTTGCCGAGCAGCACCTTCCAGAACATGGGCCCGGCGAGGGCGGGGAAGAGGACGTATTCGTAAGCGTAGTAGGGGATCCACTTCCGGAAGGTCTTCCAGTAGGCGAGGCGGACGGAGGCCGGCGAGCGGTCCTTCAGAACGTCCAGCGAGCCGCGACCGTTGCCCCACCAGAGATCGCTCAGGCCGGTGAAGTGCGTGTTCATCCCCATCGTGAAGTTGGGGAAGATGTGGAAGAGCGCGATCCAGAGCTGGAAGCGGTGGCCGCGGTTCCAGGGCGTGTGCTCGGTGAGCCGGACGGGGCCGAAGTGGATGTCGGGATCGCGGCCGGTCACGTTGGTGTGCCCGTGGTGCTTGACGTTGTGCCCGGTCCTCCACGACTCCTCGTCGATGGGCACGCGCCAGCGGAACGTCGACGAGTGGAAGCCGGTCTCCTCGCCGAAGCGGTCGTACGCGCCGTGCAGCGCGGTGTGGCCGATCTCGGTCGCCTCCACCTGTTTGTGCAGGAAGAGCGCGAGCACGCCGAACGAGAACAGCACGGGCTCGAAGCTGACGTGGATGAGGCCGCGCCCGACGACCTCCATGGTGCGCGAGAACAGACGCATGCGCCTCACGTAGCGGAGGTCGTCGTCGCCGACCCTGGCCTCCACGTCCTGCTTGATGGCATCGATCGCGCGCCCGAAACTCTCGAGGCGCAGCTCTTCCGTCGCGAAGGTCTTCTCCATCGCGTCCTCCTTGGAACGAAGGTGTTGGGGATCACCGGCGCGCGCTACGGGCGGCCTGGCGTCGCCGGGGGTCCGCACGAGGCGTGCCGGCTAGTGAGACACTTATAAGCGTGACAGTTATAAGTGTCAAGGTAGAGGCACGTGGATCCCGAGGGTGGATCCGCCGCCGGCCACGTCGGGCCACTTGCACCAAAATTTCAGCTCAGATCGTGGCAAAACATTCTGCCTACATTGGTATACCTTGTGCTCTAATCGAATGACATGCGCTCCCTTCTGCCAACCGCGGCCCTTGCGGTCGCTCTGGTCACCGGATGCGGGTATCCCATCGGGGAGGAGGCGCCGTCCGACTCCCCGTCGGCGCCGCGTGTCGCGCGCTGGCAGCCCACCCCGGGCACCACGTGGGACTGGCAGGTCTCCGGCAGCGTCGACACCTCGTACGACGTCGCGATGTACGATCTCGACCTCTTCGACGCGCGGCAGTCGACCATCGACGCGCTCCGCAAGTCCGGGCGCGCGGTCGTCTGCTACTTCTCCGCAGGTACGTACGAGGTCGTGCGGCCGGACGCCTCGAAGCTCGACCCCGTGGTCCGTGGCAAGGAGCTACCCTCCTGGCGAGCCGAGCGCTGGCTCGACATCCGCTCGGAGATCGTCCGCAAGGTCATGCTCGCCCGACTCGATCTCGCCGTGAGCCGGCGGTGCGACGCCGTGGAGCCCGACAACGTCGACGCGTACCAGAACGACTCCGGGTTCCCGATCACGATGGACGACGAGCTCGCGTACGCCCGCTTCCTCGCGGACGCGGCACACGCGAGGGGTCTCTCGGTCGGACTGAAGAACGCGACCAGCCTCGCGAAAGCGCTCGAGCCGAGCTTCGACTGGGCGCTCAGCGAGCAGTGCCTCGAGTACAAGGAGTGCCAGAAGCTCGCGCCCTTCGTGGAGGCCAACAAGGCGGTGTTCCACGTCGAGTACGTCGACGGCATGGAGCGCGCGCGCGTGAAGGCGCAGGAGGTCTGCGCGGAGCCGGCGCGCGCAGGGTTCTCGACGCTCCTCAAGACGCTGGAGCTCGGGCGCGAGCGCTACGGCTGCCCCTGAGCGCCCGTCGCCGGAGGGAACTCCGACGCCACGAGCACGCATCGCCCCGCCTCGCACGCCGCGCGCGGGTGGTAGGTGCACGTCTCCGGGCAGCCGGTGTCCACCGTCCGGTCGAGCGTCTGGTACACGAAGGGCGCGTACATGCGGCCCACGGCGAGCTCGTCGCAGCACGCGCCGACCGCGACGGTGCAGTCCGTGTCGATCCTGCAGGCCGTCCATGCGGGCGGCATGGGTTGCTTCGCGTCTGGCCACTTGGCCATGGGCTCGGGGGCGTGGCGCTCGCGCGGGGGGGCCGGACGGCGCAGGGCGTCGTCCGCGGTGGGCGTGAGGTGATCGAAGCAGCTGACGTTGCAGCGAGACGCGGCGCAGGAGAGCAGCTCCTCGCGCTGCGATTCGATCACCGCGGAGTACGCCGCGACGCACACCGGCAGGGTGAGCTCGTTGCCTATCTGCCCCTCGCAGGTCGCGACGACGCCCGCGCACGCCATGCTCGCGCGCGGATCGGGGCAGGCGCTGCTGAGCGCGGCGAGGAAGCAGTCGCCCATCGCGTCGAGCTCGTAGACGTCGCAAGGGTCGAGCGACCTGTTGTAGAGGCACCGCATCGCCGCCTCCCGCGCGCGCGGGTGGAGTGTCATCGCGAGCCGTCGGCAGCCGGGTAGCGCGTCGCTGGAGGTCGCGCATGCGCGCGTTCGCGCGGGCAGGTACGCGCACGAGAGCGGCTCGGCGAGGTCGTCGCTGCAGGCGAGCCGATCCGCCTTGCGTGCGGGCTGGACCTCGACCTGCGCGTGGACGATCTGAGGTCCGGGTGTCGTCTCCTTGCAGGCGGAGAGCGGCGCGAGGCCGATCGCCAGGGCGACCCCTACTTGACGACGCACTGCCCGGCGACGCAGTCCGGCACCTGGGGCACACGGACCCCGCACGATCGATTGCACGGGCCCTTCTTCGACTGCGCCGCGAGGACGCCCCGGACCTCCTCCACGCCGGCCCAGTTGGTGAGCGTGACCTGGCAGCACTCCTCGCTGAGGACGCAGTCCGACGCGAGCTTGCACGTCCTCCACGGTGGGGGCACGGGTTCGGGCGGTCCTTTCCACGCGGTCTTCGGGCTCGGCGAGGGTGGGCGCCTTGGACCCGCAGGGGGGGCGGGATCCTTGGCCTCGACGTGAAAGCATGCCTCGGGCGCACAGGACTCGAGCATGCACGCGACGAACCGCGGCTGCGAGGCGGGGCGCACGGCGGACCAGGCCGCGCGGCACACCTCCACGTCGACGGTGTTCCGCGGATCGGTCGTCCGACGCTTGCGGGTCGAGCAGCGCTCGAAGATCTGCTGGCACGCGGCCTCGGCCTCGGGCGCGACGCACGCGGACTCGCCGAGGGCCCGCTTCGCGCACGCGGATTCGCCGAACGCGAAGTACGTGCATGATGGATGCCTGTCCTGCATGCACGCGACGACGGACTGGGCCACGTCGTTGCGCAAGAGGCGCCTCAGGCGCTCGCAGTCGCGGAGGAGGTCCATGCCCTGCTCGCAGGTGGGCGCCGGGAGCGTGATCCTCGTGCACGGCTCGGGGGGAGGGCCCTCGGGGCCGCACGCGGCGAGCGCGGTCGCGGGCGGTCTCCGCTCGGTGACCTCCTCTGGCCGTCCCGCGTCCTCGATCCGCGGCGGCCGCGTTGGCTCCGCGGAGGCCACCGAGGCGGTGGCGAGCGGCGCCACGGGCTGCGGCGGGATCGTCACCGTGTCGGCCGGTGGTTGCGGATGGCCCGCCGCGCACGCCGCCGCGGAGAGGCTCGCGGTCAGCGAGAGAAAGAGGGCGCGATCGACCTTCAACGGACGGCGCCCAGGTCGCACGCTGGCGTGCTCTCGCTCGACGCTCACTTGAACCGGATCGAGTAGAAGAAGCTCGGCTTCGGCTGGCGCAGCACGCGCTCGGTGATCACCTTCTGCGCCTTCTGGCACGCCTCGTGGGGCTTGCCGTCGGCCTCGCAGTCGACGTACCGCTTGACGAGCGCCTCCGCGGCCTTCTTGTCCCCGCGTCCCTTGATGCCGGCCACCTCCTTCATCAGCGAGCGAGCCGCGCCGGCGAACTTCGCGAGGTCGACGGTGAAGCAGCCCTGATCCTTGCCGTTCGCGGCGGTCTCGCCGCCGTTCCACGTGACCACGCCCTCCTTCATGAGGTGTCCGAGCTGGATCGCCGCGAGGTGGCTGTAGCTCTTCGGCGCGTGCGTCTCGGTGTACATCCCGCGCGAGATGTGGCCGAAGCTCCACACGACGTCGCGGACGTGGGCGCGGTCGGCGTCCTCCTTCGTGATCTCCTTCCGCCCGGCGAGCCAGTCGGTGAGGTACAGGGCGGCCGTCTGCGCCTTGAGCTCCTCGAACGTGCTGGCGAGGGGGCCGCCGAAGACCTCGCGATCGATCTTGCCGGCGACCTTGTACTGGTGCGCTGGGCCGAGGTTGTGTGCGGCCTCGTGGAGGACCGTGCTCATGAGCTGCGGCTCGGGATCGGTCGTGTACGTGGCCATGGTGACCTTGCAGAAGAGCGACTCGGTCGTCTCGCGCAGGGCGGCCATGCTGTCCGGATCCGTGTAGAAGTTCGTCATCGCGACGGTGCGACCGCGGCCTTCGTTCGCGACGGCGCCGAAGTTGGGGAGGCTCTGGCCGATCGTGCCGCCGAAGGGGGAGCGCGAATCGCCCGCGTTGACCACGATGTCGATGAAGTCGGGCAGCTTGAAGGACACGTTGCGCGCCGTGTAGGGCGGGCCCGCGAGGCCGGCGAGCTCCTTCTCCATCTCGATCTTGAGGGGATCGAGCTTCTTCTGCCACTTGAGCGACTTCTGGTTGATGAGCGCGAACGACACGTGGAAGAGCGCCTTCGTGTTGCACGGCTCCTCGTAGGTCTCGTCGGGTCCGACGCGTAGGTACCACCTCGAGTTGTCGACGCCCATCTTGGTCCACGCCTCGTCGGCGGGTGCCCAGTCGTTGTCCGTGAACGCCTTCGAGGCGGCGAGGAGGTACTTCTCGAGCGCCTTCTCCTTCGGATCCGGCGCGATGACCTCGGCCGCCTTCGCGAGGAGGCCCGCGATCGGCTTCATCTCGTCGGCATACGCCGTCGTGTAGGGCACGCCGATGGGTTTGCCCTCGGGCGAGCGGCGCACCACCGTGAACGGGTCCGTGAGCGTCTTCTTGTCGGCGTGGCCGCTGAGGGCGTCGCAGAACTTCGCGTCCGAGAGCATGTCGAGCGGGTAGAGCCCCGAGATCCGCCCCTTCGGCGCGTCGGGGATGGCGCTGCACGCGGCCTCGTTCTGCGTGAGCGGGGCCTCGCAGCGCGGGCCCTGGTTACGGAAGAAGAGGGTCTGGCTCTCCGGCGAGCCTTTCGGGACGCGCAGGCGCATGTCCCACGTTCCCTTCTGCTTCTGGAAGATGCGCTCGGTGAGCTCGGCGACCTCGAGGATGATCTCGACGAAGCGCTTCTCGCCGGGCGTGAACGCGCGGAGGTCCGTCTCGACGAGCGTCGGACGGCCCTGGCGCAGCTCCGAGAGGACGAGGTTGCGGCGCGCCGCGTCGGGGCCATCGATCTTCGCGCCCTGCGCTTCGACCATCTTCGCGTACGAGAAGAGGAACGTGCTGCTGAATTGCCCCTTGTCGCGGTCCACCCACGCCGCGTCCTCCGCCGCGTAGGGGCCGCCGCGGAAACCCCACAGGACGGCGAGCTCGGGCGGATCGAGGGTGTCGTTCTTGTTCGTGTCGGCCGTCCAGTAGAGGGGGAGGAAGAGCGCGCCCGCGAGGCGGTTGAAGTCGGCCCGCTTCAGCGTGTCGAGCTTCTGCGGTGGCGCGGCCGGCGGCGCGGTCGCCACGGAGGCGGACGGAGGCGCCGAGGCCGAGGCCGAGGCCATCGGTGGGGCGGGCGCGACCGTGGCCTCGGGTGGGGTGCCGCAGGCGGCGAGTGCGAGCGCGGGGAGAGGGACGAGTGCGGCGAGCGGGCGTCTCATGGGGAAGCAGCCGTACTTTCCGGGGCATGCGGCGTCAAGCGCGGGCGGAGAAACTCGGGTACCATCGGCCCCCGTGCAGGTCCCGACCGATCCCGAGGTGGAGGCGCGCATCCACCGGCTCGAGATCCCGTTCAACGCCAACGGCGTCGACCCGTACGGGATCTCCCGGAGGCACCTCTGCATCGCCTTCTCGGCGCTCCGGTTCTTCTACAGGAACTACTTCACCGTGGAGGTGCGCGGCATCGAGAACGTGCCCGCGCGAGGGCGGGCCATGCTCATCGGCAACCACTCGGGCGGGATCGCGATCGACGGCGCGATGGTGCTCGCGTCCATGATGTTCGAGATGGATCCGCCCCGCCTCGCGCAGGGCATGGTCGAGAAGTTCATGAACCGCGTCCCCTTCGCCTCGCAGTGGTCGAACCGCTGCGGGCAGTTCACGGGGCTCCCCGAGCACGCGATCCGGCTGCTCGAGGACGAGCGCCTGCTCATGGTGTTCCCGGAGGGGGCGCGGGGGACGGCCAAGCTCTACAAGGAGCGGTACTCGCTGGTCCACTTCGGCACAGGCTTCATGCGACTCGCGATGAAGACGCGGACGCCCATCGTGCCGCTCGCGTTCCTCGGCGGGGGGGAGGCCATACCCACGATCTCGAACGCGTACACGCTCGGCAAGCTCCTCGGCGTGCCCTACATCCCCGTCACGCCGTACCTCCTCGCGATCCCGCTGCCCGTGCACCTCGAGGTCCACTACGGCGCGCCCCTGCGCTTCGAGGGGACGGGCGACGAGGACGACGAGGTCATCGCCGCGAACGTGGGCAGGGTGAAGAACACCATCGCGTCGATGCTGGACTTCGGCGCGAGGCGTCGGAGGGGCGAGATATGAGGATCCTCATTCCCGGTATCTCCGGCCGCCTCGGGCAGATGGTCGCGACGCGGCTCGCGGCGGACGGCCACGAGGTCGCGGGCATCGACCGCCGCGTGTGGAAGGACGCGCCGCCGGGCGTCGACGTGCACGAGGTCGACCTCCGCAAACGCGGCGCCGAGGAGATCTTCCGCAAGGTGCGTCCCGAGGCCGTGATCCACATGGCCACCGTGACGCACCTCCTCGTGCAGAGCGAGGACCGCTACCGGATCAACCTGGGCGGCACGCGCGCGGTGTTCGACTGCTCGCGCGCGCACGGCGTGAAGCACGTCATCTTCGTGGGGCGCCACACGTACTACGGCGCCGACGCGGACTCGGCGATGTACCACGGCGAGGACGAGCCCCCGATGGCGCTCCAGCACTTTCCGGAGCTGGCCGACCTCGTCGCCGCGGACCTGTACGCGGGCTCTGCGCTCTGGCGGCACCCGGAGCTGGTCACGACGGTCATGCGCATGTGCTACACGCTCGGACCGACGGGGCACGGGACGCTGGCGATGTTCCTGCGGGGCGGTCGCGTGCCGACGATCCTCGGGTTCGATCCGCTGTTCCAGTTCATGCACGAGACCGACGTGGTGCACGCGCTCGCGACGGCGCTCGAGAAGCGCGTGCGCGGCGTGTTCAACGTCGCGGGCCCGCAGCCCGTGCCGCTCGGCGTGGTGATCCGCGCGACGGGGCGGACGCTGCTGCCGATCCCGGAGGCGCTGTTCGCCGCCGCCCTCGGGCGCTTCGGGCTGCCGAAGCTGCCGAGGGGAGCCCTCGCGCACATCAAGTACCCGGTCACGATCGACGACTCCGCGTTCCGCAAGGCGACGGGGTACCGCCACCGGATGTCGGAGGCGGACTGCATGCGGGATTTCAGCCGGGCGTTCCCCGTGGTGCACCACAGGTGAGGTCCATGTATCCTACCCGTATGCGCGCGAACGGCGCGTGGCTCGGCTCCCTGGTCGCCCTGGTCGTCTCCTGCGGTCCTCCCGCCGCGCCGCCGGTGCCCCCGGCGTCGCCGCCGCCGGTGCCCACGGTCACGGCGCCCCCCGCGTCCGCGTCGGCGCCGCCTCCGCCGATCGAGCCCCGCTTCCCCTACCCGAAGACGCGGGTGGAGGACATCGTCGAGACCCTGCACGGCGTCACCGTCCACGACCCGTACCGCTGGCTCGAGGACGCGACGCAGCCGGCCGTGAAGGACTGGATGACGACCCAGGACACGTTCGCGCGCGCGCGGCTCGGAAAGCTCCCCGAGCGCGAGAAGCTCGCCGTGCGTCTCAAGGACCTCTTCTACACGGAGTCGGTCGGCGTGCCGCAGCACCGAGGGAACCGGTACTTCTGGACGCGGCGCGAGGCCACGGCCGAGAAGGCGATCGTGTACTGGAAGGAGGGCAAGACCGGCAAGGAGAAGGTCCTCCTCGATCCCTTGTCGTGGGCGGCCGACGGCTCGATATCGCTCGGCGGCTACTGGGTGACGTGGGACGGGAAGACGGTGGCCTACAAGACGAAGGTCAACAACTCCGACGAGGCCACGCTCTTCGTCATGGACGTCGCCACCGGCAAGAAGAGCGAGGTCGACACGATCGTCGGCGCGAAGTACGCGACGGTCGCGTGGACGCCGCGGGGGGACGGCTTCTACTACGTGTGGCTTCCCATCGATCCGAAGATCCCCACGCCCGAGCGCCCCGGGTACGCGGAGATCCGCTTCCACAAGCTGGGAAACAAGCCCGAGAAGGACGCGATCGTCCACGAGAAGACGGGTGATCCGAAGACGTTCCTCGGCGTGGGCCTCTCGCTCGACGGGCGGTGGCTGTTCGCGTACGAGAGCCACGGGTGGACGCGCACGGACATCTCGTTCCGCGACACGCGCGCGAAGGACACGGCGTGGAAGGAACTCGTGCGGGGGGTGGACGCGGACTTCGACGTCGACGCCCACAAAGATGTATTCTACATCAAGACGAACGACGGGGCGCCCCGCTACCGGATGATGCGCGCCGATCCGGCGAAGCCCGCGCGCGCGGCGTGGACCGAGATCGTGAAGGAGCGCGCGGACGCGACCCTGCGGAGCTCGGGGATCGTCGGCGGTCGGCTGTCCCTCCTTTACCTGAAGGATGTCGTGAGCCACCTCGAGGTGGCGGAGCTCGACGGGCAGCCGGTGCGGGAGGTGGCGCTGCCGGCGATCGGGAGCGCGGGCGGGGTCTACGGGCGGGAGGACGAGGACGTGGGATACTTCACGTTCAACTCGTTCACGTATCCGAACGAGATCTACGAGGTCTCGATGAAGACGGGGACCTCGACCCTGTGGTTCCGGCAGAAGGTGCCGGTACAACCGGAGGGATACGCCGTCGAGCAGATCTTCGCGCGATCGAAGGACGGTACGCGCGTGCCCATGTTCGTGGTGCGCGGGAAGGACCGGCCGAAGGACGGGACCGCGCCGCTCCTCCTGTACGGGTACGGGGGCTTCCGGGGCGTGGAGGCGCCGTCGTTCCGGGCGTCGATCTACCCGTGGCTCGAGCGGGGCGGCACGTACGCGGTCGTGAACCTGCGCGGCGGCGCGGAGTTCGGCGGGGCGGGGCACCGCGCCGGCATGAAGACGAGGACGCAGAACGTGTTCGACGACGGCGCGGCGGCCG
>SXNL01000353.1 GCA_005777185.1 Myxococcales bacterium
AGCTCGCGGGCGGCGGCTACTTCAAGATCGTGAACCAGTCGGTCCCCGCGGCGCTCCGGCGCCTCGGGTACGCCGAGGCGGAGGTGCAGGAGATCGTCGCGTACGTGTCCGGCACGAACACGCTGCTCGCCGCCCCGCACGTGAACCGCCGCACCCTGAAGGAGCGCGGCCTCACCGACAAGGACATGGCCGCCGTGGAGGCCGCCCTCCCCGGCATGTTCGACCTCGACAGCGCGTTCGCGTCGTGGGTCCTCGGCGAGGAGGCGTACGAGCGCCTGGGCGTGACCAAGGAAGCCCAGAAGAGGCGCGGCTTCTCGCTGCTCGCGCACCTCGGCTTCTCCCGCGAGGAGATCGACGAGGCGGGCGACGTGATCATCGGCCGCATGACCATCGAGGGCGCCCCCTTCCTGAAGGACGAGGACTACGCGGTCTTCGACTGCGCCAACCGCTGCGGCAAGATCGGCCGGCGTTACCTCCCGGGCATGTCGCACGTGAAGATGATGGCCGCGGTGCAGCCGTTCCTCTCGGGCGCCATCTCGAAGACGGTGAACCTCCCCAACGACGCGAGCGTCGAGGACGTGATGAAGGTCTACGAGGAGGGGTGGCGCCTCGGCCTGAAGGCGGTCGCGCTCTACCGCGACGGCTGCAAGGCCTCGCAGCCTCTCTCCTCGAGCAAGGACAAGGAAGACGACACGCACGCGGACGCGAAGGCCTCGGAGGTCGAGACGACGGTGAGCACGACCGGGATGATCCCGCCGGCGCTCTCGCCGATCCCGAGGACGTCCGCGCCGCAGGATCCGCATCAGCTCACCCTCCCGATGCGCGGGCGGCCCGAGGGGCTGCGCGTGCGGCTGCCGAAGAAGCGCGTCGGCTTCACCCAGGAGGCGCGCGTCGGCGGGCACAAGATCTTCCTCCGGACGGGCCAGTACGAGGATGGAACGCTCGGCGAGATCTTCATCGACATGCTCAAGTAGGGCGCCTCCTTCCGCTCGCTGATGAACTGCTTCGCGATGTCGGTGTCGATCGGGCTGCAGTACGGCGTGCCGCTCGCCACGTACGTCGACCAGTTCACGTTCACGCGCTTCGAGCCGCAGGGCGTCGTCGAGGGGCACCCGTACGTGAAGTTCTCGACGTCGATCGTGGACTACCTCTTCCGCCTGCTCGGCGTCGAGTACCTCCACCGCTACGATCTCGCGCACATCAAGCCGGAGGGCGAGCACGAGATCCCCCACGTGGGCTTCCTCGGGGGGGACCGGCCGAGCGAGCGCGTCGTGGACGCGGGCGCCTCGGGCCCGCAGGCACAGGCCGAGCACGTCCCCCACTCGCTCTCGTACACGCAGGAGGCGCTCTCCAGGAGCGCCATGATGAGCGAGTCGCTGGAGCAGGGTGCGCCGCCCTCGAGGGCGCACGAGCATGGAGGGGCGAGCGGCTCGCCGCTCGACGCGCACCTCGACGCCATGATGGGCGACGCCCCGGTGTGCGACGTGTGCGGGCACATCACCGTCCGCAACGGCGCTTGCTACAAGTGCCTCAACTGCGGAAACAGCATGGGGTGTAGCTGACCGGCAGGCACGTCAGGGTGACGGGGACGGTACCTCCACGGGGGTCTCCCTCCACGCGACCTCCGCCAGGCTCCGGATGAGGGCCTGGCGGGGTCCGTCGAGCTCGGCCAGCGTGACCGTCCCGTCGCCGTCGCGATCGAAGCGGATCATGCCCGGCAGCGCGAGGAGCATCTGCGTCGTGTCGAAGACGAAGCGCTTCGACACCTTGTCGCCGCGTGGCACGTCCGTGGTGGTGACCTGCAGGCCGCGGATGTCGGCAAAGAAGATCTCGAAGCGCTTGGCCTCGGGCGGGAGGGTCTTGTACGTGATCTTCACCGACGCCGTGAGGCGCATCGCGCCGAAGCCGGTGATGCCCTCGGTGTAGAGTTCCAGGTACTCCTCGGGGGTGACGCCGTCGCCGCGCGCGGGGGGCTGCTCGATCTTGATGAAGCCCGCGTTCACCTTGCAGTGGGTCTCGACCAGGCTCCGGTGCTCGAAGACGTACGGCTTCCGCATGTCGAGCACCGCGGTCGGCGGCGGCGGGCGCGCGATGTAGTACGTGGCGTGGCACTCGGGGACGCTCGCGCCCGCGAGCATCACGAGGCGATCGAGCACGACCTCGGTGGTGCGCGCCGTCACGCCCGCGGCCGCGGTCTTCGCCTCGAACGGGCCCGCCGCGAGCGTGATCTCGACCCCGCCGCGCTCGGTGGACTTGTCCTCCGGGAGGCAGGACACGAGCGTCGCCGCCGCGGCGCACGCGGCCATCAGGCGCGAGACGATCGACCGGCGGACGGGGCGGCTCACAGACCCCCCTCGATGCCCACGCTCGGGAGCGCGAGCGCCCCGAGCTTCCTCGGGCGGCAGGGCCCGTCCGAGCAGGTCACGCCGATGGTCTCGGTGCTGCCCGTGATGTTGAGCCCCTCGAGCACCACCCCGACGTAGCCGCTCTTGCCGAACGTCCAGCGCTTCGCGAGGCGCGCGTCGATCCGGTAGAAGTCGGGCAGCCGAGGGCCGTCGAGGTTGTCCGGCGCCTCGGGGATGCCCGTGTAGTACAGGACGCGGGCGCCGAGGTTCCAGCCCCTCCCCAGGTCGAGCATGAGCGCCACGTTGAGCACGTGCGCGCGATCGTAGCGCCCGAGCGTCACAGCGCCAGCGGGCCGGGTGCGGGTCGTGCGCGAGAGCGTGTAGGATACCTGCATCCCCCAGCGATCCTTCACGGGCCGGCGCATCGACATCTCCGTGCCCACGGTCACCCCGCTCTCCGGCGCCGTCGGCTTCAGCGGGAAGTCGCTCTGCAGCAGGATGAAGTCCGACAGGTTCGTGTACGCGTTGCGGAACGCGGTCGTCGTCCACACGACGGAGAGCGGCAGGGACACCTCGGTCGAGGCGCTCGACTGGAAGGACTCCTGGAGCCCCCCGGGCAGACCGCCCACGGAGAGCGCGGGGATGGGTAGCGAGTAGGCGGGGGGCTGGTGAGCGACGCCGTGCTCGGTGCGCACGCGGAGCCACCGGAGGAGCGACCACGCGACCGCGGTCCGCGGCTCGAGCGCCGGCTCCGTGCGGTCCTGGGAGTCGTAGCCGTCGGCGCGCACGCCCATGTGGAGCTCCAGCCTGCTCGTGGGCCTGTAGATCGCGAACGCCCACACGCCCCCCTCGACGTCGGTGCGATCTCCGAGGACGCGCGCGCTCTCCTCGTAGTCGGCGCGCGTCAGCGCCGCGGGGTTCGGCAGATCGGCGCGGTAGGTGTCGCTCCGCACATCGCCGCCGAGGCGAAGCTCGAGCGCGTCCGTCACCGCCGTCGAGTAGCGCGCGCGGGCGGCCAGCGACCGGTCGCCGACGAAGCGCCTCCCGACGAGGCGGGAACGATCGTACCCCACGGTCACCGCCGCACGGAGGCGCGTCTTCTCCTCGAACACGTGATCCCACCGCAGATCCACGCGATAGAGCTCCGACGCGAAGAGCACGCGCTCCTCGTTCGCGTCGTACTGAGAGGCGTAGTCGTACGAGCCGAGCCCCAGCACGGTCAGCCGGTCGCGCGGCGTCGCGTCCCAGGCGATGCGCGTCTGGAAGTCGCGGTAGTCGATGTTGTACTCGGGGGCGAACGCCTTCAGGAGGGGTCGCATGTACGACACGAGCCCGGCCACGCCGACGTGCACCTTGTCGTCCGCGAGGGGCGTCTCGACGTAGGCCGAACCGTCGACCGCGCGGATCCGTGTCTCCGCCGTGAAGACGTCGCTCGGCTCGCGGGTCTCGGCGTGCACGACGGCCCCGATGACGCGGCCGAACTGCGCGTTCGACGTGCCGGCGGGGTAGAGGTCGACGCTGCGGATCCACGCGGGGTGGACGTTCGAGGGGCCGAGACCCACGTGGAACAGGTACGGCAGCCGGAGATCGTCCAGGTAGAACGCGGTCGCGTTCGGCGGCGCCCCCCGGATGTAGAAGTACGGGAGGCCCGACACCGTGGGGCTCACGCCCGGGAGGATCTCGATCGACCGCATCGGATCGCCGAACGCGCCCGGCAGCATGCGGATCTCGGTGCGTCCGAGCGGGCGACGCGGAGGCTCCCGTCTGTCGCCGCGCACGACGACCTCCTCGACGCGCGGTTCGTCGGGGGGCGGCGGCGTGTCCGGGCCCTTCGCCGGGGGCGTGAAGACGAGCTCCATGTCGACGATCACCGACACGGGCGTGAGGCCCCGGAGCGGCCTCTCGAACTGCCACGAGAGGGCGGCGTCCCGGGCCAGATCCACGAACGGCGGATCGCCCCGCGCGCGCCGGACCTCGCGCACCGAGCCGTCCGGGCCGACGAGCAAGGAGAGACGCACGACACCCTCGCGCGTCTCGCCCTCCGGGTAGGGGGGGATCGTCCCGGACAGGAGGCCGGGCGCGTCCATCTCACGGGACGGATCCGCGGGGTCGTCGTCCGGCGCGGCGTCCGCGGTCCCGGCGGGAGCGCCCGCCTGCGCCGCTGGAGGCGGATCCTCCGCGCGCGCCGTTCCCGCGAACAGCGCGAGCAGCGCACCGATCGCGGCACCGCGCACGTGACGCGCGCGGCACGGCGTACGGCGTACGGCGGACAAGAGAGCGCCCCGGAGCAAGGCGCACATCCTACACGTTCCGGCGTTGACACGCGGCTCGCCCCCGCTACGGTTCCCGGATGCGAAGCGCCAACGTCACCGCCCTCTTCTCGCTCCTCGCCCTCGCGTCCCTCCCGGCCTGCAAGAGCGACACCGCCGCCGCGCCCGCGACGCCGCTGGACGCGGGCAACACCGAGGGCGGCGGTCCGGTCAAGCCGGGGCCCGGCCCCTACGCCGATCTGCCGCTCGACGCGCTCAACGGAACCGTCGAGTCGAGCGAGCTCTCCGGGCCCGTCGATCTCGTGCGCGACGACTCCGGCATCCCGCACATCTTCGCCGAGAACGTGCCGGACGCGGCGTTCGCGCAGGGCTACATCATGGCGCAGGACCGCTGGATGGAGATGGACTTCGTGCGGCGGCAGGCGACGGGCACGCTCGCCGAGATGGCGGGCGGCCTCTCCGCGTCCCTCGTCGAGGCCGACATCCGCATCCGCGCCCACCACCTGCGCGCGACGGCCGAGGAGGGCTACAAGAAGGTCCTCGCGTCGCAGGATCCCACAGATCAGATGCTGGTCAGCACGCTGAAGAAGTTCACCGCCGGCGTCAACGCCTGGCAGGCGCACCTCCGCGCGGGGATCTACAAGCTCCCTCCGGAGATCAGTGTATTCTACACGCTACCATCGGTCGCGCCGTGGACCGAGATCGACAGCGTCGTCCTCGGGGAGTACCAGGCCTACTCGCTCGCGTTCGACGCGGGGAGCGACATCGCGCGAACCCGCGCGTACGAGCAGGAGGCCGCCCTCTTCGTCGGCTCGACGGACGCCGCGAAGCTCGCGCGGGTCGGCTTCGTCGACGACTACTACCGCGCCGCCGCGTGGGATCCGGCCCACACGGTGGACGGCTGGAAGGAGGCCGCGGGGCTCGCCTCGCGGGGCCGCACGGGCGCGCCGGGCGGTGAGCGCCGACGCGACGCGCGTGGGTCACGGTCGCTCGCGCTCCTCGACGCGGGCTTCCGCGGCGTGGATGGGCTGGGCCTCGATCCCCGGCGTGATCCGGCGCGCGGCTCGAACAACTGGGTCGTCGCGCCGAGCCTGTCGTCGAACGGCCAGGCGATGATCGCGAACGACACGCACCTCCAGCTCACGAACCCGTCCATCTTCTACCTCGTGCACCTCACGACGCGCGACGGGTTCGACGCCATGGGCGTGCAGTTCCCGGGCATCCCGCTCGTCACGCTCGGCATGAACCGCAACGTGGCGTGGGGCGGGACCGTCAACTACATCGACGTGACCGACGTGTACGCGGAACAGGTCGTCGACTGCACCGCCGATCCCGCGTCGAAGTGCGTCCGGTTCAAGGGCGCGGAGGTGAAGCTCACCGTCCGCGAGGAGGCCATCAAGGTGGGCTTCCACGGCAACATCTCGGACACCGTGAAGGCGAAGATCTGGGAGGTGCCGCACCACGGCCCGATCATCCCGCGGACCCACCCGCAAGGGACCCAGGCCCTGGGCGCGCAGGAGCTGAGCGTGAAGTACACGGGGCACGTCACCGCGCCGCTCCTCCGCGCGGTGTACGGGGTCAACGTGGCGAAGAACGTCGACGAGGCCACGCGATCGATCGAGCGCGACTTCGGCTACGGCGGGCAGAACTGGGTGTTCGCCGACACGAGCGGCAACATCGCCTGGACGCAGGCGATCCGCATCCCGAAGCGGCCGAAGGGCGCGAAGCCCTGGCTCGTCCTCCCCGGCGACGGGAGCGCGGAGTGGCTGGGCTACTTCGACGTGAAGTACGCGCCGCACGCGAAGAACCCGGCGAAGGGATACCTCGTGACCGCCAACGCGGATCCGCTCGGCGTGAACGACAAGAACGATCCGGCGGCCAACCCGGAGGTCGAGGGCTCGCCGCTCTACCTCGGCACCGAGTACGATCCGGGGACACGCGCGAGCCGGATCACGAAGCGCATCGCGGAGGCGAGCGCGAAGAAGCTCGATCGCGACACGATGAGCTCGATCCAGGGCGACGCGATCAGCGACTGGGGCCGCGCCCTCGCGCCGGCGTTCCTCGAGGGCGCCGCGGATCTCGTCGCCGAGATGACGACGCCCGGGTCGAGGCCCGCGCTCACGCCGCTCCTCGCCTCGGCGAAGCCAGGCGTGAAGGGTTTCGTCGCGGGCGCGCGCGATCTCGTGAAGGCGTGGACGTTCGACACGCCCGCGGGGACGGATCCCGGCGCGACCGCGACGGAGATCGCGGACTCCAGGGCCGCGGCGATCATGGCGGTGTGGACGACCCGCTTCGCGAAGCTCACCCTCGACGACGAGACCTCGGCGCTCGGCATCGCGCCCTCGCAGAAGTGGACCCTGAAGCTCCTGTCGAACCTCGTGAACAGGAGCTCGGACCTCCGCACCAAGGACGCCGCCTTCGACGACCTCGCCACGCCGGCGATCGAGACCAAGGCGTTCATCCAGGCCAAGGCCCTGCTCGCGGCGCTCGACTACCTGATGGACGCCAAGGTGCTCGGGCCCGATCCGACCGCCTGGCGCTGGGGCTCGCTGCACACCGTCGCGCCGAAGTTCTACCTCCCGTCGATCACCGAGCTCGAGCAGCCACGGTTCCCCCGACACGGCGGCGACGGCACGGTCGACGTGGCCAACCACGGGGCCGACGACGACGACTACGCCTACGGAGGGGGCCCCTCGATCCGGTTCGTGGCGGCCATGGACCCGAAGGGGCCCGTCGCCCGCAACGTCCTCCCCGGCGGCGAGATCTTCGACACGAAGTCGCCCCACTACAACGACCTCTACAAGCTATGGGTCAAGAACCAGACGGTGGAGCTCGCCTTCAACGCCGCCGACGTCGTCGAGCGCGCGAAGAAGGAGATCGCGACGAACAAGCTCGGCCGGCGCCGGTTCAAGCCGCCGGGCCAGTGAGCTGGCTGAACGCGCGACCCGGGTGCGCCACCCCGCCGTCCCGCCTGGGTCATCCGTTCACCACAGCCCGGGCCCTGCGCGATCCGGCGCTTCGATAAGCACATAAATACTCGTTTTATCCAGGGGTTGGAATATTCGTGCGTTCTGCATGTTTGCAGAGCGCACAGAAAATGTAGGACGTGCGGTATTGTGCTTGCAAGGTACACATGGTGAGGACTACACGGAAGTTCAACCACAACAGGAGCAAAGGACCGACACCTGCTCGGAGACGAACCATGACCACCACGATCGACAAGAAGACCCTGGCCGCCCACGTCATCCTCACCCTGCACCTCGCGCAGCGCCGCGGGCGCGCCGCCACGGTCGAGACCGTGGCCGACGAGCTCGGCGTGCGCAAGACGGACGTGCGCGAGGTCGTCTCGCTCCTCCACCGCGAAGGTCACGTCGACGGACAGCGCATGCGCCTCACCTTCACGGGCTTCGCGCTCGCGATCTCGCTCCGCGGATGCAGGCTGCGGGATCTCCGGTCGGCGCCCGAGGCGTCCGTCCGCGCGGCCTGACGCTCGGACGCGGCCTCGCCGAGCGAGGCCAGCGTGCTATGGTCCGTCGATGCGCTTGTCTGCTCGCCTCGGCTACGCGATCCCTCTTCTTCTCCCCGGCGCGCTGGCCTGGGCGTGCAGCTCCAGCAGGACTTCCGCGACACCGGCGGCGCAGGTCGACGCGGGCGCCGGGAGCACGGAGGCGGGCGCGCCCGACGTGGTCGTCGCCGTCGGCGAAGTGAAGCAGACCGGTCGCATCCTCGCCGCGCGTGCCGCCACGCCGGTCGAGAACGCGACGATCACCGTGGGCTCCAAGTCCGCGACCACCGGGGCGGACGGCAAGTACGCGATCGCGGTCCCGAAGGGCACGCCCCACCGGATGAAGATCGCGGGGGAGGGCTCGTACAACCTGCTCGAGCAGGAGTGGATCCTCGACAAGGACACCGATCGCGGAGACACGTCGTTCCTCTCGAAGACGCTCGCGAACATCCTGCTCAGCTTCTTCGCCGACATGGACAAGTCGAAGGGGGTCCTCACCATGACGGTCAACCCCCGCGGGTGCCCGAGCATCGACGGTGCCATCGTCACGCTCGAGCCACCCGGCTCGGCGAAGGTCAAGTACGCGCGCGGCGGCATCCCCAGCGACGAGGTGGGGGCGAAGCCGGACGAGCTCCCCACGGCGATCTTCTACAACATCGAGCCGGGCAAGGTCATCACGGTGAAGGTCACCCACCCGAGCTGCATCCAGCTCCCCTACCCCATCGAGGCGGACGGCTTCAAGCTCACGGGCAGCACCACGACCGAGGGTGGCGAGTCCATCTCGTACTTCCGGACGTACCTCGGCCCGGGCCCGACCTCCGACGCCGGGCCGGCCGACGCCGCGAAGGACTGAGCAAGAGCGCGGCGGCCCTCAAGGCGGCGGCACGACCTGCGGGCGCGGCGGCTGGTCCCTCTTCTTCGCCTCGTCCTCCTGGATCGAGTACCGGACGAACGCGCGCAGCACCTGGTTCCGATCCACGTTGCCAACGAGCACCTTGATGTCCTCGTAGATCGAGGGGTCGACCAGGAGCCCGCCGATCGTGCCCTTCCCGGCCTTCACGGCGGCCACGATCTGCCGGACGTCCGAGAGGCTCGAGGCCAGGTTGACGACCATCGCGTCGGTCGCGGGATCCCCGTAGACGATTCCGTGCGCGAGGCCCTTGCCGGTGCGGACCGCCTCGAGGCTCCCGCGCACCTCGTGCGCCGTGCCGCGGAGATCGTCGGCGAGCTTGTCGTCGTAGACGAGCGCGTGGGCGAGCCCGGGCCCGGACTTCACGCGCCCGGCGAGATCGCGGAGATCGCTCGAGGCCGCGTGGAGCTCGCGCGAGGCGCCTTCCATGTTGCCGATGAGGCGGTTGACCTTCTGCCCCTGCTCGACGTCGAAGACGATGCGGTGCGCCGTGCCATCCCGCTCCGCGATGCCGGTCAGGATGAGGTTGAGGCTCGCGATCGCGCCCTTGAGGTCGCCCACGACCTTCGGATCACCGAGCGAGCGCGTCGCGACCTCGAGGTTCGACACCGTCTGCTCGGTCTTGTTCACGATGGACTCGAACTTGGCGAGGTACTTCGACAGATCGATCGGCTCCTCGGTCTTGAGGAGGGCGCCGGGGCGGAGCGCCGCCTTCGCAGGGCTCCCCGTGGTGATCTCGATCATCTTGTCGCCGAGGAGACCCTTGTTGGTCACGCGCGCCACGGAGTCCTCGCGCACGCGGACCGCCTCCTTCCTCGAGATCGTGAGGCGGACGTGGATGGTCGGATCCGCCGGATCGCCGGCGTGGGACACGTCGGTCACGAGGCCGATGTCGAGGCCGCCCATCCGGACAGGGGCGCCCGTCTTCAGGCCCACGACGTCCGCGAAGCGCGCCTCGAAGTCGTACTTCGCGTCCCACGCTCTCCGGCTGTCGCCGATGATGAAGACGATCATGACGGAGGCCAGGATGGCCACCGTCACGAAGAGTCCCACCTTGAGGGTCTTCGCCATGGAGGCGCACGATAGCATCGCACCGTCAGGAGGACGAAAGCAGTTGCTCCACGTCCTCGATCTCCGGGGCTCGCCCGTCGATGAAGTCCCGCACGTACGGGTCCGGCGTCGTGCGGAAGTGCTCCCTGGGGCCCGCGGCGAGGACGCGACCACGCCCGACCATGACGATGCGGTCCGAGACCGAGAAGGCCGTGCTCATGTCGTGCGTGACGACGACGCTCGTGAGGCCGAGGCGCTCCTTGATGGCGCGGATGAGGTGGTTGATGCGCGCGGTGTTGATGGGATCGAGCCCGGTCGTGGGTTCGTCGTAGAGGATGACCTCCGGCTCGAGGGCGAGGGTACGGGCGAGGCCGACGCGCTTCTTCATGCCACCGGACAGGTCGCTGGGCCGCATGCCCTGGATGCCGGGCAGGCCCACCGCGGTGAGGGACGCCTCGACGCGGCGATCGATCTCGGCCGGGCGCATCGTGTTCCAGTACTGCTCGCGCAGGCCGTACGCCACGTTCTCACCCACCGTGAGGGAGTCGAACAGCGCGGCGCCCTGGAACAGGTATGCGACCCGGCGGCGGACACCGACGAGCGCGGCGTCCGACAGCTTCGTGACGTCGACCGGGTCATCCGACGCATCGGAGCCGGCGAGCCAGATCTCGCCCGCGTCGGCGCGGATGAGGCCGATGAGCAGCTTCAAGAGCACGCTCTTCCCGGATCCCGAGGCGCCGAGCACGGTGACGGTCTCGCCACGCGCGATGTCCAGGCTCAGCTCGTCGTAGATGACCTTCGGGCCGAAGCGCTTCTTGACGTGCGAGAAGCGGATGAGCGGATCCACCCGTTCACCCGGAGGCGAGCGCGAGGCGCCGGCTCGGTCCGCCCGCGTTCACCGGGACGCCGAGGCCGCCACGGCGACCCACGCGTCGTCGAGACCCATCTCGCCGCGCGCCTCCTGCGCGATCTGGAGATCCTGGAGCTTCGCGGGCCTGCCGTTGATCGTGACGCGCGTGGCCCCGTCGACCTTGCCGGTCACGCCGCGCCGGGTCTGGCTGCAGTCGATCGTGAGCGAGCGGGGAGCGACCGCCGTGATGACCCCCTGCACGCGGCGCTGGGTGTGGTCGGGCGTGGCCTCGCCGGGGGCGGGGCTCGCGACCCGGGCGCCGAGGCCCCCGGCGAGCGTGGTACCCGAGAACACGAGGCAAACCGCGAGGATGGAGACTGACGTTGCGCGCATCACGAACCCCCTTTCGACGGGTGCTTTCCCTGCGCCCCGGCGTAGCAGCTTTTTCGGGGGATGGCAGGCAAAAAGGACCTCGGGCCCGCACAGGTGCGATCGGTCGGGCGCCCCGGCTCACTCGCCGGCGGGGTCACCTTGGCGTGCGAGTCCCGGGGCGGGCAGGGAATCGTCCTCGTGCTCCGCCTCGGCGGCTGCCTCGGTCTCCGCCCGGGGCCAGCTCAACGTCGCCAGGAGCATGGTCATGACCACGATCGGCATGCGCTGCCTCAGCACGAGGCCGACGTTCGCCACCGACATCGCGTAGATGACCGTCAGGGGGACGAGGAACGTGAGGAACGTCATGAGGAGCGCCTTGTCCGTCCAGACGAGGCGCCGGGCGGCGACGAGGGCCCGGTAGATGAAGAAGTAGAAGATGAGGGTGTCGATCTTTCCCACGTTCAACCCGAACGACCCGCTCATCCAGGGGAACGGCGCGAGCAGCGTGTACGCGAGCTTCTGCGGGAGGGCCTGGGTCGGGTCCCCGTGATCGTCGAAGGACACGCCCGAGCCGCCCCGGTGGCTGGACAGCTGCGCGCGCCACCCGTAGCTGAAGTCGAAGGCCGTGTACGCCGACTCCCGTGCGTCCTCGATGATGTGCGTGTAGGCCCCGACGGCCATCGCCATGCACACGATGCCCAGGGACACCATCACCGGGCGCACCATGGACCGCCCCCCGAAACCGGCGAGGCCCACGAGGAGCGGCGTGATGCACGCGAACAGGAGGTAATAGCGGATGCCCCACACGGCCGCGAGGCACACCACGCCGAGGATGAAATCCGGCATCGTGAAGCGTCGCGCGAGGCGGGTCGAACTGCCCACGGCGCCGATGACGCAGAAGATGACGAGGCCGTCCTTGAACATGTCGGACGTGTAGAGCATGAAGCTCGGCATGAAGAGGATCAGGTACATCACGCGCTCCGCGATCTTCTCGTCCGCGCCGAGGTACCTGGCGAGGCGGAGGAACAAGAGGCACGTGAAGCACGCCATCATCGCGATGATCGCGGTGCACCCGGCGCGGGTGGGCCCGCCGTTCAGGTACATGACGAGCGCGAAGAGGTTGATGGGCAGCGTCGTGGGACCGATGACGGGCAACTGGTCGACGGTGATGTAGGCGAAGCCGCGGTTCTCCCAGTACTCGACCACCAGGCCGGCGAGCATCTCGTAGCCGACGGAGTCGCCCCCCGCGGGGTGGGAGAACCACTGGACGTCCCGGACGACGAACAGGAAGCCCATGCGAAGAGCGAACGCCAGCAGCAAGACGCGGATGAGGCGCTGCGACGCGCCCAACCGCCTGGCGACGGCGTAGACCGTGAACATGCACAGGGGGACGAGGATGATGCCGAACACAGGGGTAGCTCGTGTAGCCGCCGCGGAAAGGGCTCGCCGACCCGCCAAGCCTAGCACGTCAGGCCGTCAAGGACTCGCCGCGATTGTCGGGCCTCCCGGGGCCCGGCCCGGGGCCTACCCCGTCACTCCCTGGGGCCCGCGAGCCGCTTCTTCACGTCCCCCGACCTGGCCATCTTCATGTCGATCCACTCCGTGAGCGGAGCCGCGACGTAGATGCTCGAGTACGTGCCCGCGATGATACCCGCGACCATCGCGAGCGCGAAGTCCTTGATCACCCCGGTGCCCCACACGAAGAACGGCAGGACCGAGAGCATCGTGGCACCGCTCGTCAGGATGGTGCGGCTCAGCGTCTCGGACACGGAGAGGTTGATGATCTGGCTGAAGGACTTCCCGCGGTGCTTGCCCAGGTTCTCGCGGATGCGGTCGTAGATGATGACGGTGTCGTTCATCGAGTAGCCGATGATCGTGAGCACGGCCGCGACGGTGGAGAGCGTGACCTCCCGCCGGAAGACGATGAACACGCCGATGACCACCATCGCGTCGTGCACGCACGCCAGCACGACCCCGGGGGCGAACCGGAGGTCGAACCGGAACGCGAGGTAGAGCATGATGAAGACGATCGCGATCGCGACCGAGTTGCGCGCGCTGTCGCGGAGCTGCTTGCCGGCCTTCGGGCCCACCCACTCGACGCGGAGGGCCGCCTCGGGCACCATGTCCTTCCCGAGCTGGGCGCGGAGCACGTCCATCAGGAGGTCGCCCTTGCTCTGGAGCTGGATCTCCACGCGATGATCGCGCGGGTTCACGACCTGCGGGTTGGTCGCGCTCACGCGGAGCTTGACGCCCGGGACGCTCGCGATCTGCTCCTTCAGCTTCTCCATGCTCGGGTCGGCGTCGTAGCGCGCGCTGATCTTGTCGCCGCCCGCCGAGAACTTGACCTCGGTCGCCCGGTTGGTCTCCGGGCACTTCGTCGTGTCCGAGAGGGGGCTCGCCGACTCGCTCGTGAGGCACAGCGCCTGCTTGAGCTGCTGCTTCACGCTCGCCTGGACCTCGCTCACCTCCTGGACGCGGATCAGGAACTGGTGCGGGTGCTTGTCGCTGCGGACCTCCACGATGTCCGGCTCGGAGAACTGGTGCGAGCTCGCGACGGCATCGCGGATCTTCGCCGCGTCGACCGGCTTCTCGAAGGCGACCTCGATCTCGGTGCCGCCGCGGAAGTCGGTGCCGTAGTTGGGCCCCGGCCAGAAGACGAGGAACGTCGAGAGCGCCACGAGCGACACCGACAGGGTGATCCAGAAGCGGCGCATCCCCATGAAGTCGTAGACTTTGTGCTGCTTGAAGAACTCCATGGCTAGGAGGCCGCCTCCCTCTGGTTGCCCCCGAACTCGGCGCCGACGGAGAGCGACTTCACCTTCGCCCCCCGCGCCCACCAGTCGAACACGATGCGCGTGCAGAAGACGCCGGTGTAGATGCTCGCGACGATGCCGATGATGAGCGTGACCGCGAAGCCCTTCACGGGGCCCGACCCGTACTGCGCGAGGATGAGGCCCGAGATGAAGACGGTGACGTGCCCGTCCATGATCGACGAGAACGCCTTGTCGTACCCGGCCTCGACCGCGGCGCGGACGCTGCGGCCGGCGCGGAGCTCCTCGCGGATGCGCTCGTTGATCAGCACGTTCGCGTCGACGGCCATGCCGATGGTCAGCGCGAGGCCGGCGATACCGGGCAGGGTCAGCGTGCCGCTGAACGAGGCGAGGATCGCCATCTGGAGGAACAGGTTCATCAGCACCGCCATGTCGGCGACGACGCCGGCCTTGCGGTAGTAGAGGACCATGAAGACGAGCACGAGGAGGCCGCCGAAGAGGGCGCCGGTGGTCCCCTTCCGGATGGAGTCCTCGCCGAGCGTCGGGCCGATGAGCGACTCGTTGGACGGCGTGATGGGCGCCGGGAGGGCCCCCGAGCGGAGCACCATCTCGAGCTTCTTCGCGTCCTTGAGCTGCTTCTCGGGATCGCCGCCGCCGAGCGTGATGCTCGCGCGCCCGCCGCCGATCTTCGTCTTGATGACGGGCGCCGAGTTGATCACGTCGTCCAGGATGATCGCGAACCTGCGCTGCACGTTCGCGCCGGTGACCTCCTCGAAGCGGTCGCTCCCCGCAGGGCTGAACGTGAGCGCCACGTAGAAGCCGCCCGTGCCGCTCTGGGTGTCCTGCGCGACCATCGCGTCGGTGATGTAGTCGCCCGTCACCTCGGCGCGGCTGTACAGGTAGAAGGTGCGCCAGCCGATCTCGGTCGTCTTGCCCAGGTCCGGATCCCAGTCGATGATCTCCTCGAAGCCGACGACGTGGTCGTCCGGCACCGAGAGGGTCTTCGCCCAGCGCTTGAAGCGCTCGCGGGTGTCCTTCATCTCCTCGTTGTCGCGCTTGACCATGCGCGCGAAGTGGGACTGCACCGTCTTGCCGGCGCCCGCGGGGGCGTTCTCCTGGTAGATCGAGATGCCCTCGCCCTCGGGGAGGTCCGTGTCCTTGACCTTGCCGAAGAAGTCCGCCTCGTCGTCCACCATCTTGAACTCGAGGCGGGCCGTCTTGCGGATGATCTCCTTGATGTTGTCGAAGGACTCCTTGTCCTTGCCGGGGACCTCCACGATGATGTCCTCGTCGCGGACGGTCACGCTCGCCTCGCGCAGGCCGAGCTCGTCGACGCGGCGGTTGACCGTCTCCTTCGCCTGGGTGACGGCGCGCTCGCGGATCGCCGTCTCGACGTCGGTGCGGATCTTGAAGACCACCTCGCCGGGGGCCTTGCCCTTGGACTGGCCGAGCTCCTGGTTGAACTTCTTCTGGAAGCGCTCGTCGATCTTCGAGACGTCGGCCGCATCCTTGAAGACGACGCGGAGGAGACCGCTCTCGGGCGTGGAGATGTGGACCTTCTCGTCCAGCTTCTTCAGCTCGTCCTGCTTGAGGAGGCCCTCGCCGGTGTGGATCCCGTAGCCCACGGCCAGCTCCTGCCGCATGTCGTCGGCGAAGTGATCGCGCTTGTCGCGGATGGCCTCGTCGACCTCGACCGTGTAGACGAGGCGCATCCCGCCCTGGAGGTCGAGGCCCTTCACGATGCCGAAGGTGATGCGGTCCTTCACGTAGGCGGGGCACGGGATCTTGCCGCCCGAGAGGCCGTGGAACGTGGGCCAGAGCGCGACGTTCGCCAGGGCGAAGGCGCACACGGCGAAGCCCACGCGCACGCGCCAGGCGCCGTCCATGATGGGGAGCATGCCGATGAGCGCCCAGAGAGCGACCAGGCACGAGACGACGAGCCCCCAGAAGGAGTCGGCGCGCTGGAAGGCCACGGCCGCCAGGACGGCGCCGAGGACAAGGATGAGGAGGTTCCTCTTCGTGGCGGTCATACGGTCACTCGAACCCGCGCGGGGACGGGTTCATTTCTTGGCTTCCGCCGTCTTCGCGTCCTTGAGGTCCTTCAGATCCTTGTCGGACTTGGCGGGCGTGGGATCGAACGGGCCGAGGCTCGACGCGAGCACGCGGACGGTGGTGCCGGGGGCGATCTTGATCTTCGCGACCTTGTCCTCGAGCTCGACGAGCTCGCCGATGAGGCCCGACTGCGCGACGACCATGTCGCCCTTCTTCAGGCTCGAACGCGCCTCCTGCTCCTTCTTCTGTCGCCGGAACATCATGAAGAGGAAGGGCACCATGATGAGGAAGGGCAGGAGCATCGTGAGCATGCCGCCAGGCTGACCCTGCGAGCCGCCGCCACCCCCTGCGGGGCTGGGCGCACCGGGTTGAGCGACGCTCTTGGAGCCGACGTCCTGCAGAAATGCGAGCAACATCCGTGCGATCCTTTGATGCCAGCCGGGGGTTCGACACCCTCGGTGGGAAGCGGGGGATAGTCCAGTGGCGCTGTCCCGTCAATCGAACAGGCGCCGGGTAGGACAGTTGGCTACCCGGACCTGCCTGGGCGCCGCTACCCTTCCTGGGCCTTCCGCCGGACCTCGTCGGCCGGCTCAGCGGGCTCGGCCTTCACGATCCCCGGGCCTCGGGCGGGCGCGGCCTCCACGGCGATCCCCGCGCCCTCGCACCGTGGACACACGTAGGCGTCGTCGTCCCACGCGCTGCCGGCGCGCCCGAAAGGCCCGCCGCCCGAGCCGCCGCAGGCCTTGCACGCGTCCTCGTCGCGGTCGCCAAGATCGGGCATGTCCTCGCGAACATACATCCGCGCGGGCGACGGGGCCAGTTACCCGTCCCTGGCGCAGCGGAAGCCGACGTTGGGGCTCGCCTCGACCGAGCTGCCCCAGTTGCGCGCGGTCGTGCGCGCCTGGGACGGGAAGGAGAGCCAGCCTCCGCCGCGGAGCACGTGGCTCGCGCCGGATCGCGGGGGGGCCTCGGTGATCGCCTCGGAGTAGAAGTCCGCGACCCACTCCTCGACGTTGCCGCTCATGTCGTGGACGCCCCACGGACTGCCCCCGGCGGGGTGGGAGCCGACGCGCGCGGGCCGCCGCCCCGAACAGCTGCGGCTCGTCATGTCGTGGAGGAGCGTGTTCGCGCCCCCGCAGCCGCTCACCCCCGCGAAGCTCCCGCGCGCGCCGGTACCTCGCGCGGCGAACTCCCACTCGCTCTCGCGAGGCAACCGCTTCTGGGCCCAGCGGCAGTGAGCGTCCGCGTCGGCCCAGCGCACGCACGAGATGGGGAGGTCGGGGTCGCCGAGATCCCAGGTGCACGAGGCGCTCGTCTTCCGCGGAGGCGGGCACGCGCGGGTTTCGACGCACTCGCGGTACGCGCGCACGGTCACCTCGAAGCGATCGATGAAGAACGCGGCCACGTTGACGGTGCGCATGGGGCGCTCGTTCGCGGGGGCGAAGCGGTCCTGCGTGCCCATCTGGAAGCGGCCGCCGGGGACGCGGACCATGCCGTCCTTGATGACGAGCGGCGCGCGCGCCGAGGCGCTCGCGGTCGCGGTCGGCGCGACGACCGGGGGCAGATCGAACTCGGACTCGCCCAGGCCCTGCGCGCGCGCGACGCTCGCCGCGTGGAGCACGACCGGCGCGATCAAGAGGGTCGAGAGGGCGACGAGCCGCGCGAACCGCACGGGTCCAGTTTATACGGCGCGGGCGGTCGCGGCGAGGGCCTTCTCGGCCTGAGACGAGGCGTCCGCGCCGAGGACCTCACCGATCGCTCGCGCGATCGTGACCGGCGTGACCGGCGTGACCGCGAGGCGGGCGGACAGGTGCGCGGCGATCGCCGCGATGGTGGCGCCGAGGAGCTCGGGCGCCGAGGGAGCTCCGTGGAGGGCGAGGCGGCGCTCGCGCACCAGGTCGAGCGTGTCGGCCGGCGGCGTGATCTCGGCGGATGTCGCGCCCGTCACGTGGACGGGCGCGCCGTCCGCGAGGCGGATCAGCACGTCCCGCTTCAACATCGCGCCGGTCTGGAGCACGATGCCGTCGAGCACGAGCGGCTGGAGGGCGGCCCTCGGGCGATCGGGCGCGGCGGTCACGTCGAGGACGTAGCCGTGCCCCTCGAGCGCGGACGACCGACGGACGACCGCGGCCACACGGAGGCCGGTCGCGAGCGCGACGGCTCGCGCGATCGGGTCTGCGCACGCCTCCGCGACGCCCGCGTGGCTGACGACGGCGCGGACCGTGGCTCGCGTGCCCGCGACACGACGCGAGCGCTCGCGATCGGGATCGGCGGTGAAGAGGAGGGATCGCCTGGCGTGCTCGCCCGCGAGCATGTTGTCCGCCGCGAGCACGCCGTGGCCGAGCTCGAGGGCCGGGCGCTCGCATGCGGCCGAGGTGATGCGGGGTATGCGGCCGATGCCGGGGTACCCGGGCGCCCACGTGATCGCGTCCGCGAAGGCGGCCTTCAGCTCCCGCGTGAGCGGCCCGGACTGCGCGAGGACCTCGTCCTCCGGCTCGAACACGGTCACGGCGAGCGCGCGCGCGAGCGTCTTGGCGAGGCGCGCGCCCGGGTAGGGCCGCGGGCCGGAGAGGCGCACGGCGCCGACGTCCACGCCCTGCTCGCGGAGGTACTCCGCCACGGCGCACAGCCCATCTCCCGCGACGCCGAGGCCGACGAGCATGCCCTCGGCGTCCTCGTCGTGGGCGTGCCCGTGTCCGCGGCCCTGCGGGCGGGCGCCCGCGTCGGGGACGCGCTCGAGGACGTCGTGACGGCGGCCCGTGTAGGCCTCGAGGTCACGGAGGGCGCTCCCGAGCGCGAAGGGCACACGCTCCGCGAAGACGCGGTCGGGGACCCTCGCGAAGAGCGCGTGCGACGGATCGTCGGTCGTCGAGAGGCGGTCAATCGCCGGTCCGACGTAGTCCACGAAGGCGCGCGCGTCGGGGACGCGTACCGTCTCCACGCTGCGAAAGGGCGCGATCTCGTGGACCACCAGGAACGGGACCGAGCAGTCCTCCGCGGCGCGGCGCGCGACGAGGGTCATGTCGAGCGCGTCCTCCGCCCCGCTCGGGAACAGGGCCCCGAGCCCGAGGTCGAGCAGCGCGACGAGATCGCGGCCTGACGACGCGCGCCCCGCCCCGCCGACCGCATGGACCACGACCGGCAGCCGTGAGCTCACGAGCGTCCTCAGCTCGCGACGCGCGCCTGCGACGGCGTGGGCGGGGGCGACGACGGCGACCCGCCTTCCCTTCTCGGCTTCCTCGCGCGCCGCGTGCACGAGGTGAGCGACGTCCTCGCCGCGCAACACGGTGAGCGCGCCGCCGGACGCGTTCCTGTCCGGCGCGCGAGGCATGGGCGGATCGGGCGACGCCCAGTGGAGCGCGTCGCACACGCTGGACTCCGCGAGGAGGACGGCTTCGATCTCGGACATCACCCGGGTCATCGCCGGCCGATGCTACCACCGTTGGGTCAGACGCCGGTCCCGGGCGAGATGCTCGACGGTGGCGGCTCGACCGGGCGGGGCGCGGGCGTCTCCTGGAACTTCGGGACGCGTCGGTCGGGCGGCTCGAAGGTCGGTGGCGGCCTCGGCGCCTCGCCGGGCGGGGCCGCCTCGAGCCAGCGCACGCAGACGCCCACAGCGTGGGCCCGCGTGTAGCCGACGTCGATCTGCACGCGCAGGAGCGCCTCGCAGCCGAGCTCGGCGCCGCGCCGGGTGAGGGCCTTGACCATCTCCTCCGGGTTCGGCTCGGAGCCGAACGCCTCGGCCTGCACGAGGCCGAGCTCGTAGAAGGCACGCTGCGGAGCCTGGCCTTGCACGTAGACCTCCACGCCGCGCGTCCGCGCGGCCGGAGGGCGAAGCATGATGGCGTTCGTCTCCACCTGCGGCGCGCAGGCGGCGAGGACGGGCACGAGGACCGCGAGCGGTCTCACGGCGCCGGATCCCCCGGAGGCGGAGCGGGAGGGGGTGCGGGAGGGGCGCCCGAGGGTGCAGCCGGGGCCGTGCTCGCAGGCGGCGACGGCGGCCTCCCTCGCGTCGTCATCGCGCGACCGTACATGGAGACGGTCATGATCTCGTCGTTGAGGGTGTACACGCGCGACCCCGCACAGGTGTAGCGGAGGCCGCACGCGTAGTAGAACGTCTCGACCTGGTTTCGGGCCACGCGATCGAAGCGCGCGCGCACGCCCTCGACGACCGCGACGTTGCCCCCGATGCTCGCGACCTTCCGCGCGAACGCGGGCAACAGCTCGCCCACAGCCGCCTCGTAGTGGACGCCGTGGACCTCGACCACGCCGATCTCGACCGCGTCGTCGGGCGGCCGCTGCACCTGATAGATCGCGACGTCGCCCGCGTACGAGGGGAGCTGCAGCGGCCCCGTCCGCACGGCGCTCCCACCGACGGCACCGCAGCCCGTCGCGAGGAGGGCCAGGAGGATCGCGAACGGTCGCATGGCAACCCACATCATGCGTCCCCCGCTCCGGGACCGCAACCGGGAGGCCCGAGGGCCCGAGCCCCTCGGGCCCTCGGGGAGCGCGACAGGCCTCCACACCCGCACCGGGGCGCGGATGGCCGTGGGGTCGTGGTCGTACGCCTCCGGATGAAACCAGCCTCCCGACCCAGGAGACCACGGACTCAGGCGGACAAGGTGATCACGATAGCCGGGAGTCTGGCTGGCGCGTGCCCGGGTGCGTGAGCACGAGGTGCCAGAGCTGCGACTCGCGCGCGGCCACGGCGCCGGCCGCGCTGAGGAGATAGAACCGCCACATCCGATAGAAGCGCTCGTCGTACTTCGTCTTGTCGAGCGAGTCGTAGCCGGCCTCGAAGTTCTTCCACCAGGCGAGCAAGGTCGGCCGGTAGTCCGGGCCGATGTTGTGCACGTCCTCGACGACGAAGAGGTGCTCCATCGCCTTTCCCAGCTGCGCCAGCGAGGGCGAGGCCGCGTTGGGGAAGAGGTGCTTCTCGAAGAAAGGGATCCCGTGCCGCTGGCTGTGGTTCGAGCCGATCGTGTGCAGGACGGCAATGCCGTCCCGGCGAAGGCAGCGGTGGACGACCTCCATGAAGGCCCGGTGGTTCCGCCAGCCGACGTGCTCGAGCATGCCGATGGAGACCACGGCGTCGAACGTGCCCGTGACGGCGCGGTAGTCCTGGAGGCGGAGCTCCACCGGGAGCTTCCGTCGCCGCGCGAGATCGGCGCCGAAGCGCTGCTGCTCGGTCGAGACCGTCACGCCGACGACCTCGCAGCCGTGCTTCTCGGCTGCGTAGAGCGCGAAGCCGCCGAAGCCACAGCCGAGATCCAGGACCCGCATCCCGGGCTCGAGGTGCGCCTTCCGGCAGACGAGCTCGAGCTTGTGCTCCTGGGCCTCGTCGAGCGTCCTCGCGTGCTTCCAGTACGCGCACGTGTAGACCATGCGCGGATCGAGCATCACCTGGTAGAGATCGTTGCCGAGATCGTAGTGCTTCTCGGCCACGATCTTCGAGCGCGCGCGGCTCTGCATGTTCGTGACCAGCGCCTGAACGGTGAGGAGCTTGAGCCGGAGGCTGCCATCGATCTTCTTCTTCATGTCGGCGCGGAGGATCTTCTCGATGAAGAGGTCGAGCTCGTCGCACTCCCACCACGCGTCCATGTAGGACTCGCCGAGGCCGATCGACGCTTCGCGGAGGAGCCGGCCGTAGAACGCCTCGTTCTTCACGAGGATATCGCCCGCCGCGCGGCCCTCCACCCCGACACCCGCAGCCTCGAAGAGCTCCCGGACGATCCGTTCGGCGCGCGCGCCGCCCATGCTGGTCATCGCAGCATCCTAGACCAACACGCCGGGCCGGTGGCGGCCCATGATACCGGCTCGGGATGATCGAGCCGACGAGACGAAGGAGCGGGGCCGCATCCTTCGTCGCCCTCGGCGTCGTCTGGATGGCCCTGTCCCTCTTCGAGCTCGGCACCGCGTCACTCGTGAACGAGGCGCGGAGCCGTCGCCGACGATCGCGGGACGGTGCCGCGGGGAGCAGCATGCTACTCTTCTCCTCGCGTGAGCCGCGCCACCGTCCCAGCTCAGCTGCTTGCGATCCTCGACGCGACGCCCGACGTCCGTCTCGCCATCCTCTTCGGATCGCGCGCGCGCGGAACGGGCAGGCCGGACAGCGACCTCGATCTCGCCCTCCGTCTCGGCGGCGAGGG
>SXNL01000045.1 GCA_005777185.1 Myxococcales bacterium
AAGAAAGAAAGCGGTGCCGGGGGATCGACAAGCGCGGAATGGAACTTATTGTGCGCGCATGAGCGAGCCGCGCCGTCGTGTCCGCATGGCAGAACCGATGCGTCGGCAGGGAGTCATCCCGGAAGCCAGCGAGGCAGAGAGGCTCGCCAGGATCGCCGGGGCGCTCGACTACCAGCAGCGCGTCGAGGCCGCGATCGCGACGGTCCAGACCGGCTACGAGGTGGACTTCTACTGCGCCGCGCTCAGGCTCGTCGTCGAGATCGACGGCGCCGTCCACGACGACGCGGAGCGGGGCGAACGGGATGCGAGGCGCACGACGATCCTCGCGCGCCGTGGCGTCCGCGTCGTTCGCCTCGAGAACGCACGACTGAACCGGGAGACCCTGCGAGAGGCGATTCTCCCGTTCACATGCCCCCTCTCCCTTCAGGGAGAGGGGGACGGGGGGGTGAGGTCTGCGCCGGCGCCCCACCGCCTCCGCGGAACCTCGTCGCCTCCCCCATCGCGCGCGTAGCGCGCGATCGGGGGGAGGCCGGCGCGCGCAGCGCGGCGAGTGGGGGCACCCCTTCTTTTTCGCTGGATCGCGCCCATCCGAACGGCACTGGGGCCAGCCGGCAATGGCCCGGCGCGGTTACACCAGTCTCCCAGCAGCGATCACCCGCCGGTCTTCGCGTCCGCGGGGCCGTCGAAGGACGCGTCCTGGAGGGCGGGCGGTACGCACTCGGTCCGGCACTTGTTCTGGAGGCAGGTCACGAGCGGGAGTCCGGCGGCCTGGCCTTCCGCGGACATGTTGAGGAGCGGCCCGCCGCACGCGAGGATCGGGGTACCCTTGCCCACGCAGTCGAGGACCTCCGCCACGACCCCCTTGCACTCGCAGTTCGCGTTGCAGCCAGCCTTCTCGGCCGCGCAGTTCTTGTCGAGGCACGCGATGCAGACGGCGGGCGTGATGCCAACTCCAGCCTCGCCCCCGTCGAACGAGGCGTCCGGGAGCGTCTTGGTGAAGTCGCTGCTAAGATCGCACGTGGCGCCATCCAGCGGCTTTGCATCGCGGCCCGTGTCGGGCGCCGCGGTGTCGACCGCGGCGTCGGTGCTCGCGCCCGAGTCCGTCGTGGCGGGGTTCGTCGACGAACCTCCGCACGCCGACACCATCGCCATCCCGCACACGAGGCCGCTCACGACGAGGTAAAAAGCGCGTTTCATCGACTTCCTCTCCAGCGCACGCAAGGTACGATGGATCGGCGTCGCCCGCCATAGCGTTTCGGGCGTCCCCCGGATCCGCTAGAACCTCCTCATGGCCCCCTCGCGCGTCGGTCACGGGCGTCCTGTCGCCCTCGCCGGTCTCACGCTCCTCGCCTCCGCGTTCGCGTGCAGGGCGACACCCGACACCGCCGCCGCCGTCGGGCCCACGGCTCGCTTCACCACGCCAACCGCCGGGCTGCCTGCGTTCATGGACGTCCCGTTTCCGTCGGACATCTACCTGGACAACGGCAGCTACCGCGATCTCCCGGGAATCGAGGGGGTCGTCACGCAGACGAGCCCGGCGATCCTCGCGGCCATGAAGAAGGTCGACGGCTGGTCGCGCACCGCGGCGTCGCACTTCTACATCGACGACGCCGGGAAGCCCGCGGGCGACGACGGGTCCGTCGGGTACGCCGACCTGGACCCCGCCTCGCTCCCGGACACGGAGGCGGCGTGTTCGGGTGAGGCGAGCGCGGTGTTCCTCCTCGACCTCGAGGCGTCCGATCTCGTGAAGGCGCGGATCGGCTGCCGCGCCTCCTACCACGACGATCAGACGGCGGGCGCGTCTCGCACGAGGCCGTCGCTCGCGGTGGGCCCCGCGCGAGGGCTCGTCCTCGCCGAGGGCCACAGGTACGCGGCGATCGTCACGAGCCGCGTCAAGGACAAGGCCGGGCGCAGGCTGTCGAAGGGCGCGTCCCTCGACGGCGCATCGTCCGGACCGCTCCGGGCCGTCTACCAGCCAGCACTGGACAAGGCCCGCGCCCTCCTCGGGGCGTCGCTCGCGAGGGACGGCGCGGAGATCGTCGCGATCGCGCCGTACACGACCCAGAAGGTGACCGCGACGCTCCAGGGCATGCGTGACGACCTCGAGAAGAGCGCGGCGCCGAAGCTCTCCTGGGCCGAGGCCGACGTGGCTCCGATGAAGCCCGCGCGCTTCGCGCGGCTCTCGGGCACGGATCCGCTCCCCGCGGGGTTCACGGCGAGCCTCGACGCGTGGCTCGGCGCGAGCCGCCCGAAGCTCCCGGACGGTACCGACGATCCCGACGAGGCCCTCCCCGGTCGCGCGCACGACCAGCTCGCGCGCGTCGGCACGGCGGTGTTCCAGGCCGACACGTACCTGCAGACGCGCCCTCGCGCCTACTCGGATCCCGAGCACGGGACGTTCGCGGTCGATGCGGCCGGGAAGCCGACGCTGCAGGGCAAGACGAAGATCTGGGTCACGTTCGCGATCCCCACCGCCCCGATGCCGGCCTCCGGCTACCCGGTCGTCATCGTCCAGCACGGACTCTCGAGCTCGCGCGAGTACCTCCTCACGCTGGCCAACACGTTCGGCAGGGCGGGGTGGGCCTCGGTCGCGATCGACAGCGTGACCTTCGGCGCGCGAACCGCAGACCCGACCCTGCAGGTGGATGCGGGCACGGACTACGAGAAGGCGCCGGGCGTCACCTACAAGGGCCCCGACGGCCTCAGCGACACCGTCAACGGCTCGCGCACCGGGCCGTTCGACTTCTTCGGCGGGCTCAAGAACATCGCCGCCCTGCGCGATCAGCTCCGCCAGGCGGGCCTCGACACCGCTCAGCTCGTCAAGGTCCTCGCCTCGGCTCCCGACCTCGCGCCGCTCGCTGGCGGCGGCGTCACGCCGAGGCTCGACGCGGATCGCATCGCGTACGTGGGCGACTCGCTCGGCGCCATCGAGGGCGCGGTGGCGGCCGCGTTCGAGCCGAGGGTGCGCGCGTGGACGCTGAACGTGGGCGGGGGCGGGATCTTCACCGAGATCGCGGGGTATGGGCCGGGCATCAGCGCCCAGATCAGCGTGGCCGGCGCGCTCAACTTCGGCTTCCGTGGCGATCGCTTCGACGAGTCCCACATCCTGGTCTCGCTGATGCAGACGGTCTCCGAGGCGGGCGATCCGATCGCTTACGCGGGGCGCCTCGTGATGGATACGGTCCCGCTCTCCGGGACGCCCACGCCGCCCCGCAACATCCTGCAGATCGAGGTGCTCTACGACGAGCTCATCCCCAACGAGGCCAGCGAGGCGCTCGCGCGTGCCGGTGCCTGGGGCGTGGCCGCGCCGAACGCCGGGCTCAACGCGGGCACGGTCGACCTGAAGACGCCGCAGGCGCGGCGCGGCGCGGTCTTCCTGCCCGAGGTCAAGACGGGCGAAGCGAACAGCCCGAGGGCGGGATCCACCGCCGTCATGGTGCAGATCTCCCCGGCGACGCACGGTGCGAACATCGTCGGCTCGCACGGGACGCGCAGCTTCGTCGCGCCGTACGGAAACAGGCGCGGAGGCGGAGGTCCGTTCACGCTCTACGACGAGCCGGCTCGCTACCAGGTGGCCTGTCCTTACCGCGAGATCCAGCGTGGCGTCGTCGCGTTTCTGGGCGAGGCGTTCGATGGACGGGTGCCGAAGGTCCCCGAGATGCCCCTCGCCAGACGCGACATCGACGGCGACGGCAAGCCCGACGACCAGGACCCGAACCCCAACAAGCCCTGACCAGACCACCCACGCCTACCTGCGCCCCCCGATCAAACTGGCGGCAAATGCGCGTGCCGGGTGCTACGTCTTCAGGAAGGCTCAAGCGGGCTCCGGCCCGCCCTCGTGGGCCACACGTGTGGGTCGATGAGCAAGGTCCTCGCCAGGTTTCCCATCGAGCTGGAATCGCCGGCCGCCGCGGTCGCGACTGGGCACCGCTCACGCATGATCGTGATGTGCGCGATGGCTCTGCTGTGCCTCGCGTTCGCCGGCGCAGGTCTGGTCGTCCCGCAGTCCGGCGTGTCCGCGCCGGTGGCCGGCGTGCTGGTCGTCTCCGCGATCGTGCTGGCGGGTGTGAGCCTCCGCCACCAGCGCCGCGTCCGGGGTCGGGCGGCCGCCCTCCTGGAGGTCGACACGATGGAGCTGCGGCGCGTGGATCCGCGCGGTCCCGCGTCACCGCGTACGCTCATGCGGTGGGACGAGGCCACCGGCATCACGGTGCTGTCGAATTGTGTGCGTTCTCGCGTGCTGCTCGCGTTCACGTCGCGGCCAGAGACGCGCTATGTCCCCGTGCGGATGTCGGGTGCGGGCGAGCGCGCGTTCTCCTGGCTGGGCACGCGCGCTGTCTCCGTCGCTGACGCCGATCTCTCGGGCGACGCCGACGACGCCCAGCTCTCCGCGGTCGACGCGGTCGCGTTGCTCGAGCTGTGCGAGGCGCGCAGCCCGGGAATCCTCGGGCGCGTGTACCTGACGAGCGCGCAGGGCGACCCCGTCGAGCTCGAGCCGTCCGCGCTCACGATCGGCCGCCACGTGTTCGATCTCGCAGCGCCTCTCGACTGGCGCGCCACCACCTTCCACGAGTCCCTCGGTCCGCTCACCACCGTCTACCAGGCGACGGACATCTCGCAGGGGGCCGCGCGCGTGGTGCTCGTCGCGCAGATGCCCGGCGAGCTGTCGATGGGCGGCGATCTGGCCGAGGCCACGCGCCGCGATCCGGCCCTCCGCGAGGCGGTCATGGCCGATCTCAAGCTCATCCAGGCGGTGCCCGACAAGCCGCCTCCGGTCGAGCACAGGATCGCGATCGATCGCCTCTTCGTCGTCCCGCTCCGCCGCGCGCTCGACCGCGCCCCCAAGGCCCGCCGCGCCGTCGCCGGCAAGGCGGGCAAGCCGGTCGTCAGCCCCCTCGGTTAGCGCATCCGATCGGTGATAGATTCGCGGCCCCCATGGCCCGCCGCTTCTACGTGACGACCCCGATCTACTACGTCAACGACGTGCCCCACCTGGGCACCGCGTACACGACCGTCGTGGCCGACGCGCTCCGCCGGTACCACGTGCTGCGGGGCGACGACGCGTACCTGCTCACGGGGACCGACGAGCACGGCCTCAAGATCGACCGCACCGCGCGCGAGCTCGGCGTGACGCCGAAGGCCTTCGTCGACGAGGTGAGCGCGCGGTTCCGCGCGGCGTGGCCCGAGCTCGGCGTCGAGGCGAGCCAGTTCATCCGCACGACGGACGCCGACCACGTCGCCTTCGTCCAGGACTTCTGGCGCAAGGTCGAGGCAAACGGGTACCTCTACGCCGGCACGTACGACGACTGGTACTGCGTCGGCTGCGAGGGCTACAAGACCGAGAAGGATCTCCTGCCCGGCAACCTCTGCCCCCTGCACATGAAGGCGGTCGAGAGGCTGAAGGAGGAGACGTACTTCTTCAAGCTCTCGGCGTTCCAGGACCGTCTCCTCGCGCTGTACCGAGACCACCCGGGCTTCGTCGCGCCCACCACGCGGCTGAACGAGGTCGTGAGCTTCGTGGAGGGCGGGCTCCGGGATCTCTCGGTCTCGCGGACCAGCTTCACTTGGGGGATCCCCGTCCCGGGAGATGCCAGGCACGTGATGTTCGTGTGGTTCGACGCGCTCGCGAACTACCGGAGCGCGCTCGGCGAAGGTGAGAGGACGCGGTACTGGCCGCCGTCGGGGACGGTCGTGCACCTCGTGGGCAAGGACATCCTCCGCTTCCACGCCGTCTACTGGCCCGCCTTCCTGCTCGCCGCGGGGTATCGCGAGGACGAGCTCCCGAGCCAGGTCTTCGCGCACGGCTTCCTGACGATCGACGGTCAGAAGATGTCGAAGTCGCTCCGCAACGCGGTCGATCCGCTCCGGCTCGCGCGGGAGCTGTCGCCCGACGTGCTCCGGTACCACCTGCTCCGGGCCATCGTGTTCGGGCAGGACGGCGACTTCGACCACGCGGCGCTCCTCGATCGCTACAACGCGGATCTGGGGAAGAACCTCGGCAACCTGCTCTCCCGCGTCCTGGGGTTGTGCGCCAAGCTCGCGGGCGGGGCCACGCCGGAGATGGGCGAGAAGACGCCCCTCGAGGTGGACCTGGTGCGCGCGGTCGAGGCCGAGATCGCCGCTTCCGCCAGCGCGTGGGAGGCCATCGAGCCCACGCGCGCGCTCGAGGCGACCCTGGCGGTGAGCTCCCTCGCGAACCAGTACGTCGACCGGGCCGCGCCGTGGGCGCTCGCGAAGGCGGGTGAGACGGCTCGCCTCGGCACCGCCCTCGCCACGCTCCTCGAGATCCTGCGTGCGCTGTCCGTGATGGTGTGGCCGGCGATGCCCTCGCGGAGCGACGCGATGCGGGGGCAGCTCGGCCTCGCCCCGCTCGCCGCGCGCGTCGACACGGATCTATGGCCCGCCACGTTCGCGCCGCGGCCCGCCGGCGAGCTGCTCGGCAAGGCCACACCGCTCTTCCCGGTGTTCGACGACGCCGAGAAGAAGCGGCTCGTTGCGCTACTCTCGCCGCCAAAGGAGCCGCCTGCCGGCGCCCCGGAGGCGGCGGCGGCCCCCTCCGCACCGGAGGCGAGTGACCCGGCGACCGTGGATTACGCCACGTTCAGCTCGGTCGATCTCCGGGTCGGTGTCGTGAAGACCGCGGAGAGGGTCCCGAGGAAGGACAAGCTCCTCCGCCTCTCGATCGATCTCGGCGAGCCCGAGCCACGCCAGATCGTGGCGGGGCTCGCGCAGACGTTCAGCCCCGAGGCCCTGGTCGGCCAGCGCGTCGTGGTCGTCGCGAACCTGGCGCCGCGGGACTTCGGCAAGGGGCTCGTGTCGCACGGGATGCTCCTCGCCACCGGCCCGTCGGATGCCCTGCGCCTCGCGACCGTGCCCGAGGGGACGCCGGCCGGGGCGCGCCTCAAATGAGGCAAGTCCCTGCAGTTGCACTACTCTGGAGATGATGGAACCCTCGCCATGAGCGACCGTTCGCGGAACGAGCTCGAGCTGGGCGGGGACGAACCGATCCCGGATCTCGAGCTTGACCTACCTCCGCGTGCCGCCCCCGCGCCGCCCGCGGCCGGGCCTCCGGCGGCGGAGCTCGCGTCCCCGTCCTCCCGCGCGCAGAAGCCCGCCGCGCCTCCTGCGTCGGTGCCGGACGATGGCTTCGAGATGGGCTCCGGTCTGGATCTGGACCTCGCAGGAAATCACGCGGCGCAATCGCGCTCCCTCAAGCCCCGCGGTCCGCGCGCCGCGGCCACGGGTGGGGCGGGCTTCGGACACGTGGTCGAGGAGGCGGGCGCCGAGTACGAGGAGGAAGAGGAGGACGAGCCGGTCCCCGTCTGGTCGCGAATCCTCGGGGTGCTCGCGTTCGCCGTCGTGGCCTGCCCGGTCCTCTTCGCGTTGCTCCACTTCGTGCACCGCCCTCCGGGCTGGGGCGTGACGGGCGTCCTCAAGCCCGCGCTCGACGGGTCGTCGAACATCGCGAGCGGCGTCGTGGCGCTCATCGCGCTCGCGATCTCCCTGGGACTCGGCTTGCGCGGGTTCACCGTGCGGGGCCGGGCCTACACGCTGCTCGTCAGCGCCGCCGGGTGCCTGCTCTTCGCGATCGTCATGATCACCGTGACGTTCTCCATCGAGGGTGGCGCCTCCCCGGTCGTGCCGGAGTCGTCGGCGCTCGCGCCGTATCCGCTCTGCTCCATCCCGCTCGGGATGGGCCTGCGCGCCGTCGTGCTGGCGTGGAGGGCATGGGCCGGTGGCGCGAAGGGAAAGCTCGCCGCGATCGGGTGGGTCGTGGTCTCGTGCGCCATGTTGTTCGCGTCGCTCGAGCTCCTGGTCGGCGTCGTGCCGGGGCTCAGGTTCGCGCCGGTGCCGTTGAGCGTCATCGGGCTCTAGCCCCAATGCCGTTCGGATAAGGCATTCGTTGGAGCGAGGGTGCCCCCACCCGTCGCGCTTCGCGCGCGAAGAGGTTCCGTGGAGGCGGTGGGGCGAGCCCGCGCAGACCTGAGGCATCCCCTCATTTTCCTCACGTCGAGCCCGAGCCCGAGCCCGAGCCCGTCGAAGACGAGCCGAG
>SXNL01000354.1 GCA_005777185.1 Myxococcales bacterium
CATCCGGAGAGCATCCTCACCCTCGAGGGCAAACGCCTCGTCGACAACTGGCTGCGCAGCCTCTCATGATCACCTTCCGCGAGGTGTACGAGCGCATCTGCAGACGGGACCTGCCGGGCGACGTGGTGCGGGCCGCGTTCGGCGAGATCCTGCGGGGGGCGTGGAGCGACGTGGAGATCGCGGCGTTCGCGGCCTCGCTGCGGGCCGCCGGCCTCGAGGATCGCGTGCTCTCCGGCGCGGCGCGCGCGCTCCGCGACGTGATGACTCCACTCGACCACGGGCTCGATCGCGTGCTCGACACGTGCGGGACAGGGGGCGACGGCGGCCACACGCTCAACGTGTCCACCGGCGCGGCGATCGTCGCGGCCGCGGCGGGCGCCTCGGTGGCGAAGCACGGGAACCGCAGCGTCTCGAGCCAGTGCGGCAGCGCCGACGTGATCGAGGCGCTCGGGATACCGCTGGATCTCCCGCCGGAGCGGCAGGTCGCATCGCTCGCGGAAAACCGCATCACGTTCCTCATGGCACCTCTCTTCCACCCGGCGCTCCGGCACGCCGCCCGCGCGCGGCGCGAGCTGGGGATCCGCACCGTGTTCAACGCCCTGGGACCGCTCGTGAACCCTGCGCGACCCACGCACCAGCTCGTCGGTGTCTACGAGGACGCACTGCGGCCGCGGATGGCGGCCACGCTCGGCGATCTCGGGTGCAAGCGCGCGTGGGCGGTGCGGAGCGACGACGGCCTCGACGAGATCAGCCCCGCGGCGCCGACGCGCGTCTCGGTCCTCGACGACGGTGCCGTCACGGAGATCGTCGTCACGCCGGAGGACTTCGGCTGCGCGCGTCGCCCCCTCTCCGCGCTCGCCGGCGGCGACGCGCGCGCGAACGCGGAGAGCCTGGAGGCGATCGTGAGCGGACGCCACCACCCCGCCACCGACGCGGTCCTCCTCAACGCTGCCGCCGCGCTGGTGGTCCTCGACGCGATCACCCCGCGCGACGCGTTCGTCCGCGCCCGCGAGGCCGTCGCCTCCGGGCGCGCCCACGCCACCCTGGAGGCGTGGCGGGCGGCGACGCGTGCGGCCCCGCCTTGAAGATCCTCGACGACATCCTCGCAGCCAAGCGCGCCGATCTCCCACGCCTCCGCGCCCTCGCGCGCCAGGCCGCGCCGAGGCCGCGCGCGCCCCGACGGGCGTTCGACGCGCTCCGGAGGGATGCGGGCCAACCTCTCCGCCTGATCGCGGAGATCAAGCGCCGGAGCCCCAGCGCCGGCCCCCTCTCGATGGTGCTCTCGGCCGGGGATCGCGCGCGCGCCTACGCGGAGGCGGGCGCGACGATGGTGAGCGTCCTCGCGGACACGCCGTTCTTCGCGGGCGGTTGGGAGGACGTGCGAGAGGCCGCGGAGGCGCTCTGCGACGCGGCGGTCGGGGTCCTGGCCAAGGAGTTCGTCGTCGATCCGGTGCAGGTGGATCTCGCGGAGGCCACGGGCGCCGACCTCGTCCTCGTCATCGCTCGAATCCTCCCCGACGACGGGCTCCTGCGCGCGCTCGTGGATCGCTCCCGCGCGGCCGGGATCGAGGCCCTCGTCGAGGTCGCCAGCGAGCCCGAGCTCGAGCGCGCCCTCGCCGCGGGCGCGCGCATCGTCGGGGTCAACGCCCGCGATCTCGACACGCTCGTCGTGGACGTCGGCCGCGCCCACGCCCTCTCCCGCGGCGTGCCCGACGGCGTCGTGTCCCTGCACCTCTCGGGCCTCCGCAGCGACAACGACGTCCGGACGGTCGCGCGTGGCCGCTCGGACGGCGCTCTGGTCGGCGAGATCCTCATGCGCGAGGACGATCCCCGCCCGCTTCTCCGGTCCTATACCCTCGCCGCGAACGGCTAGGTCCGGCGGGTGTCGACCGGCGCCGTCAGGGGTTCGCCGGCTTCGGCCGCGTCATCGCGCCCGACGCGCGGATCAGCCGGAGGCGCGCCGTGCGATACGCCAACTTCGCGTTGACGAGGTCGCGCTCGCTCCGGAGCACCGTCTCGCCGGACGTGAGGAGCGCGAGGTAGTCGAGCTGGCGACCGTCGATGGCCAACTTCACCAGGGCCCGGTAGTCCGCGATCGCGGGCTCGATGACCAGGCGTGTCCGCGCGAGCAGATCGCGCCAGCCGACCGCCTCCGCCCGGGCGGCGCGCACCTCGGCGACGATCAGGGCGACGTGAGCCGCGTGGAGATCCGTCTGCAGATCACGATCGGCCTCCGCGGCCGCGATCTTGCCGCCGTTCTGGTTGAGGATCGGCAGCGTCACGTCCAGCCCGAAGTAGAGGTCGTTGGGCACCGCGGAGTCCGCGTACATGCGGTACCGCGGGAAGGCGTTGAGGCTGATCCACGGCCACCGGCGGGCGCGCTCGGCGCGGAGCGTCGCCTCCCGGTTCGCGCTGCGGGCCGAGTCGGCCGTCAGCAGCGGGCGCCTCGCGAGCGCCTCCGCCTCGAGGCGTGCCAGGTCGGGGATGGGGTCGGCGTCGGGGTGCGCGAGCGGCGTGAGCTCGATGCGAGTGCCCGTAGGGATCCCGGCGAGCGCAGCGAGCTCGAGCAGCGTCGTCTCGCGTCGGATGGCGAGCGCGCCGTGGTCCTGCTCCGCGCGTGCGACCGAGAGGTTCGCGAGGCCCAGGTCCAGCTGCGTGGACACGCCGTGGGCCACGCGATCCTTCAGCACCGCCTGGATGGCCTTCCGCGTCTCCGTCGCGCGGTCTGCGAGCAGGACCTCCTCGCTCAGCGCCTCGACGGTCGCGCAGCCGGCCCGCACGGACGCCTCGAGGTTCCACGCCTGCTCGATGAGCTCGGCCTCGACCTCGCGCGTGTGTGCCTCCGCGGCCTCGCGCCGCGCGGGGTACTCCCCGGGGCGAGGCGGGTTCCACCCGAGCCCGAGTCCGAACCCTGCCCGATCCTGCACGGCGTTCGTGTTCCTGTTGACCCTGGGATCTCCGCCGGCGTGGAGCCACTCGAGCCGCAGGACGGGGTTCTCGATCGTGGTCGCGACGCGCTCGCCCGCCTTCGCGACGGCCCGCTCGCGCTGCGCGGCCTTGAGCGTGGGGTTCTGCGCGAGCGCGTAGGCGACGAGCTCGTCCTCCGTGAACGTCCGCAGACCCCCCGGTGTCATGGGCGCGTCGATCGCGGGCGGGGGCGACGGGTCCGCGAGCGCCACCGCCGCGTGCGACAGGAGCGCGAGCGCGACGGCGATCGAGGTGGTGACGCGACCTGTCCGGACTGCGGTGCGGGCTACAGAGGCCATCGGAGCCATTCGGGTTGCTTGCGATCGCGATCGAAGACGATCACGGCGGCGGTACGATCCGGGGACAGCGCGATGCCCTCCGGCTTGTACCCCTCGAACCACTGGAGGAAGGCGGGCGACTTGTCGGGGCCAGGGAGCTTCCAGAGGGCGCCGCCGCCGTCCTTGGGCATCCCTTTTGGAGCGTTGGCGACGATGAGGAGCGCGCCATCCGGCAGGAACGTCATGTCGGCCACGCCCTGGCAGGGGTGCCCCTCCCGGCTCTCGAGGCACAGCCTCGGGCGCGCCCACAGTGACACGGTCTCCGGCTTGATCTTCCCCGCCGCGAGCTGCGCCGCGGGGTCCGCGACGCGAAGGATGGTCGCGCGCCCGTCGACGAGAGGCGCCTTGAAGCCGAGGTAGAGGCCGTCGGCGCGCCACGTGATGGCCTCCAGGTCCAGCGGACCGTCGAGGAGCCCGCCGTCGGTGCCGCGCACCTCGGTGAGGTCGACCTGACCGACCACGCGGGAGTTCTTCCCTGCGAGGGCGATCTGGAGGAGGCGCCGGCGTCCTGGCGGCAGGTGTCCCTTGAGGTTGCGCGAGTGCGACGTCGTGAGGAAGAACGTGCCGTCGGGGCCGGCGCAGATGGACTCCGCGTCGTTGAGATCCGGGACCCCCTCGATCACGATGGGCGAGGGATCGAGCTCGCCCGATGGGCTCAGCGCGAAGATCCACGGGGGGTGCTTGTCGGCGCCCGGCATCACGACGTCGTCGCTGACGACGAGGTACTTGCCGAGGGTCGGCGCCCACGCGATCCCGGAGAGCTCCAGCTCGCTGCGGCTCACGATCTCGCGGGGCCGTTGTGCTCCCGCGAAGGGCGCTCCGTCGGCCGAGGCCGCGCTCGCCGTGGGCACCGCGACGGGCCGGCCCGCGACCGGATCCGGCGCGCTCGGGGTCGGGCCCCGGTCCGCCTTCTTCACCGAACACCCGGGACCCAACGACGCGACCACGCAAGCCCAGAGGAGGGCCTCAGCGGACATGAACACGGAACGCCTCCCCGGGCACGACCGGCTCGTTGCCACGGAGCTGCAGGTAGACGCGGCGCCCCCACGCAGGGATGGACGGCGAGGGCCTCGCGCGGATCGGGACCTCCTCGATCTCGGGGGCCAGCTCGGTGACGTCGGCCATCAGCATGCCGCCGAACATCGACCCGCCGCGCTGCACGCGCGTGGCGGTTCCGACCGCGAGCTTCGCCGCGTCGGCCTCGGGCAGCACCGCCATCAGCACACCGGGGCGGGAGGTGGTGAGCGACACGACCTCCATGCTCGCGGGGATGGCGTCCCCGATCCGGTGCGTGATGAGCGAGACGGTGCCGTCGACGGGCGCGCGGAGCGTCGCCTCCTCGATCGCGAGGTCGAGCGCCTTCACGGCGGCCTCCTGGACCTGCACCGCCAAGCGGAACGGCTCGACGCGCGCGTCGACGGCCTTCTTGTGCTCGATGCCGCCACCCAGCGTCTTGCTCAGGCCCGCCTGACCGCGACCGGCGGCCTGATCGTACGTCTCCACGCGTGCGTTGAGGGTCTTCATGCGCTCCCGCGTCGTCTCCGCCTCCGTGGCGCCGATCATCTTGCGCTCGAGCAGCGCGTCGAGGCGTGTCATGCGCGTCTCGACCTCGGCGAGCTCGGCGCGGTCGGCCTTCTCCGCGGCGCGCGCCCTCAGGAGCCACAGCTCGGTCCGCGTCGTGGCCATCTCGGCGTCGTGGATCGCGGCGTCGAGGGCGGCGCGGCGACGGGCGAGCTCGGCCAGCGCGCCTTCACGCTGGATGACGAGCTGCCGGGTGTCCAGGACGGCGATGACATCCCTCGCCTTGACCTTCTGGCCGACCCCCACCTTCAGATCCATGAGGCGGCCGCTGCCGACGGGCGCCACCGAGTAGTGGACGACCTCGGCGTACGCCAGGGTGCCGGTCGTCGTGGCCAGAGAACCCTTCCGGAGGGCCGAGAAGCCAGCAAAGCCCGCGGCCACGCACACCACCGCCGGGCCGTAGGCGCGAACGGCGCGGGAAATCACGCGCAGGAGCGGCGTCTTCCTCATGCTCACATCTCCAGGGTCGCGTCTTGCTTGAAGATGGTGGCGTCCGAGACGCCGTTGACCCCCTCGAGATCCCGGATGATCGCAACCTCACTGCCCGCCCTGGACAGCGTGAGGTGGTAGGCGAACTCCTGCTCGAACGTCCCCGCGGCGCGCACGTCGATCAGCGACACGTCGTGGCAGTGCTTGTCGAGCACGGTCTGCACCTGCTGGTCGATCTCGATGGCGGAACCGGCGCGGAAGCGCAGCAGCGTGTCGAACCGCTGGCGGGTCCCGAACCTCGACACCCGCAGGAAGACGACCGCGCCCGAGAACGCCGCGAGGCCGACGATGGCGACCGAGTACGCCTGGACGCCGCACGCGACGCCGACCCCCAGCGACGCGAAGACGAAGATGAGATCGCGCGTGTCCTTCAAGGTCGCGCGGAAGCGGATCAGGGTGAGCGCGCCGAGCATCCCCAGCCCGCGGGCGATGTCGTCGCCGATGGCCAGCATGACCACGGCGGAGACCACGCCAGCGAGCGCGAGCGCCTGCACGAAGCCGCGCAGGTAGCCGATGCCCTGGTAGGTTGCCGTGTAGAGCACGGCGATGACGGTGGACGCGGCGAACGCGAGCAGGAGCGACGCGAGCGAGACGTCCCACGGAACCCGCCCGATCATGCGAAACCTCCAGTCACGTGGCTCCTCCGAGCAGCTGAATCGCACTAGTGTACTTGGAAAACGCTTCGCGTTGAAGACCGAAGCGCGACACGATCTCCCCCATCCATACGGGCGGCGTGCCGAGGAACTTCAGCTCGAGGAGCGCCCACCCGAGCCCCGCCGATCGCCTGCGCCCGATCGGCGTGATCGGCCGCCAGAGCTTCGGGTCGCACGTGAGCTCCCACCCGCGCGGCCGCTGGTAGGCGATCTCGCGGTCGAGCGTCACGCGCACCTCCTCTCCGGGGAGGCGCGACGCGAAGGCTTCGCGGTACGCGCCGATGACGACGACGGGCTCGGCGCGATGGAAGCGTGCGAGCGACACGAACGTCCCGAGGTGCGCGCGCTCGTGGGCCTTGCACTCGCGCGGATCGGCACGGCCGCGGAGAACGTCCCGGACGCGCGAGATGGGCAGGGTCGCGCGCGTCTTGAGCGTGACGGTCTTGACCTTGCGCTTCACCTCGAAGAACGCGAGCCCTCGAGGCGGATCTCCGTAACCCCGCACCCGGAGCTTGATGCGCGAAGGGATGCCCTCGATGTGGTCGTGGAAGAACTTGAACGTCGGCGTGTCGAGGTAGAGCGACGTGTTTCGCTGGAACGAGCCCGCGGCGTTGAAGGGGCTCGCGGCGAGGTACGGCTTGGCGAACTCGACGAACAGGGCGGCGACGGGCTCGGGGAGCCAGTACTTGACCTCGAACCGCTCGAAGGTGGTCTTGACGTCCTGGGCCTTGGACTTCGCGAGCGCGCGCGGGGGCGGGTTCGACAGGCGGTTGGGCTTCGGATAGACGCTCTCGCGCGTCTTCCCCTCCGGCGGGAGAGGGGTCGGCCGCGGCATCGGCGGCGTCGACTGTCGGGCGCTGGGCACCGGCGGCGGAACCGGGCTCGCGTCGGCGATCCGGGCGGGCCCCGACGCACTTCCACGCGAGAACGCGAACGGAACCGGCGCGACCGGGGCGGGTGGCAGGGCCAGGGTGTGCTCGTCGGACTCCTCCAGCGCGGACTCGTCGAGCTGCGGGATCGGAACGTCTGAGCTGTCGAGGCCTACTTGACCCATCTCTCCTGAGAGCGTGTGCGTCGAGCGCACGCGCCTTTGTTTGTGCCAGTCAGGTTACGAAAACAGTCATTTTCCGTGACGAATTCGTTTTCTGCAAGAGGATACTCCCAGTATCGCGCGTCTTCCCGTCGTGCGCCCCTTCTCTGCAACGATCGTGGAGGGGCCCGCGTACGTCCGCCTCCATCGGCTCTCCTCCACCTTCATCGGCGCCACCCCGAAGCGGCCGCCCCGTTGATTGCAGCGTAAACTTGCACGAGATCGTCCGGATCCTTCACACTTCACCGACCGACCGACCATGCGGCGTCCTTCCTTCCCGCGCGAGCGCCTCCCTTCCTCTGCCCTGCTTGCTGCGGTGTGGGCTGCGCTCGGAGGGTGCGGGACCGAGGCGCCCGCGCCCGCGGCCGGGCCGCTCGTGTTCAACGAGTTCAACGGGACCGGCTCGCCGGAGTGGTTGGAGGTCCTGCCCGCTGGGCAGGACGAGGTCGACCTGAGCGGTTACTCCCTCGCCGACACGGACAAGAGCACCGACGGCCCGAGGACGGCGGAGGCGCTCAAGTTTCCCCCCGGGACGAAGATCGCCGCGGGCGCGCACGTGCTGGTCCTCCTCGGCAAGAAGGGGGAGAACGGCGCGCTCCCCCCGCCCGGCCCTCACGCGAAGGAGGCGTGCCTCACGGGTGGCTCTGCGGCGTGCTTCTACGCGGGCTTCGGCCTGAGCGCCTCGACGGGCGAGGCGCTCTACGTGCTCGATCCCTCCGGCAGGGTCCTGGGTCGCACGAGCTATCCGAAGAACCTCGTGGTGGGGACCACGAAGAAGACCGTCTGTCGCCTGCCCGACAAGACCGGGCAGTTCGCTCTCTGCACGGGGACCCCGGGCAGCCCCAACACCCTCTGAACGCCCATTTCTCTCCCCCCGGCTGGATCCTCCGGCCCTCCCTGCCATACTCCCCATGCACATGAATCGCTTGACTTTCCTGGCCCTCGTGGGGGCTCTCGCCGCGTGTGGGACGACGCCGGAAGAAGAGGACGACACCTCCGACCCGCCGAAGACCCCCAAACCGGACCCGCGGACCCCGGCCGAGATCGCCGCGAGCGACGCGGCCCGCGTGGTCTTCTTCGAGACGACGACCATCCACAAGGTCGAGGTCAAGCTCCCGGCGGCGGATTGGGACCGCTACATGAAGGAGCACCGGAACCTCGATCCCGACTTCAACCCCACCTGGTTCACCGCCGAGGTCGTCGTCGACGGGACGAGCGTGCCCAACACGGGGATCAAGAACTTCGGCTACGGCAGCCGCGAGGTGAGCCCGAACAAGCCGAACATTCGCGTCGACTTCAGCAAGAACGTACGGACGCAGTTCTACAAGGGCATCGACGAGATCCGGCTCAAGAACAACGGGCAGGACACGACGGGGCTGCGCCAGCCGATCGTCTTCGAGTCCCTCCGCGCCGCGGGCCTCATGGCCTCACGCACGTCGTACGCCGAAGTCGTCGTCAACGGCGAGCCCTTCGGCTTCTACCTGGTCGAGGAGCCGTTCGGGCGGGAGATGGTCCGCATCGGCGCCGGCAACAACGATGGGACGGCGTACGAGGCCAGCGACTGCCAGGGGTTCGTCGCGCCCCCGAAGGGCTGTGGAGACCTCCTCGAGTTCTACGATCGCCCTTTCAACGACGAACTCGGCGAGGGCGAGGATCTGAAGGCCATCTGCGAGGTGATGAACGGGCCGGCCGACCGGTTCGTGTCCGGGGTCTCGCAGCTCGTGAAGCTCGACGAGTGGACCCTCGGGGTCGCGGCCGACCTCGCGCTGGCCGGCGACTACGACGGTTTCTCGACCAGTGGCGCCAACTTCCGCCTCTACAACGACACCAAGCTGAAGCGCATGCGTCTCGTGATCGGTGGGCCGGATACGACGTTCGACGCCCTGTACACGCCGGATCCCCTCAAGCCGAGGCCCAGCTCGAACTGCCGCAACGTGAACCCGCATTACCGGGACATCTTCCTCGAGAAGCTCACGGGCACACCCGCGGGGCTCGAGCAGTACAAGGCCGCCGTGCGGCAGCTGCGCACGGGCGTCATGGCGCCGGCGAAGCTGAGGGCCCGGGTCGACGCCCTCTGGGCCATCACGGGCGCCAAGGTGAAGGAGGACAAGAAGCGACCTCCGACGCCCGAGCCCGAGGCTTTCAAGGAGCTCATGAAGACCTTCTTCGACCAGCGCGACGCCGAGCTCGCGAAGCTCGGCATGTGACCGTCGCGCTCAGCGGTATTTCGCGGCGAGCGACCACTCGCTCTGGGGATCCTCGACGCGCTCACGGTAGCGGGCGGAGCCGCGCGGCATGACGTGCGACCCCTTGACGTCGTCCGAGTCGTAGAGGCGAACGGTGCCGGCGGCGTCGCGCCAGAGGAGCGTGATGTGGGGAATGTTCTCGGCCACGGTCGCGAGCGGCACGACCTCCCCGGGCTCGAGGCTCGCGACGAGCATGTCCGCGCGCTTCGATCCGACGGGGATGCTCGTGTACCCGCTCGCGCGGACCATGCGCGAGATCTCCCCGTCGTACGCGCCGTTCGCGACCTTGTACGCGCGGACGACGACGTCGCTCAGCTCGTGGAGATGCCGTGGCGTGAGGCGGCGCTCGTCGGCGGCCTCGCGGGCGCGGTCGACCATGCGGAGATCGTCTCGGTCCGCGGCGCGGAGGCGGGCGACCTCCGAGAGGAAGCGCCCGAAACGGTCCGGCCCGCCGACGATCGCCGCGGCGATCGCGACCATCGTGCTGCACCTCGCGTCGTCGTGGATCGTCCCCTTCAGCCGGTCGAACTGGCCCACGCCCGAGAGCGCGCGCGGCGCGTCGAGCCACGCGCCCTTGTACGGGAGCACGGCGTCCTCCGCGGTGTCGGTCCGCGAGAAGTCGTCCTCGGCTCCCTCGGGGTTGTCGGGCGGGGGCGCGCTGCACCCGACAGCAAGGGCGAGCGCGAGCGCGAGGAGGAGGGCGGCGACGGGTCTCATGTTCTCCCTCCAAGCAGGATGTATGCCCATGTAGGTGCGCCTGTGGACGCTTGGAATCATTACGATTTCACGATCTTCGCATGCGCGCTCCGTGGGGGCTGCTGGATCGTCACCACCCCACGCCGGCGTCGAATTGGCTGTCGACTCCCGGACCGTACGGTACAGTCAACCGGCATGTCGAACACGCCACGCGACTCACCGGCAGCACGGGTCGGTCCTTCCCCCCTGGGCGGGCCGGACGAGCCCGGCCGTGACGCGCTCGGAAGGCTCGAGTCGCAGGTCGTCCCGCGGGAGGATCTGCGGAAGACCGTTCCGACGGCCGAGCCACTCGCGGAGAGCAGCGACGCGAAGAAGACGGTTCCCAACCCGGACGTCGTTGCGGCCGCGAGGCGCTCCTCGCAGTCCCTGCCGGCCGCGATGCTGCGCGGCCAGCGCAGCGAGGCCGAGTCGCTCGCGCTCGTCGGCGCGCTCGACCGCGTGCCGGTCCTCGCGATCGACGTCGACGTGCTCCCCCGCCTCGGGCTCGACCATCACATGGGCTTCATGCTGACCCTCGTCGACGGTCAGCTCAGCCTCGAGACCATCCTGGACGTCTGCGCGATGCCGCGACAGCACGCCCTGCACGTGCTCGCGGAGCTCGTGACACGCAAGGTGATCCGGGTAGGGTGATGCGCGAGCCGTTCCGGGTCGAGGGCCCGGCCGCGCCGGACCCTCGCGGTCCCGTCGACGGAGCGCCTCCGGAGACGCCGCTCGTCGTCGAGATCCCGCACGCGGGCGTCTATGTCGACCCCCTGTCGCTCGCGAACATGGTGGCGCCGGCGTCCTCGATCGCGCGCGACGCCGATCTCCACGTCGAGGCGCTGTACGCGGGCGCGCCGTCGCGCGGCGCCCACGTCATCGCGTCGCAGGTGTCGCGGTACGTGCTCGATCTCAACCGCGCCGAGCACGACGTGGATCCGGCAGCCGTGGCGGGGGCGCGACCCGAGGTGCGGGCGACCCGCGGGCTCGTCTGGCGTCTGACCAGCGATGGCGAGGAGGTGCTGGCGCGCCCCATCTCGCGCGCCGAGCTCGAGCGGCGGCTCGGGTGGCTCTACCGACCCTACCACGCGCGTCTCGCGGAGATCATCGCGGAGAAGCGCCGGCGCTTCGGCTACGCGATCGTCCTCGCGGCCCACTCGATGCCGAGCGTGGGGCGCTCCGGCCACCCGGATCGGTCGCACGCGCGCGCGGACGTCGTGCCCGGCACCCGCGCGCGAACGAGCGCGGCGGGGTCCGTGATCGACGTCGTGGACCACGTCGCCGCGGCGCACGGCCTGACGGTGGCGCACGACGACCCGTACAAGGGCGGGTTCACGACACAGCACTACGGGCGTCCGCGCGAAGGCGTGCACGTGGTGCAGGTCGAGCTGGCGCGCAGGCTCTACATGGACGAGACGACGCTCGCCGTGGATCCCCCGCGGTTCGCCAGGCTCCAGCGCTTCTGCGACGAACTCCTCACCGCCCTCGCGGCGGCCCGCCCCTGACGACACGATCCGACCACGGGGCGCAGGCCCGCTCCGACGGCCTGGGCACGGAGCCCACGTGGCGTGCTAGAGCTTCACGCCGTGGCGCTTCGCGTAGGCCATGACGCCGATCTTGTCGATCGTGCGGATGTCGCGCGTCGTGAGCTTCAGCGAGACGAAGCGGCCGACCTCGGGCACCCACACACGGCGCTCCTGGATGTTCACGTTCTGCCAGCGCTTCGTCTTGATGTTGGAGTGCGAGACGTTGCGCGCCAGAAGCTTCCTCTTGCCGGTGATGTCGCTCTTCGCCATGGTCGGGTCCTCGGCTCGCCGCGAGCGGGCTCGGGCGGATGGGGAGGGCGCACCTTACGTGCGTCGGGCAAGAAGTCAAGCGTTCTCCGGGTGTGCGGGAGACGGTCCCCCGCGCGCGACCTGGGCTCCCCTGCGCGAGAGGAGGAGGGCGACGGAGCCAGGAGGGCTCACGAACGGGTGGGCGCCGACCGCGCGGAGCAGCGCCGCGAGGGGCTGGCGAGGGCCGCCGAGCGCGATCTCGACGACGCCCTCCTTCTCGCGGACGGCGAGGGCGGCCCATGACGCGCACGGCGTGCCGGGGGCCACCCTCGGCGTGCCCCGGCACACGGGCGTCGCCTGCAGGGGAGCGACGAGGTCGAGATCGGGCACGTGGACGCCGTGCGCGTGCACCTCGTACGCCGCGAGCGCCACGGTGCCCGCGCGATCGGAGGCGATCACGATCCGGGACTCCCCCGCGGCCTCGCGGTCGTCGGCGACCCACGGCAGGTGCGCGAAGGTGTCGGCCCCTTCGCGCGTGAGGGCGCAAGGCGTGGTGTCCGGTCGCGCGTCGGCGAGGTCGGCTTGCGTGAGCAGGCCCCCCTCGAGCGGGCCCGCGGCGCGCGCGAGCGCGTCCCAGATCGCAGCGTCGAGCAACCCTGGCGCGCCCCGCCGTTCGAGGTGCGCGAGGACGCCGCCGCGGGCGCTCCCCTTCGCGAGATCGCGAGCGGGGCCGAGCACCTGACCTGGCGTGCACTTGCCGTGCATCGCGAGCGCGAGCAGGAGCGCGCCCGGGAGGCGCGGCGACGCGACACGCGCGGCGGGCGGGATGGATGCCGCGTCCACGAAGCCGCGAGGGCGGCGCGCCCGGCGGCCCGGCTGGAGCGAGCGTCCGTCGATCGCACGGTGGCCGATGCCCTGACCGACCAGGAGGAGGTGCACGGGACCGAGCAGCACGGAAGGGTGCACCGCCGCGGCCGCGAAGACTGCGGCCACCGCAGCGTCGACCGCGTTGCCCTTGGCCGCGATGACGTGTGCCACCTCTTCCACCACCTGCTCGGTCGCGACCGTGGCGCGGGAGCTCACGCCGTCACTCCTCCTCCCGCTCGTGCACGTCGCGCGTGTCACCCGGGAGGCCGCGACGTGGACGGAGGATCCTCCCGAGGCCGCCCTCCCCCGTCCCCGCGGTGGCCACGAGCCGACGCAGCGCCTTGCACTCGGCAAGCGCGCCGTCGGTCTCGAGCACGACGTATGCGTCCTGACGATCCCCGATCCTGGCGATGATCCTGCCGAGCGCGCTCGGACCGAAGGAGCGGGTCTCGCCGAGGGCGCGGAGGCGACAGTAGGCCACGGGACCGGCGGGCACCTCGTCGCGTGAGGCGTCGACCGACGTCACCATGCCCAGGGCGTGCGCCTGTCGCGCGGCGTCTTCCGCCTCCCAGATCCCGGACGGCTCCCACACCACCCGGGTCGCGTCCCGCGGGAGCCGCTGCGACAGGCTCGCCATGCGATCTCGCCACACGCGCGCCGGCGTGACCTGTGTCGGGGTCTTCAGGACGAGGACGCGCGCCCGCAGGGTCGAGACGAGGGCGAGCATGCGCTCCACCTCGGCCTCCATCGCGGCCCCGGGCTTCAGCTGATCGACGGTGAGCCCCGCGACGACGGAGAACTCGAAGTGGGCCGGCGTCGCGCGCCTCCATCGACGCAGGGTCGCGGCGCTCGGCGCGGGGCCGCGCGCACTCGACGTCGCGACCTCGAGGAGATCGAAGCGCTTCGCGTACGCCGCGATGTCCCCCTTGAGATCCTTCGCGCCGATGTGAAAGCGAGTCGCCATGGAAGCAGGGGACATATCCCATTTTCGCTACCCTGGCCTACATCTCGCATTGGGTTCGCGATCATCCAGCTGAGGCCTCGGCGATCCACTTGCTGCCTGTGGACCGCAGGATGATCGTGCTACAATTTTTTAGACGTCCTACGAGCTTCACAAAATTCAATGAGGACGCGAAACTGCGCCTGGGTTTCAGACACGTCTCAACTCGAACTCGCGCGAGGCGCGAAGATTGCATCAAGGAGAGGACCATGCGCATTGCTCACCTCGCGTTCGCCATCGCTTCCACCGGTGCCCTCCTCCTCGCTTGCGGGAGCGAGGACGGGCTCTCCAAGTTCCAGGATCCCAACGCGCCGCCGGGCATCGACGGGAACGGGAACGGCGGGACCAGCGGAGGGACGGGCATCGGGGGATCGAGCGGCGGGACGGGATCGAGCGGCGGGCCGAAGGCGTGTGCGACCGCGACCGCGCTGGGGGAGAACCTCCCCGTGCAGCTCGTCATCCAGTACGACCGCTCCGGCAGCATGGACAGCAACGGCAAGTGGGCCGCGTGCAAGGCCGGCATCACGGACTTCTTCGCGACGTCGGCGACCGGCGTGAGCGCGTCGCTGTCGTTCTTCCCGCAGGGAAACGCGTGCGACACGGGCACCTTCACCACGCCGCAGGTGCCGATGACGGCGCTCCCCAACACGACGACGCTCAAGGCGGCGCTCGACGCGACGACGCCCGGCGGAGGCACCCCCACGCGGCCCGCGCTGGACGGCGCGATGACCTACGCCGCCGCGCAGCAGGCGAAGAACCCGAACACCAAGGTCGTCGTGGTCCTCGTCACGGACGGCGATCCGAACGACTGCAGCAGCAACGTCGCCTCGGTCTCGGCCATCGCGTCGGCCAAGGCGAAGACGATCCCCACCTACGTCATCGGCGTCGGGAACATCACGGCGCTGAACGCGATCGCGATCGCGGGCGGCACCAAGTCCGCCGTCATCGTCGACGGGACGAACCCGACGAAGACGAAGACGGACATGCAGAAGGCCCTCGACGACATCCGCAACTCGCTCACGTGCGAGCTCAAGATTCCGACGCCGCCGAACGGGCAGACCTTCGACAAGAACAAGGTCAACGTCGTGCACACCCAGGACAGCGTCCGCACGGAGTACACCTACGATCAGACCTGCGCGAAGCCGAACGCCTGGCGCTACGACAACCCGACGACCCCGACCAAGATCGAGATCTGCCCGGCCACGTGCGACGCGCTGAAGAAGGTCCAGGCCAAGTCGAGCAAGATCGACATCGAGTTCGGCTGCGAGACCAACGGCAGCATCCCCAAGTAGGTCTGCCAGGCGAGAAGGCCCGGCGTCCGAGAGGAACGTCACCCGGCCCGCGACACGCCAGCTAGGTCCTGTCCCTATATTCTCGCTCTCGACGTGCCGGTGCCGGGCCGGGCGGGGGAAGCGGCTCGAGCAGGGTCGTCGGAGCTCGAACTGCCCCTCGGCAACCTGGCGGTGCCGCCGGCGCCCAAGCAGGAGCGGACCGCGCGCTGATCTCGTCGCTTCCGTCACGCTCGGGATAATGCGCCGTCACGACGCGACCCGCCAGGACGGGGCTGGCGCAGCGGATACAGAAATCGGGCGCGGGCACGGGCACGTGCACGTTTACGGCGAGAGCGAGAATATGGGGACAGGCCTGCTAGATCCTGAGGAGGGTGGGGTTCTTCGCGAGGAGGTGGTCGAGCCACGCGTTGGAGATCTTCTCCTGCATGGAGTTCGCCCTGAGGCGCTCGGACAGGTGCCGGAAGTCGACGGCGTCTAGCTCCTGGTCCTGGTTGTAGCAGGAGAAGACGACACGCTCCTCGCCGGTGCGCGGGTCCCGGTGCTTCTGCAGGCACTGCGCGCACACCTCTTTCCTCATGCACTGCATGGGGGAGTTGATGCTGCCGATGGCGAGGTGCCTCGGATCGAGCATGGGAGCGAGGACGCCGTGGCGCGCATCGCGCACGGCGGCCATCATCCGGTCCGAGCCGATCGCGAGGATGCGCTTCACCTCGGAGAGCTTCACGACCGGGCGACCGAGCCGCCCCTCGCCGTACGCGACGAGCGCGTCGACCACGTTGCCGCGGAAGTAGGCATCCTGGGGCCGGCGCGGCTGGATCTCCGCGCCGCTGTCCGACGCCCACACCACCTGATCGGTGTGAGCCTCGATGTCGTCCTGCTTGAAGAGATCTTCGCCGCGCTTGTACCCGGCCACGTAGATGACCGTCGCTCCCAGCGCCTTGAACGCGCGCGCGATCGAGAAC
>SXNL01000355.1 GCA_005777185.1 Myxococcales bacterium
GGGCGCGTGGTGGCGACGACGATCTCGCGATCCGAGCCGTCGACCTTGTAGGCGAACTCGAACAGCTCGCCGTTCGCCCCCTCCTCGTTCTCGACCTCGAGGTCGGAGAGGGCCGTCCTGCACTCGGGGCACCAGTTGATGAGCCGCGTCGCGCGGTACATGAGGCCCTCCTCGTGCAGGCGCACGAAGGCCTCGGTGACGGCGCGGCTCATGTCTGCGTCCATCGTGAACTTCGTGCGGCGCCAGTCCGGGCTCGCCCCGAGGACGCGCTGCTGGAGCGAGATGCGCCCGCCGCTCTCGGCCTTCCACGCCCACACCCGATCCAGGAAGGCGGCGCGGCCGAGGGCGTGGCGCGTCGTCCCCTCTCGCGCCAGCTGCCGCTCGACCACGGTCTGCGTGGCGATGCCCGCGTGGTCGATGCCCGGCTGCCACAGCGTGGCGTGGCCGCGCATGCGGTGCCAGCGCGTGAGCGAGTCCTCCAGGGTGCATCGCTGCGCGTGCCCCATGTGGAGCGACCCCGTCACGTTGGGCGGCGGCATCGGACAGACGTAGACCGGGGAGGGATCGGCCGGGTCGTCGGACGCCTCGAAGACGCCGTGCGCCTCCCAGAACGCGTACCAGCGGGCCTCGATGTCGCGCGGATCGTAGGGCTTCGAAAGGTCGGGAGCCTCGTCGGTCATGGGGCGGGTGTACTTAGCACGGGTGTTGACGCTCCAGGCGAGACGGGCGAATCTTCGAGGCCGATGGTACGCACGCGCGCTCTCTCCGGCTGGCCCGCGCTCGCCCTCGCCGCCATGGTCCCGCTCGCTGCCTGCGGTGGCAACAGCGCCCCTCCGCCCTCCACGGCCGCCGCGCCGAAGGCCGCGTCGAGCGTGGCCTCCGCGGCCGCCGCGCCGCCGAAGCTCGGGTACCAGGCGCACAAGGAGGACCACCACGAGACGCACAAGTGCGCGGACACCGACGCGAAGCACCAGACCTACGATCTCCACGACGAGACGCCCGACCACCACTTCGCGCCCTGCTCGGGCGGCGGCGCACACGACTACTCGGCGCTCATCAGGTTCGAGGCGCTCGATCACGGCGTCCGCGTCCACATCAAGGCGCGCGACGACGAGGTCTCCCTCCTCGGCCCCGACGTGAAGGAGCGCGACAGGGTCATGGTTCACCCGAAGACCCCCACGGGCGAGGCGGTTGCCATCGAGGTGCCGCTCACGCACATCACGGGCGGGTACGTCGGCGAGAAGATCATCTACTGGGAGGAGCTCCACAAGCTCACCGACGAGGGCACGCGCCTCGAAATCTCCATCTACGACCACGACGCCAAGGGCAGCCACGAGGAGATGAAGATCTCGGTCGCGCTCAGCACGGGCAAGAGCTGCGAGAAGGCCGCCGACGAGAACCCGCAGCAGATCGTGATGGGCAAGAAGAACGCGAGGCCCGACCTCACGGCGGCCGAGCTCGGGAAGCCCATGCAGTCGAGCGCGTTCATGGCGAGCTGCGGGCTCGACGCGAAGGCGAACGCGGAGATCTGCGCGGCGGTGAAGAACGGGAAGCCGCTCGGTGTGTCGGTGAAGGTCGCTCCGGCGAACAACCGCGTGGCGGCGTGCATCGATCGGGCGGTGAGGAGGCTGTCGTTTCCGGACAGCGACAAGCTGGACGTGGTGAAGACGCGGTTCTGAGGGGGGGAACGGCGTACGGAGGGGCTTCGACCCTCTGCGGTCGACGCTCCCGTCGGATCTGCCGTCGGCTGTCCGCCGTCCGCCGTCGGCTGTCCGCCGCCCGCCGTCGGCTGTCCGCCGTCCGCCGTCGGCTGTCCGCCGCCCGCCGACCCTACTTCATCAGCCGCGCGATCTCTTCCTTGATCAGCGTCTCCGCCAGCGTCGGCACCACCTCCCACACCACGCGCTCGACCACCTCGCGCGACAGCGCGAGCACCGCCTGGGCCTGCTCCGGCGTGAGCCCGAGCTCCTTCAGGTTCGCCGCCATGTGGCCGTTGACCGCCGTGGACACGACCTGCGCCGGTGTCGTCGGTGGCGCCGCCTGCGCGACCGAGGGCGCCGACGGGGGCTCGGGCGGGCGCGGAGGGGGTGGCGGTGCGCCTGCGGCCGGACGCGTGGCCGAGGCGGTGTCCTGCGCGGCCTGCGACGCGTTCGGGTGCACGCGCGTGATCTCACCGGCATGGGGGTCCGGCGCCGTCATCGGACGCGCCGGGGCCTGGACGACGGGCGGGGGAGCCTGCACGGGCGCGGGCGGCGGAGGCTGAACGTGGACGGGCTGCGGCGCAGGGTTCGCGCTCAAGGTCTGCGCGGCGCGGGCGGCGTCGCCCCCGAGCGACGGCTGTGTGCCGCGGGGGAAGCCACCCGGCGTGGGAAGCGGCGGCCTCGGAGCGTGGGGCGCGTGCGCGACCGGCATTTGCATCTGGGGCGGGGCCTGCACGACGGGCGTGGGGACGGCGGGCGTGGCGACGGCCGCCACGTCGCGTTGCCGGGCCGTGACTGCGCCGGACTCGCGCGCGAGCATCACCTTCTTCACCTTGTCGAGGAGCTGCGTCGTGTCGAACGGCTTGTCCGCGAAGTCGTCCGCGCCTGCGTCGCGCCCTCGCGCCTGATCGTAGGGCGCGTACCGGCTCGCGAGCAGGATCATGCCCGCGTGGGGCGCACGCTGGCGCAGCTCGCGCGCGAGCGCGTAGCCGTCCTCCCCGCCGAGGACGGTGTCGACGAGGAACACGTCCGCCTCGCCCACCTTCGCGAGCGCGGCGCTGCCGTTCTCCGCGGTGAGCACGTTGAAGTCGTCGCCCGAGAAGGTGATCTCGAGCACCTTTCTCATCGTGACGCTGTCGTCGACGGCCAGGACGGTCTTGGGCACGGGATGGTCTCTCTTTGGAGGGTGGAGCCCAATTGTGCGGAGGTGTGCGCCGTGATGTCAAGCATTCCGTCGTGATAACCTCCCGGGTGTGACTGGCCGTGAAATGCGCTCACCCGCGCGGACCTGTGTGGTGCCCGAAGGGCTCGCGGGCGCGATGCTCGACCAGGCCGTCCGGACGCTCTTCGGTCTCTCCTGGGGAAGGGCACGCGCGCTCATCGATCGCGGGAAGGTCAGGGTGGACGACGAGCTCGCCACCGTGCACACGACGCCCGTCCGCGCCGGGGCGTCGCTCGTGCTCGATCCTGCGGCGAGGGCACCCCGCGGGGCCGCGCTCGGGCGGGAGGCGATCGTGCACCTCGACGCCCACGTGGTCGTCGTTCGCAAGCCGGCGGGCGTGAGCACGGTGCCGTTCGACGAGCGCGAGCACGGGACGCTCGACGAGCTGGTGCGGGCCCACCTCGCGAGCACGGCGAGCTCGAGGCGCGAGCGCCCGAACCTCGGCGTGGTGCACCGACTCGACAGGGAGACGACCGGCCTCGTCGTGTTCACGCGCACCTGGCTCGCGAAGAAGAGCCTGTCGGCGCAGTTCCGGGATCACTCCGTCACGCGACGGTACTTCGCCATCGTGCACGGGATCCTGACCCGCCCCGCCACCTACCGATCGCACATCATGGAGGATCGTGGCGACGGCCTCCGCGGCTCCTGGGAGGCGCGGCCGCGCAAGGGTCCGCCGGCCGGCCAGCACGCGGTCACCCACGTGGAGCCGGTCGAGCCCCTCGCCGGCGCCACCCTCGTCGCGTGTCGGCTGGAGACGGGCCGAACCCACCAGATCCGCGTCCACCTCTCGGAGGCCGGGCACCCGCTCGTCGGCGAGCGCGTGTACGTCCGCGGCCGCGCGGTCCGCGAGATCCCGGCGCCGCGGCTGATGCTGCACGCCACGACCCTGGGCTTCGTGCACCCGAAGACCGAGGAGGCGATGATCTTCGAGGAGCCCATCCCGCGGGACATGCGCGAGGTGATCGCCGCCCTGGCGAGGGGGCCGTGACGCGGCTCGAGACCACCGGGTACCACGCGCTCGGCGTCCCCTTCTACCTCGTGTTCCTCGTCGCCGAGATCGCATGTCCTGATCGCGTCGGCGATCGCGATCCTCTGGAGCCTCGTCGCGCTCGGCGGCCTCCTCGACGCCGTCCGCACGGCCGACGCGTGGAGGCCGCGCGCCTCGTCGGGACGGCGCTCCTCCTCGCGTTTTCCCTGCGTGGCCCGATCCCCGTGTGGTAGCCCAGGCGCCACCGTGAGCACAGCCGCAGCCGCCGACGCCCCCGACGACGCGCCCGCCCCGCCTCCCGTTCCCGTGACGGCTTTCGAGCGGCGGTTCGGGCACCCGCCGGGCCTCTTCATCCTCGTCTTCACCGAGCTGTGGGAGCGCTTCTCGTACTACGGGATGCGCGGGCTCCTGAAGCTGTACATGGCGAACTACCTGTTCGTCACGATCCGCCAGACCCTCCAGGGCAAGGCGTACGACGGCCACGGCGATCCGGCCCTCGTCAAGGGGTGGGCCTTCATCCACCGCCTGCTCGGCGATCCCGACATGGCCCACCTGAAGGAGTGCATCGAGACCAAGGCCGCGGCGCTCGTGAAGGGCGACCCCGAACACAAGATCGCCGGCGTCGCCGCCGACGTCGCGCACGACATCGCCGTTCAGACCTGCCAGGCCAACGAACACGGTTCGGTGCTGTACGGCTGGTACACCGGCCTCGTGTACCTCACGCCGCTCCTCGGCGGGTACATCGCGGACAAGTACCTCGGCCAGCGCAAGACGGTGGTCGTGGGCGGCGCGATCATGGCGATCGGCCACTTCGTGATGGCGTTCGAGAACTCGTTCTTCCTCGCGCTCGCGCTCCTCATCATCGGAAACGGCGCGTTCAAGCCGAACATCTCGACGCAGGTGGGCAACCTGTACGCGCCGGGCGACCACCGGCGCGATCGCGCGTTCAGCATCTTCTACGTCGGCATCAACCTCGGGGCCTTCATCTGCAACTTCGTCTGCGGCACGCTCGCCGCGGCGTGGGGCTGGCACTACGGCTTCGCCGCGGCCGGCGTCGGCATGACGTTCGGCCTCGTGCTCTACCTCGTCGCGGGGAACAGGTACCTCGCGGACGACGAGCTCACGAAGCGCAAGGCCAGGCAGGCGGCCGACGAGAAGGCCGGGAAGAGGCTCGAGGCAGCGCACGCGGCGGTGCGCGAGGAGTCGAGGCCCTTCACGAAGGAGGAGTGGTCGCGCATCTGGGCGCTCTGCGGCCTCTGCGCGCTGAACGTGGTGTTCTGGGCCGTGTACGAGCAGCAGGGCAACACGATGGAGACGTGGGCCGACGAGAGCACCACGTGGCCCGTGATCTTCGGCTACGCGATCCCCGCGACGTGGTTCCAGTCGGTGAACCCGTTCTTCATCTTCACGCTGACGCCGCTCTTCACCTGGCTCTGGAAGCGGCAGGAGCGCGTGGGCAAGGAGCCCACGAGCGTGGCGAAGATGGCGATCGGTTCGATCATCCTGGGCCTGTCGTTCATCGTCATGATCTGGGGCGCGATGGTCGTCGGCGGCGGGAAGGGGAGCTGGTTGTGGCCGGTGTCCTGCACGCTGCTGCTCACCGTGGGCGAGCTCTACCTGTCGCCGATCGGCCTCTCGCTGGTGACCAAGGCGTCCCCGCCGAGGATCGTGTCGCTGATGATGGGCATGTGGTTCCTGTCGAGCTTCTTCGGGAACGTGCTGTGCGGGTACATCGGCAAGCTCTACACGCGGTGGCCGAAGTGGGAGTTCTTCGGGCTCCTGTGCGTGCTCGGCGTGGTCACGGGGCTCGCGATCTGGGCGTTCAACAAGCCGCTGAAGAAGACGCTCGGGGCGGCGGCCTGAGTCGCTCAGTGCACCACGAACCACCGCACCCGCGGCGTGACCTCGAAGTGGAAGTGGTTTTTGTGCTGCCCGTTGTAGTGTGGCGTCAAGAGCACGTTGAACAGGCGGCGATCCGCGGCCTCGCACGCGATCCGGCGCAGCTCCACCGCCGCGGGGTGCGCAGGCGGGGGGCTCGCCGAGCTGCCGCACGTGTGGCCGCCGACGAAGCCGCGGAAGTCGCGCTCCACGGAGAGCACCGAGCCGTCCCGCCGCGTGAACGACCCGATGTCGATCGCGAGGCCGCCGCCGTGGCGGGTGCCGAGCTGGCCTTCGGGCAGGACCCTGGGCGGCGGCGGGCGGTACGCCGACATGTGTACGAGCTCCACGATGCCGTCCTTCTCGAGTGAAGCCGTCAGGTCGTCGAGCGAGAGCACGAGGCGGCAGTCGAAGATCTCGAACGGGCTCGTGGCGCGGTCGCGCTCGCGGATCCCCGAGTGGATCACCACGCCGTGCAGGGGGCCCGTGAGGCGTACAGGCGCGAGCACGCCGCGCGCCTCGGCGACGGGCGCGAACGGGACGCCCCGCCGCCGGAGCTCGGCCTCGCACTCGAAGCGCTCGAGCCGCGCGTATCGGTACGCGGGGGTCGTGGTCGGATCGATCGGCGGCGACTCGGCGCCGCGCGAAGGCACGCCCCCGAAGCCGCTCGCGTCGCCCGGCGACGCGAGGCCGGCGACTACCCCCAACAGCGCGGAAATACGATGAAATGCGCGCAAGGTAACGAAACATAGCACACGAGGAACGGCTCGCCAAAAGCGCCGCCGGTTCGCTACGCTCGGGGAGACATGGCCGAGCTGTCGCAACGGATGAAGCAGGTCCTCTACGCGGCCGTGACCGAGTTCGTCGCGACCGGGCAGCCCGTGAGCTCGAAGACGCTCGCCAAGAAGGGCATCGAGCTGTCGCCGGCGAGCATCCGCAGCGTGCTCGCCGACCTCGAGGCCGCGGGGTACCTGCATCAGCCCCACACGAGCGCGGGGCGCGTGCCGACCGATCGCGCGTTCCGCCTCTTCATCGACACGCTCATGGAGGTGCAGCAGATCCGCGCCGAGGAGCGCGAGCGCATCGACGCGGCGTTCTCCGAGATGTCGAGCGGCGAGAACGTCATGCGCGAGACGGGCAAGCTCCTCTCGGAGCTCACGGGCACGGTCGCCGTGGTGGTCGGGTCGCGCGCCGAGCTCCGCCTCAAGCACCTCCGCTTCATCCGCACGATGCCGGGCGAGCTCCTCGCTGTGCTCGTCATGTCGAACGGCGTCGTGGAGAACCGCTTCCTGGCCGCGGACGTCGGGGAGGAGGAGCTCCTCCGCATCCACAACCTCCTCGACGACGTGATCGAGGGGCGGACGCTCGGGCAGCTGCACGAGCTCTTCGAGCGACGACTCGCGAGCGAGCGCGTGCAGCACGACGCCTTCCGTCGTCAGGCGTTCGCGCTCGGCGACGCCGCCGTGGCGAACGTCGCGGCGGGCGAGACCGACGTGGTCATCGAGGGCACCTCGCGTCTCCTCGAGGCTCCGGAGCTGCAGGGCGGCGAGGGCATGCGCGGCGTGATGTCGGCGCTCGGGGCTCACCGGCGCCTGGTCGACCTCCTGGCGCTGGCCGCGAAGACCCAGGCGGTGGTCGTCGGGCACGAGGCGGGCGACCTCGGCAACGGCCAGCTCGCGATCGTGGGAGCGTCCTACTCGGAGCAGGGACGGCCCGCGGGCACCATCGGCATCATCGGCCCGACGCGCATGGACTATCCAAAGGTGGTGCCCCTGGTGACGGCGACGGCCGACGCCATGACCGTCTTCATGGATCGTCGGACCTCGCGGCGGGAGCCCGACGACGACTGATCCGTCGCGTCGCGGATCCCGGATCGAGAGGCAAGGTGGCCCCCCAGGCCGGGTTGCGTGTAGTATGTCGGAACGATGCGCACGGCACCGCCGGACCTGCCCGGCAGCCACAACACCGACTCGCCGCTCGATCGCGCGCTCACGCTGATGCTCGCGGGCGAGCGCGAAGCGGCGCTCCGCTGGAGCGCGGCCGTGGTCGCCGTCGACGCCTCCGTGCCCAGCGCCCTCATCCTCACGTGCAGGCTGCTTGCCGACGCAGGTCGCACCGAGGCCGCGATCGAGGGGTTCTCGCTCGGGCTCAAGCGCGCCATCGACTCGGGCAACCTCCCGCTCGCGGTCGCGGCGGTCGGCGATCTCCGGCTCCTGGGGGTGGACGTCGCGACCCACCTCGAGGACATCGCCGCGGCGTTCTCGGAGGGCTCCCCGCGCCTGACGGACGCGATCGCGCCGCCGCCGCCGCCGCTCCCCAACCTCTCGGAGTTCGAGACCTTGAGCTCGTTCCTCACGGGCCCCGCGCTCCTCTCGAAGGCGACGGAGATCGTGCACGCGGCGAGCGACGCCTACGCGGCCGCCGCGCAGAGGGATCCGCCCCTCATCGCGCCCATCCCGCTGTTCAGCTCGCTCGACAAGGAAGCGCTGCGCGCGATGCTCGAGTGCTTCGAGATGTTCACCGTCCCCGCGGGCAAGGTGGTCGTCTCCGAGGGCGACGAGGGCGCGGAGGCGTACATCGTCGCGCGCGGCGAGCTCGAGGTGCGGCGCGAGATACGGGAGGGCGACCTCGTCGAGACGGTCACGCTCGCCCGACTCACCAACGGCGCCCTCTTCGGCGAGATGGCGCTCCTCTCCCGCGCCCCACGCGCAGCGAGCGTCGTCGCGTGCCGCCCGTCGATCCTCCTCGTGGCGCGCCGCGAGGCGCTCGAGGCGGTCGCCGAGCACGCCCCCGACGTCGGGGTCGAGCTCGCGGCCCACTGCCGGCGCCGCATGGTGGCCAACCTCGTCAAGACGTCCCCGATCCTCCACGCGGTCGCGATCGAGGAGCGGCCGCCGCTGGTCGAGCGCTTCGAGACCAAGGTGTTCGAGAAGGGCGAGAAGCTCATCGCCGAGAACGAGGAGTCCACGGGGATGCACCTCATCGCGTCCGGCGAGGTCGCGGTCGTCGGTCACGAGGAGAACGACGAGCCGTTCGTCATCTCGACGCTCGGCGTGGGCGAGGTCGTCGGCGAGGTCGCGCTCATCTTCCGGCGCAAGTCGAACGCCGACGTGGTCGCCGTCACGCCGACGGTCACGCTCCACCTCCCGCGCGAGGAGTTCATCGACCTGATCCGTGCGCACCCCGGCATGCTCTCGGGCCTCTACCTCCTCGCCGTCGAGCGCGACGAGGAGACGCGCAACGTCCTCACGACCTCGACGACGAGCATGGGCGAGGCGGACGACTACGTGCTCGTGTAGAGTGCATGGATCACGTCCACACCCACGACGACGCGGGCCCGGCGCGCGGGGGCGGGCCTCCCTCGGACCGGCCGCCGCCATCCTTCACGGCGAGCGAGACGCGCCAGGCGAAGCGGCTCGGGATCGTGCTCGCCGTCATCGCCTCGTTCTTCGTCGCCGAGCTGACGGGGGCCCGCATCGCGCGGAGCGACGTGCTCCAGGCCGACGCGCTCCACCTGCTCATGGACGTGCTCGCGCTCGGCATGAGCCTGTTCGCGATGCGGCTCGCGATCCGCCGGCCGACGGCGCGGTTCACCTACGGCCTGCGCCGCGCGGAGCCGGTGGCGGCGCTCGTCAACTGCGGGCTCGTGCTGGTGGCGTGCGTGGAGATCGTGCGCGAGGCGTTCGAGCACATGAAGGGATCCGAACCGCCGCGCGCGGACGTGATGCTCGTCGTGGGGTCGATGGCGCTCGTGGTGAACGGCCTGTCGGCGTGGGTGTTACACGACGCGATCCACAGGGGGCACGGGCACGGACACGGGCACGGGCACGGGCACGGGCACGGGCACGGGCACGGGCACGGGCAGACCAAGGGGAAGGGAAAGGGGCACGCGCTCAACCTCCGGGGGGCGTGGCTCCACCTCCTCGGTGACACGCTCGGATCCGTCGCGGCGCTGGTCGCGGCCATCGTGATCCGGGCGGGCGGGCCGGCCCAGGTCGATCCGATCGCGAGCCTCGCGGTCGTGCTCATCCTGCTCGTCGGCGCGATACGGCTGCTCCGGGACGCCGTGGTCGTCCTCCTCGAGGCCGCCCCGGCTCACCTCGACGTGAACGAGGTCGTCGTCGTGCTGAAGGCGATCCCCGACGTCGGCGCCATCCACGATCTCCACGTGTGGAGCCTCGGGGCGGGCCACGACGCGATCACGGTCCACGTGCGGACGCCGTCCACGGACGCCGCCCTCGCCCGCCGCATCTCCGACAAGCTCCGCCAGGCGTTCGACGTCGAGTACGTCACCGTGCAGCTCGAGCCCGAGGAGGCGGAGTGCGACGCACCACGGAGCAGGTACATCCCGGGCGCCTGAGCGCCACCTAGCTTAGCTAGCTGCCTGCTCCTTCCCCTGCGCCGGCAGGGCGGGGGATCACTTGCAGACGTTGTCCACGCAGCTCTTGCTGGCGTCCTGGCAGGGGACCCTGCCCGGGATGCACTCCGCGTTCGCCTCCGCCTGCGTCCTGCAGACGCCGTCCTTGGCGCACCAGCCGATGCGCGCGTCGATCTGGCGGCACTGGAGATCCGTCGTGCAGGTGTACTTGCAGAAGCTCTCGACGCACTTCCGCGCGGGACCGCTGCCAGAGTTGCAGTCGGCGTCCACCGAGCAGTTGGGCTTCGGGCGCGTGTCCACGACGCACTTCCCGCCCTGACAGAGCTTCCCGGGCCCGCACTCCGCGTCGCCCTTGCAGATCGCACCGCTCCCGTCCGGCTGACACGCGCCCTTCACGCAGTTGAAGCCGGCCGCGCAGGGCGTGGTCTCGCACGACACGAGGCACGAGCCATCGGCGCAGATCTTCCCCACCTCGCACTCGCTCGAGAACTTGCACGTGGTGGCGGCGGGCGGGACGATGCAGACGCCCGCCGAGCACGTCTCGTTGGCCGCGCAGTCCGTCTTCGCGACGCAGCCCCCGCACTTGTTCGCCACGCAGACCTTGCCTGCCTCGCAGTCCGATCGCGACGAGCACTCCTTCAGCGCGGCGGGCGCGGAGCCCGGCGCGCCGCACTGGCCGGCGAGACACACGGTGCCCTTCGCGCACTGCGCGTCGCTCGCGCACACCTGCGCGCAGCCCTTGTCGGTGCAGACCTGACCGGAGGGGCAGCCCTTCGTCCCGGTGCACGAGGACGGCGTGGCTGGCTTGACCGCGTTGCACCCGTAGCCGTCGCAGGACCAGCAGCCGGACGCGTCGCAGTAGTAACGCTCGTTCCCCGGGCCGCAGCCGCTCCAGGCGACGACGCCGATGCCGGTGAGGGCGAGGAGCACGGGGAAGATGGACTTCATGGGGGACCCTCCAGAGCGGTGAGCGAGTCGAAGCAAGGTAGGCGCGCCAGGCCTGCATCCATGCTTCGTGCCAGCGCTTCATGACAGCCGCGCGCGCCGAAAACAAGGGATGGCCCTGGCGTTTGTGCGACCTGATTGCCACCCCGCACGTGAACCTCGGGTCACGGTGCCCTCGGTGTGTGTAAATGTAGGTGGAGGCGAGCGCCCTTGACCGGAGCCACCGGCGAGGGTACCCGCTCGCTCATGAGCTTCCGCAGACTCCTCGCGTCCGTCCTCGTCTCCCTTGCGCTCCTGTTCGCCGCGGGAGGGGCGCGCGCCGAGATGAAGGTCGGCGTCGTCGACGTGCAGCGCGCCGTCGCTCAGACCGAGGACGGACTCCGCGCACAGGCCACGCTGAAGAAGCTCTTCGACAACCGCCAGCAGGAGCTCAACAAGAAGCAGAACGACCTTCAGAAGCAGCGAGAGGAGATCGACAAGCAGTCCAAGGTCCTCTCGAAGGATGCCCTGCAGAAGCGCATCGAGGACTGGCAGAAGCAGATGGTGGAGCTCCAGACCGTGTTCCTCGAGTACAACAAGGAGCTCGAGAAGAAGCAGAAGGAGCTCACCGATCCGGTGTTCGAGAAGGTGATGGCCATCGTCAAGCGCGTCGCGACGACCGAGGGCTTCGATCTCGTCATCGATCGGCAGATGGCCGCCTACGTGCGCACCGACCTCGACCTGACCGACAAGTGCATCCAGCTGTACAACGCGGGCGGCGCGCCCGCCCCGCCCAAGCCCTGACGTGCTCGCGTTCCAGCCGCGGCCGCTCTCTGCCTGGGTGGAGAGCACGGGCGGCACCCTCTCGCCGGGGGCGGGCGCGGTGTCCACGCGCGGGGTGGCGGCGCTCGACGAGGCGGGCGAGGCGATCCTCGCCCCGTTCTTCTCGCCGCGGTGGGCCGAGCACGCCCGGAGGGCGCCTCCCGGCGCCGTGATCCTCACGACACCGGCGCTCGCGGGGCGGAGCGAGCTCTCCGGTCGCGACGTCTGGGTCCACGAGCACGCGTCGTGGGCGCTCGCCCTGGTGCTCGACGCGGTCGTGTGTCCCGAGGAGCCCGCGCACGTCGGCCCCGCCTGCGAGATCGCCGGGAGCGTCATCCTGGGGCCTCGGGTCCGGATCGGCGCGCGCGTGCGGATCGGACCCCACGCCGTGATCGGGGAGCCCGGGTTCGGCGTGGTCCATGGGCCGGGGGGGGCGGTCCGCATGAGCCCCCAGCTCGGAGGCGTCGTGATCGAGGACGACGTCTGGATCGGCGCTGTTTCCACCGTCGACGCGGGGACGTTGCGCCCCACCACGATCGGGCGCGGCGTGAAGATGGACGCGCACGTCCACGTCGGACACAACGCGCGCATCGGCGAGGGATCCATCCTGTGCGCGCAGGTCGGGATCGCGGGCTCCGTCACGATCGGTCGCGGTGTCGTCGTCGGGGGCCAGGCCGGGATCAAGGACGGCGTGACGGTCGGCGACGGCGCCCGGATCGGCGCGAAGTCCGGCGTGATCGGTGACGTGTCCCCGGGCGCGACCGTCGCCGGCTACCCGGCGATGGCGCACGGCGCGTGGCTGCGGGGGCTGGCGCGGGTCTACGATCGGCGCTCGGGGCACGAGGGTCGATGAGCGTCCACCCGACCTCGATCGTGGACCCCTCCGCCGAGCTGGCGTCGGGCGTGCGCGTCGGGCCGTACGCCGTGATCGGGCCGGGCGTCGTGATGGGCCCAGGCTGCGTCGTCGAGGCCCACGTCGTCGTCGAGGGGCCGAGCCGGATCGGGGCCGACAACCACTTCTTCCCCTTCTGCACGGTGGGCCTCGCGCCGCAGCGACGCGAGCCTGCGGCGAGGCACGGGGCGCTCGAGATGGGTCGCGGCAACGTGGTGAGGGAGCACGCGAGCCTTCACCGCGGCGCCGAGGGCCCGACGTCGATCGGCGACGGCAACCTGTTCATGGCGGGGTCTCACGTGGGCCACGACGCGGTCGTGGGCTCGGGCTGCACGCTCGCGAACGGGGTGGCGATCGCGGGTCACGTGACGATCGAGGATCACGCGACCTTCGGAGGCCTGTCCGCGGTCGCGCAGCGCCTACGCGTGGGTGAGGGAGCCTTCGTCGCGGGGGGATCGATGTGCGAGCGCGACGTCGTCCCCTTCGTGATCGTGGAGGGAAACCGCGCGCGCGTCCGCGCCCTCAACGAGGTTGGCCTCGAGCGCCGCGGCGTCGCGGCCGAGGACGTGGCCGCGCTCCGGCGCGCGTTCCGGGCGATCTACGTGCAGAAGACCGTGCCGGTGCTCGTCGCGGCGCGCGCCCACGACGATCCGAACCCCCTGGTCCGTCGCCTCGTCGCCGCCATCCTGAGGAGCTGACGGGTCCCCGCCCGGGGAGTCGAGGGGGCCCCGTCAGGACTTCCCGATCAGGTCGTCGAACGCACGATCGAAGTCGTCGTCGGGGATCGACACGACGCGGCTCGCCGCCTTCGACTCGGGACGGGAGAGGCGCCGCACGCGCTCCTGCACGTCGCGGTAATTCGGATCGCGCTGCATCGCCTTGCGGTAGTGGGCGAGCGCGTCCTTGCCCATGCCCTTGGCCTCGTACACGACGGCGGCCTCGTAGTTGAGCATCGTCTCCTGGGGCGGGTCCTTCAGCGGCGCGCCGAGGCCGCGGAGGAAGCACGCGAGGGCCTCGTCGACGTTGCCGCGCTCCATCTCGATGAGGCCCATCATGCAACTGCAGACCGCCTCGCTCTTGGGATCGCGCGCCGCGATGTCGAACTCGCGGATGGCGTCGTCGATCAGCCCCATCTCCTTGTAGGCGATGCCGAGGTTGTAGTGGCTGTCCGAGTCCTCGATGTCGATCTGCTTGGCGACCCCCTCCTTGAACTTCTTGAAGACCTCCTCGACGTCGATCTGCTCGCTCGCCTCGGCGAAGCGGCCGGGCTGCGGAACGCGCGCGGACTCGATGCTGTCGAGCCCGTCGAGCGACTCGGCGATGTCGAACGCGCGGTCATGGCCGGGGCGTTCTCTCGCGCCGCTCCCGCGCTGGATCTCGATCTGGTGGTCGATCTCCGCGATGCGCTCCTGGAGCAGCGGGTGGTTGGGGTGGAGCGCCAGCTGGTCGATGAGGCTCGCCCGAGCGTCCTCGTAGAGGCCGCGCGAGACGAAGAACTCGGACTCCTCGAGCGCCTCCTCGAGGTCCTGGACCTTGGCCGGGGCTCCCCTCGATGTGCGCGGCTGCGGAGGCGCGGTCGGCTCGCTCGGCACCGCGCTCGGGGCCTCCCACTCGAGGGGATCGTAGGCGGCCTCGGTGTAGCCCGTCTCGGCGTACCCCTGCCCGTTGATCCCCTGCTCCGGAGCGTCCAGCGGGAAGCTCGGGAGCTCCTGGCGCCCGGTGCCCATGCCGACGTAGGTGGCCCGCCCGGGCTCGTCGGCCGGGGGCTCGCTCGCGTCCGCCGGCGCGCCCTCCGCGTGCGCCGCGCCGTCGTCGAGATCGTAGGATGGAAGGGCGCCGGGATCCGCGTAGGGATCCTGTGCGGCGTAGGGATCCTGTGCGGCGTAGGGATCCTGCGCCGCGTACGCCTCCTCCGCGCCGAAGCCCCCCCCGTCGGCCACCGGCTCGGGCGCCTCGCCGTGCGTCGCATACGGCTCGACGGCCTCGTTCGTGATCTCCTCCCCCGTCGCGGGCTCGCCCTCGCCCGCGCCCTCGTCGACGATCTCGTACCCGAGCTCCGTCAACATGTCGATCGCGCGCTGGTTCTGCGGATCGAACGCGAGCACGTCCTGGAGGGCCTGCGCGGCGGCCTCCCCGTCGAGCGAGTCGACGAAGAGGCTCGCGATGGTCAACATCACGAGGACGGCCTCCTCCGTGTACCCGGCCTCGATGAGGACGTCGCGGTACATCTCCTGGAGGTCCATCGAGGTCGGTGAGATCTCGATGCCGATGCGGAGGATCTCGATCGCCTTCGCGTAGAGCCGCACGCGGCGATACGACTGCGCGTCCGCGAGCACCTGGGCGACCTGCTCCTCGGTGTCCGCGGCCTCGGTGACCTCGCCGCCGCGGTACGAGGGCTCGCCGGCGTACGCGGGTGGCTCCTCGTAGGCGGGCGGTTCGGGCGCATGCTCGGCCGCCTGGGCGGCGTGCACCTCCTCCATTCCACCCTCCTCGATGACGTCGTCGTCGTCGAGAAGCTCCCCGTACTCCTCCTCGTCGAGCACCTCCTCGCTGGTCGAGACGTCGGCGTCGCTGGCCTGGCGTTGCACCGCGGGCGCGCCGACCGCCGGCCGAGGTGGCTGGTACTGGGGCTGTTGAGGCTGGTACTGGGGCTGCTGAGGCTGGTACTGGGGCTGCTGAGGCTGGTACTGGGGCTGCTGAGGCTGGTACTGCGGTTGCTGAGGCTGGTACTGCGGTTGCTGAGGCTGGTATTGCGGTTGCTGAGGCTGGTACTGCGGCTGCGGCTGCGGGTACGCCTGCGGGTGGCCCTGCACCGACCCCTGCGGTGGGCGCACGTGCTGCGACGGCTCGGGCATTCGGGCCATCTGCGAGGCCGTCTGTCCGAACTGGGCCGCGAGCTTGCGCACGCCGTCGTCGTGCGGCGCGACGTGGAGCAGGCTCTCGACGATCTCGCGGAAGAGGTCGAGCCTCCCCGAGTCGCGCGCCACGCGCGCCATCTCCTTCTGCACCTCGATGGCCTTCGCTGCCTGACCGATCGCGGTGAACGCGCGCGCGAGCAAGGACAGCGTGTCGAAGTCCCTGGGGTTGGCCTGGAAGCAGATCTGGAGCTTGGCCAGGGCCTGCATGCCGTCGGCGGGCTGGCCACGCGCGAGGTAGATCTCCGCGGCGATCTTCGACTGCTCCGGATCGGGTTTGTGGTGGAGCAGACGCTCGAGGACCTTGAGCGCATCGTCGCGCCGGCCGAGCGCGGCGAGTTGCTCTGCCGCGAGCTTGAACTCGCCGACGGCCCCGTCGACGTCCCTGATCCGCGACAGCGCCTCCGCCAGGCGCAGGTGGGGGAGCGGGTTCGTGGGGTCGAGCTCCACGATCTTCCGGAAGACCTCGATCGCCTCGTCGTCCCTCTGCTGCTGCTGGAAGCGCGTCGCGACCTCGTCCAGGGCCGCGAGGGCGTCGCTCGTCAGGCCGAGGGACTGGTAGAGTTCCGCCAGCTTCGGTGTGATGTGTCCGTAGCGCTCGGACAGGGCTGGGGCGTGCTTCGCGATGATCTCGCGGATCTGCTTGTAGACCGCGATGGCCTTGAGGGCGAAGCCTTGCTGTGCGTAGAGGCGCCCGACGGCCTCGTACGTCGAGATGGCGTCCGGGTAGGCTGCCATCTTGGATTGGAGATCGCCGATCTTGAGGAGGGTCCGAGGGTCGTTCGGATCCGCCTGGATCAGCTTCTGGTACTCGAGGACCGCCTTGTCGTACTTCTTCTTCTCGACGAACTTCTGGGCAGCCTGCAGCACCTTGTCGCGGTCGATCGCCACGAGTTAGAGGACTCCTGTCATTTCACGAGGGTGGACTTGAGCACCACGAAGAGGACGGTCGCGAAGGCGCACGCGAGAAGAACCCCCGAGAGGATACCGCCACTCTTGCCCGCTTGCATACCTCCCACATGAACCTTTCGCGCGCGGGCGCCGATGACGTGGTGGACGGCGATGGTGCACAGCGCGAAGAAGAGCTTCCCATGGAACCAATGGGCGCGCATGTAGGTATCTACCGACATCACCACCATCCCGACGCCGCACAGGAACGACGCATAGAACGCCGGGCTGGAGATGCGACGGTAGAGAAGCTCGTGGGCGGCCTCCGCGAGCGGCTTGCCTGCTTCCCCCAGGTTCGCGGCGCGCTGCACGAGGAGCGCCGTCGCGAGCGAGCTCCCGATCCATACGAGGTTGGCGACCACGTGGAGGACGAGGAGGAGGTTCATCGGCATGGTGGCCGAGGCTAACACGATGTAACGTCCGGGCGCGCATGACGGAATCCAGCCTCTACTCCGCGCCCTTCGCTCCTGGCGGCGCGATCCCGATCGATGACGAGCTCGCGGGCAAGCTGCTGACGCTCGCGCTGTCGAAGGGGGCCGCCTACGCGGACCTCTTCTTCGAGTACCGGGCCGCGGGCGGGATGGTCTTCGACGAGGGCATCCTGAAGAGCGCCTCGCGAGGGGTTTCCATGGGCCTCGGCGTTCGCGCGCAGCGTGGGGACGCGACCGGGTACGCCTATACCGAGGAGCTGACGTGGGAGGCGATGCAGCGCGCCGCGACGACGGCGGCGCAGATCGCGACCGGCGGAAAGACCGTCGATCCGGTGCGCGCCGTGTCTCGCGAGGTGCCCCACAGGTACGACCTGCCGAGGGTCACGCTCGACGAGCCGGGCATGGACAAGCGCCGGATCCTCGAGCGCGCGGCCGCGCGCGCGCACGCCTACGACGCGCGCGTCGTGAAGGTCGAGGCCAGCTTCGCCGAGGAGATACGCGAGATCCTCGTGGTCACCTCGGAGGGCAAGCGCGCCCGCGACGTGCAGCCCCTCATGCGGTTTGGTGTGCGGGTGATCGTCGAGAGGGACGGCAAGCGTCAGGAGGGCTCGAGCGGCGGAGGCGGTCGCACGACGATCGGCTACTTCGACGGCAAGACGCCCGAGTGGCACGCGGAGCAGGCCGCGTCGCACGCCCTGCGCATGCTCGACGCCGTCGAGGCCCCCGCCGGGCAGATGGAGGTCGTGCTCGCGCCAGGCGACAGCGGGATCCTCCTCCACGAGGCCGTGGGCCACGGTCTCGAGGCCGATTTCAACCGCAAGGGCACGAGCAACTACTCCGGCCAGATCGGCCACATGGTCGCGAGCGAGCTGTGCACAGTGGTGGACGACGCGACGCTCGTGCAGTCGCGCGGCGCGGTGAACGTCGACGACGAGGGGAACGAGCCCGGATCGAGCGTGCTCATCGAGGCGGGCAAGCTCGTCGGCTACATGCACGATCGCCACAGCGCGAACCACTACGGTCTCCGCCCCACCGGGAACGGCCGCCGCGAGAGCTTCGCGTGCGTGCCCATGCCGCGTATGACCAACACCCTCCTCGTGGGCGGGGACTCGGATCCGGAGGAGATCGTGCGCAGCGTCAAGCGCGGCGTCTTCGCCAAGAAGTTCGGCGGCGGCCAGGTCGACATCGCGAACGGCGACTTCGTTTTCTCCCTCACGGAGAGCTACCTCGTCGAGGACGGCAAGATCACCGCCCCCCTCAAGGGCGTCAACCTGATCGGCAACGGTCCGGACGTGCTGCGCAAGGTGACCATGCTCGGCCACGACGTGGCGGTCTCGGACGGGATCTGGACGTGCGGAAAGGACGGTCAGTCGGTGCCCGTCGGCGTCGGCTGCCCGACCATCAAGATCAGCAGCATCACAGTCGGCGGCACGAAGGTGTGAGCCGGCGCGGCGACGCGGCGAAGGTGGTCCTCGTGGTGGGCGAGCGAGAGGACGTGGGCCTCCCGGACGCGGCACTCGCGACGCTCCAGCGGCTCGGCGCCGACACGCGGGTGATGGGCCTGTGGGACGAGCCGCCGTCGGACATCCTCTCGCTCGAGGTCGCCGTGCGCGTCGTGATCGTGGAGGGCGGCGCCCGGCCCGATCTGGCGCGCCGTGCGCTCGTCGCGATCCGAGGCCACGTCGCGCTCGCGGTCGTCCCCGCGCTGCTCTCCGTGCCGGAGCGTCACGTCGCGGGCGTCGAGCCGGGTGGCGGGTTCGAGGACTTCGTCGTCGCCCCGTACTTCCCGGCGGAGCTGTACGCGCGGATCCGCGCGCTCGAGTGGAAGGCGAGCGAGTTCTCCAACGAGGAGCGCGTGAAGGCCGGGCGCGTCACGATCGACCGTGGCGCGCACGAGGTCACGCTCGACGGACGGCCCGTGCCCATGACCGTGAAAGAGCTTTCGCTGCTGTCGTTCCTGCTCCAGAACCGCGGGCGCGTACACGGTCGCGACGCGCTCCTCGCGCGCGTGTGGGGGCCCCGCTACGACGGCGGACCACGCACGGTCGACATCCACGTGCGGCGCCTACGGGCGAAGCTCGGCGACGCGCTGCCGCTCGAGACCGTCCGCGGCGCCGGCTACCGCCTCGCGCGTCCGGATCGCGGGGGAAGGTCGTGAGGCCGCGGGTCGTCGTCAGCGTCGGGTGCCCGTCCGGGATCGGGCCCGAGGTCGCGGTGGCGTGCGCCGCGAGCACGAGCGGCGTGCTCCTCGTGGGCGACCACGCGGCGCTTGCGGCGGCCGCGCGTACGGTCGGGTGCGCCAGGGCCATCGTCCGGGTGGATCGCCCGGAGGTGGCCTTCTGCGCGAAGGGCGCGGTCTTCGTGATGCAGCCGGGGTCGGCGCTGCGGGAGCGCGATCGCGTGCCGGGCCGTCCCACGCGTGCGGGGGGCGCCGCACAGCTCGCCTGGATCGACGCGGCGACCGATCTGGTGCGTGCGGGCGAGGCCGACGCGCTCGTCACCGGCCCGGCGAGCAAGGAGGTCATCGCGCGCTCCGGCGCTCCCGGCGCGGCGTCGGTCCTCGGGCACACCGAGCACCTCGCGCGGCGACTCCGCGCGCGCGAGGTCGTGATGGCGTTCGCGACCGAGAGGCTCGTGACCGCGCTCGTCACCACGCACCTCCCGCTCCGCGCCGTTCCCCGCGCCGTCACGAAGGAGCGGGTCGCGGCCGGCGTGTTCTGGCTGTCGGAGGTCGTCTCGCGGCTCTTCGGCGGTGGGGCGAACGTGGGCATCTGCGCGCTCAACCCGCACGCGGGAGAGGGCGGCCTGCTCGGCGACGAGGAGGAGCGCGTGATTCGCCCCGGGATCGCGCTCGGGCGGGCGCGCTCCAGGAGGTCGGGCCACCCCGTCCTCGTCACGGGCCCCACCGGCGCGGAGACGGTGTTCCGCCGCGCGAAGGCGGGGGCCCACGACGGCGTGCTCGCGATGTACCACGATCAGGCGACGATCCCGATGAAGCTCCTCGGGTTCGGCGAGGCAGTGAACGTCTCCCTGGGCCTGCCCATCGTGCGCACGAGCGTCGACCACGGCACCGGACACGACATCGCGGGGAAGGGCGTGGCGAGCGCGCGCGGAATGGTCTCGGCGGTCGCGCTCGCTCGGAGGCTCTGCGCGGCCCGGCGGGAAGGGAAGGTCCGGTAGTCGCCCACGTCGCCGCGGCCCCGGGGTAGACTCGACCGATCATGTGGGATCCGACGAGGCGCGCCCTCACGAGCGCCGCGACCCTGGCGTGCGTCCTCGCCGCCGGCTGCGGGGCCGCCACCGACATCGACCTCGGCGAGCCTCCGTCCGTCGCGCCCCCTGCCGCCCAGGCGCCCCTCACGTGCACGACGCCAGGATCGGGCCTGCACCGTTGCGGCGACTGGACCGTGTGGCGCTTCCCGGAGCCGCTCGTGGAGCCGTGCATACGCTTCGCGGGCTCGAGGGTGGAGAACTGCGCGGCGCTCTGCGGTCGGAACAACCTCCGCGCTGCGGACGAGTCGTGGTCCTGCTCGTGGAGGGATCCGCACTTGACCTGCACGGTGGTGTGCTCCGGCCGGAAGTGATTCGTCGCCTACGGCGCCGTGGACAGGATCCTGTACGCGAGCCACCCGACCACGATCGCGGCGATCGCCGCGAGGGTCGCGGTCCACTGCCAGGGCGTCTTCGTGGGCACGGGCGTCTTCGTGGAATAGAGGAGGTTCGTCGCCGCGAGCACGACGCCGTCGAGTCGCTTCCGCGCGCGCTCGGCCCTGGCCGGATCGTCGGCGAGCTTCCTGTAACGCCCCGCCAGGTCCGGCAGGCGCTCCGTGCGGATGGCGTACGCGACCAGCGCCGCGTGAGGTCTGTCGTCGTCCCACGCCGCGATCGCGCGGTTCCACAGGGCGTCGAACGTCACGTCGCCGGTGGGCGCGAGCGCGGACGAACTCGCGGTGGCCCCGGACTCCACACCGTCCGCGTCCAGGCCGGCGTCCTCGGTCCTCGGCTCGCCCTTCGCGTCGTCGCTCACGGGGCGATCCTTTCCGATCCGGGGCTCTCGATCAAGATCGTCACCGGCCCGTCGTTCAGCGACGAGACCTTCATGTCGGCGGCGAAGCGCCCCGTCTCCACGCGGATCCCCGTGTCGCGCGCCCGGCGCACGAAGTCGTCGTACACACGCTCCGCCTCGCCGGGCGGCATCGCGCCGTCGAAGCTCGGGCGCTTTCCGCGCGCGAGATCTCCGTAGAGCGTGAACTGGCTGACGACCAGGAGCGCGCCGCCGGTGTCGCCGATCGAGAGGCCCATCTTGCCGCGAGCGTCCTCGAAGATCCGCAGCCCCACGACCTTCGAGAGGGTCCATGCCGTGTCTCGCTCGACGTCCCCCTTGCCCACGCCGAGGTACACGAGGAGGCCGTGCGCGATCTCACCCGTGATCGCGCCTTCGACCTCCACCTTCGCCCACGCCACACGCTGTACGACCGCGCGCACGGCTACTCGACGGAGAGGCGGAGCGCCCGCGCGAGCTTGCGTGTGATCGCGAAGTAGGCCTCGCGATCGTACGGCTCGTTCAGGATGTGGAAGTCCTTGCCGGTGAGCCCGACGCACCCGAAGCAGTACGTGCACCTCACGAGGCCCACCGAGCGGACCAGGTACGCCGAGTGCGCGCACCCCTCGCACGCGACGCAGCGCGAGCAAGACACGAGGCGCTTCGAGCGCGCGCAGTGCGAGCACTCCACGCATTGCTCGCACGCGACGCAGTAGTGGCAGCCGAGGAGGTACCGGCTCTCGCGGCAGAAGGTCGACCCCGCGCAGCCCTCGCAGCGCTCGCACGCGACGCAGCCGGTATTGCCCTGCCCGGAGCTGGACAGGAGCCGCGCGAGCCGTGACTCGAACTCCGCCGCCTCGAGGGTTTCAACGTCGCGTGCCAATCGCGCGGGACTCTACCAAGAAAATCTTCGGTCGAAATTTTGGCTAACGTACGGAGATGTAGGACAGTGTGGACGTCACACCCAAGAGCATGGAAAACCCACGTAATTCCAGGCTGTAGCCGGGTGCCCCACGGAGGACATGATGAAGCCCTTTGCGTCCATTCTCGCCATCGCCATCGCGATCGTTCCCGGATACGCGTTCGCCAGCCCCGACTCGGAGGTCGCGACGCTCCCCGCATCCAGCGACGGACCGTCTGCCCCCCCCGCCGCGCACGACAAGGCGCCGGCGAAGAAGCACACCAAGAAGCAGCACGCGAAGGCGCCGCAGAAGACGCGCGCCCACGCCCACAAGCCCGCGATCGTGCCCATCTCGACGCGCACGACGGTCAAGCCCACCCAGAAGGAGACGAAGAGCCGCGGCGCGCAGTCTCACAAGAAGGTCGAGAAGAACGACAAGGGCGGCGACAAGCACCCAGCAGAGGGTGAACCCCACGCGGTCGAGCCCCGCCACAGCATCGGTCCGGCGCGTCACGCCGAGCCCGTGTCCCCCTCGAAGAAGAAGGGCATCGAGAAGGTGCGCCTCGAGGAGCGGGACAAGCAGCCCGGGAAGGGCAAGCCCGCCGCGCGGACGGCGGTGCTCAAGAAGGAGCGCGCGCCCAAGGTCGAGCCGCCGAAGACATGCCTCGCGGATCCTGTCGAGATCCTGCGAGGCGCCGAGGCGGACACGTTCTCGCTCGCGACGTGCGACGGGGCGCTCGCCCCGCTCGCGCTCGAGCGCCTCTCCGTCCTCCTCCGCCCCGGCGGCGAGCGGCGGCCGGAGGGTTCGATCGAGGATCTGGCGCGGACGGCCGCGAAGAAGACGGAGATCGCGCCGCACATCCGCAAGGTCGATCCGGGCCTCGTGTCGCGCCTCGCGCAGATCGTCAGCCACCTCACGAAGGGCGGCAAGGCGAAGGTCCACCTCGTGTCCGGCGTCCGGCCGACGTCTTCGGGCAGCCTCCACCAGGTCGGCCGCGCGATCGACTTCCGCATCGAGGGGATCGAGAACGAGAAGGTCGTCGAGCGCTGCCGGACGATGCCCGATACCGGCTGCGGATACTACCCGAACAGCTCCTTTGCCCACGTCGACGTGCGCGAGCCGGGGACGGGACACGTCCACTGGACCGACGCCAGCCGCCCTGGCGAGGCGCCGCGCTACGTGCAGGCCTGGCCGGAGCCGAAGGCGGATCCCGAGCCGCCTCCGCCGCTGCCCGAGGAGAAGGACGCTCCCGGCGCAGAGCCGCAGCACCCGTAGGTCACGCGCATCGCTTGCTTGGTCACGGAGAGGCTCCGCCGTGGGGAGCCTCTTCGTTCTTTTTTGTGGGTCGGAGTTGCATGTATCATGCACCGAGCTCCACGCGGACGCGCGTCACCAGCGCGCGGCCGTCCTGCGGCCTCGCTGCGTCGGGGCCGGTGCACGCCGCGGCGAGCGGTCCCCAGCGGGCGCGCGTCCCGGTGTCGAGCACGTCGAGCACGTCCTCGAGGAGGCGGCCGTAGCCGTAGATGTCGTCGCGCGGATCGCTCGCGCGGCCCTTCATGCGCTCCGGGGACACGAATCCCAGGCTCCCGCCCGGGCTCGGCTCGCCTCTCCGGCGGGCGATGCCGAAGTCCGTGAGGATCGGGGTCTCCCGGGATTCGAGGAGCACGTTCGCGGGCTTGACGTCGTGGTGAACCCAGCCGACCGCGTGGACGGCCGCGAGCGTCGTCGCGAGCTTCGGGGCCCACAGGTCCACGCGCGCGAGATCGTCGGTGCGCTTCTCGCGCAGGAGGTCCCGGATCGCCCCCCTCGGGCACCACGCGAGCGCGATCCAGCCGTGGTCGGGATCGATGTCGTAGACACGGATGACGCCGGGGCTCGCGAGGGCCACGGCGACCCTGGCCTCGTGCCAGAGTTGCGCGCGATCGCGCTCCGGCTGGTGGTAGACCTTGAGCGCGATGGGTCTGCCGAGATCGCGATCGACGGCCTCGTAGACCGCACCCGCACCGCCCCGCGCGACCTCGCGGAGGAGCTCGAACGGCGCGTCGGCGTCGCGCGCGACCATCGTCGTCGCGCCCGCGGTGACTGGACCCTTGGGCTCCGTGAAGCCGAGCTGGGCCCGCCACCTGCGGTGACGCTCGCGCGCGCCGGGGTGGTCGAGGTCGCGCAGCAGTACGCGCTCGATCCGCGCGAGCGCCGCGGTGACGTCCCCGGCCTCGGAGGCCAGGTCGGCGCTCATCGTGAGCGCCGCGGACGACGACGCGTCCTGCAGGCAGCGCTCCGCGAGGGCCAGCTCGCCGCGGTCCACGAGCGCGGCGGCCGCGGCGACGGCGACGGGATCGGGGAGGGGCGCGCTCTCGCGCCGTCGGAGGAGCTCCTCGAGCGCGCGGCCCTCGCTCGGGGAGGAGCGCAGCGCGGCGAGCCTGGCGAGGGCCTCGTCGACGCTCGGCCCCCCCGGTAGGCCCACGGCGGCGAGGCGCGCGAGGTCGTCCTTCGCGCCGCCGTCGAGAAGCGGCGGGCCGCCGGCGGGGGTCCCGGCGGGCGCCGGGACGGGCACCCCGCTCGGTTTCCGCTTGAACCAGGACCACACGCTCGTACCGTATCAGTCGCCGAGCACGCGGACGACGGGATCGCCGCCGCGGGCCGCGGAGAGGAGGTCGCCGACCAGCAGGGTGGCGCGAGGCACGAGCGCGAGATCGCCCACGAACGCGGGCCGCTCCACCGACGCGGCGAGCTCGATCCAGCCGTCGTGGCCCGCCGCGAGCGTCCAGCCCACGTCGGGCAGGACGGCGGGGCCGAGGGGAGCCACGTGTCGGGTGCCCGCGAGGTCGATATCGATCGCGCCCGGCAGGATGGCCGAGGGCGACAGGCGGAGGGGCACCTCCTTGCCGAGCTTGAGCTCCAGCTCCTCGTGGACGCACAGCGGGCCGGCGAGCTTGATGCCGCGGAGCTGCGTGCCGTTGCGGCTCTCGAGATCGCGCACCCAGACGGCGCCGTCCTTCCGGTAGATCCGGAGGTGCTGCCGGCTGATCGCGCTCTTCTGCGCGAGGATCGTGCCCTCCGTCCGTCCGATCGTCACCTCGTCCCCGAGCGCCATCGCCACGCGCTGCCCCCGGTAGGAGATGGGAAGCCCCGGCCCGGTCGCCCGGCGGCTCCGGATCGCCGAGGCGCGCTCCTTCAGGCCCAGATCACCCGGGTTGGCGGCGATGAGCAGGTCGAGCTGCTCGAGCGCCTCGCGCCGCCGGCCGCTGCGGGCGAGCACCTCGACCTCCGCCTCGGTGTCGCTTCGCTTCCGGTCCATGCGATCCTTGAACTGCTCGGTGGCCAGGAGGTGCTCGAGCTCGTCGACCTCTCCAGCGGCCGCGAGGCACCTCGCCTCCCCCTCGGTATCTCCTGCGAGCTTGAACGCCTGCGCCGCCTTCGCGAACTCGCCGATGGCCTCGAGATCACGCGCGGCCTCGAGGATGTCACGCCGCGCCACCGCCGAGACCGCCGCGTCACCCGCCAGCGTCGTCACGAGCTCGGCGCGGCGGACCCTCGCCGCGCGGTTCGCGTCCGTACCCTCGGGCGCGAGCTTGACGGCCTGCGTGAAGTGGACCAGCCGCTGCCGCGGATCGGGCTCGGCCTCGCCGCGCGTCACCATCACGCGCGCCGCCTCGTCGGGCTTGCCGGCCGCGGCCCACAGCTCGATCGCCCGGGGTAGGTCGCCGCGGAGCTCGGCCTTTCGGGCCTGAGCAGCGCTCTTCCCCTTCCCGAACAGGTCGTCGAAGAAGCCCACGCCCCGTCCACGCTACCAGAGTTGCGAGATTTCGCGTACGCTGACGGGCGAGCGCGGCCTCTCCACCGCGCGCGAAGGAATCAGCATGTCGAACAACAACCGCATCGGGGAGCTTCTCGTTCGCGAGAAGCTCATCTCGCTCGCCCAGCTCCGGCAGGCGCAAGAGGAGCAGTCGCGAAGCGGCCAGAACCTGAACTACGCGCTCGCCAAGCTCGGGTACGTCAGCGACCAGGAGATCACGAACTTCCTCTCGCAGCAGTACAAGGTCCCGACGATCAACCTCGACGAGTACGAGATCGATCCGGAGATCCTGAAGCTCGTCTCGAAGGAACAGTGCGATCGGCACCGCGTCATCCCCGTGTCGCGCGCCGGCAACTCGCTCATCGTCGCGATGGCCGATCCGACCAACCTCCACGCGATCGACGACCTCAAGTTCCTCACGAGCTACAACATCCAGCCCGTCATCGCGGGCGAGGCGGCCATCCTCGGCGCCATCGAGCGCTACTACAGCCAGGGCCCCTCCTACGAGGAGGTGATGCAGGGCTTCGACGAGGAGGACATCGACTTCACCGGCGAGGAGGACGACCTGAACCTCTTCGAGCTGGAGAAGGCCAGCGAGGACGCGCCGGTCATCCGGCTCGTCAACATGATCCTCCTCAACGCCATCAAGAAGGGGGCGAGCGACATCCACGTCGAGCCCTACGAGAAGAAACTTCGCGTGCGGTACCGCATCGACGGCGTGCTCGTCGAGGAGATGACGCCGCCGCTCAAGCTCAAGAACGCCATCTCGAGCCGCCTGAAGATCATGAGCCAGCTCGACATCGCGGAGCGCCGCCTCCCGCAGGACGGGCGCATCAAGCTCAAGCTCGGCAAGGGCCGAGAGATGGACTTCCGCGTCAGCGTGCTGCCCACGATCTGGGGAGAGAAGATCGTCCTCCGGCTTCTCGACAAGGGCAACCTCCAGCTCGACATGACGAAGCTCGGCTTCGACCTCGGGCCGCTCGAGGACTTCATGTGGGCGATCCACCAGCCGTGGGGCATGGTGCTCGTCACGGGCCCGACGGGGTCGGGGAAGACGACGACGTTGTACTCCGCGCTCTCGGAGCTCAACAAGCCCGCGCACAACATCAGCACCGCCGAGGATCCCGTCGAGTACAACCTCCACGGCATCAACCAGGTCCAGATGCACGAGGACATCGGCCTCAACTTCGCGGCGGCGCTCCGCGCGTTCCTCCGGCAAGACCCGGATATCCTCATGGTCGGCGAGATCCGCGACTTCGAGACGGCCGAGATCGCCGTCAAGGCGTCGCTCACGGGCCACATGGTGCTCTCGACCTTGCACACGAACGACGCGCCCGCGACCATCTCGCGCCTGCTGAACATGGGCGTCGAGCCGTTCCTCATCACCGCCTCGGTCAACCTCGTCCTCGCCCAGCGCCTCGCGCGCAAGATCTGCAACGACTGCAAGCAGCCGCTCACCGTCGAGGCGCAGGTGCTGAAGGACATCGGCTTCACCATCGAGCAGATCCAGAACGCGAAGCTCATGAAGGGCGTCGGGTGCCGCACCTGCAACGGCACGGGGTACAAGGGACGCGTTGCGCTCTACGAGGTCATGCGCTTCACGGAGAACCTCAAGGAGATGGTGCTCCAGGGCGCGTCGTCCGCGGAGCTCAAGGCCGCCGCCATCAAGGGCGGCATGTCGAGCCTCCGCATGAGCGGCAACAGGAAGATCTGCGACGGCGTGACCACGACGGAGGAGATCCTCCGGGTGACCATGTCGGATTAGGAGAGGCGATGACCCAAGGTCCCACGAGCGAGCTCAAGGTAAACCTCCACCAGCTCCTCCGGGCGATGGTCGAGAAGGGCGCGAGCGACATGCACATCACGGCGGGCGCCCCGCCGCTCCTCCGCATCGACGGAGAGATCGTTCCCCTCAAGCTGGCGCCGCTCGGCCCAGTCGAGACGAAGCAGCTCCTCTACTCGATCCTCGACGAGAGCCAGAAGCTGGAGTTCGAGAAGTCGAACGAGCTCGACCTCTCCTTTGGCGTGAAGAACCTCTCGCGCTTCCGCGCGAACGTGTTCATGCAGCGCGGCGCGGTCGCGGGCGCCCTCCGCACCATCCCGTTCAAGGTCCTGTCGTTCGACGAGCTCGGCCTGCCGCCGATCATCGCGGACATCTCCAAGAAGCCGAGCGGCCTCAGCCTGGTCACCGGGCCCAC
>SXNL01000356.1 GCA_005777185.1 Myxococcales bacterium
CTGAAGCGCTCCCACATCTCGGTGAAGAAGAGGAAGTAGAGGCCCTTGGGGTGGCCCTTCTGCGGGGTGTCGGTCGCGGCTGCGAGATCGGTCGCGTCGGCGCTGGCGGTGCTCATCGGGTGGCGCACAGAACCCCGGGAGGGGGGTTGGCGTCAACGGATAACGGCCCCGGACGGCGTCAGCGAGGCACGATCTCGAGGACGAGCGCGGTCTGGGCCGGAACGGGGGCGGAGCCCGCGAAGACCTGCGCCTCGACGGCGTGGCGGGCGTGGGCGTCCGCGACGACAGCCCGCGCGTTCTTGCCGGAGACGCGCACCACGAAGCGATCGAACACCGCGCTCGTCAGCGCCACGTGGGTGGCGAGCGCGCGCTCGTCGAGCTTGCCCTCGGGGATCTTGAACACGAACACGGCCGCCCCGACGGGAGCCCCGGCGTCGCCGGTGACCCGCGCGGTGCCCGCGTCGGGACGCGGGGCGGCCTGAGGTGTGACGAACGTCGCCACCACGGGCGGCGTGGCCGGGGGAGGCGCCGTGACGACGGCCGCGGCACGGAACAGCTGCCAGTACAGCGCGAAGAGGGACTCGATCGTCATGGGCGCGCGCTCCGTCGCGCCGAGCAGCGAGGCGACCGTCGCGGCGTCGACGAGCTCCACGCGGCCGAGACGATCGACGACCGAGGCGGCGTCCGGCGCGCCCTGGCGCTGGGCCACGAGGCGCGCGATCTCGGGCGCGTCGGCCTTCACGCGCCCGATCCCCGCCTGCCAGCGATCGACCCAGCGTCGGAACGCCGGCTCGTTCTTCTCGACGCTGCTCCGCGCCGCGACCGCGCACAGCGGCACGAGGCGCGAGGCCTCGGCCGTCGAGAGCACGGTGCGGTAGCCAGCCTCGGCGGGCTCGTTCCAGAGCTGCGCCATCCACGGCGCGCCCTTCGCCTCGGGGACGGACGGCGCGAGGAAGCGCACCTTCTCCAGCGGCACGCCCTGCCCGCCGAGCACGAACAACGCGAGCGCGCGGCCGGCGGCGTCCCACGCGCCCACGCGGACCTCGGGCTCCGGCTTGCCGTCCTTCGCGAGCGCGCGGAGCTCCTCGCGCCCACGTGAGAAGCCAACGACGTGGAACACGCGCGGATCCAGCGCCCGGAGGCGCTCGTACCCCAGCACGAGCTCGGGCAGCGGCACGAGGGCGATGTCCGCGCCCTGCGGATCCGCGCCACCGCGCGCGAGGCGGGCCTGCGCGATCTCGGGCCACTCCGCGGAGGCGAGCTCGATCGTGAGCTCGGGGGACGGCTTGTCGTCCGCGACGCCCGGAGCCAGGAGCTCCCACCCCGCCGCGGAGACGCGGAGCGGGCGATCGAGGAGAGGCTTGACGACGGACGCGGCGTCGACGACGGGAGGCGGCGTGGGGGCCGCGCTCGCGGAGGCAGACGCGGACCCAGACGGCGCGGCGTCGACGCCGGCCTCGCGCGACTCGACGATCTCGCGAGGCGCCGTGTAGGGCTCGCGTGGACGCGCCACGAGGAGCGCGATCATGCCCGCGAGGAGCAGGGCGAGCACGGCGAGCACCACGTTCTTGCGCATCAGCGTGCCACCGAGGAGGCGCTCCCGCCGGGCGGCGCGGCGCTCGAGGACGCGCCGGGCGTCCCGGGCGGCAGGGTCGCGGGGTCGGGGACCGACGCGGCGTACCCGCCCAGCGCGTACGTGGCCCAGGCGAGGCCCTTCGCGCCTCCCTCGGCGAAGCGATCGCCCTGCCTCCTGAAGGCGTGCTTCGTCACGGGCGTCGCGGCGAGGAAGAGCACCGCGATCGCCATGAGCGTCACCGCGAACACGTCGCCCACGAACGGGAGCCCGCCCGCGCCCCCGTAGCGCTTGAGCAGGCGATCGGTGACGAGCGACGGGATGCCCAGGACGATGATCAGCGACACGACGAGCGTCCCCGCGCCGTTCGTCGTGACGAAGGAGAGCACGCCCATGACGGCGATCGTCGACACGACGAGGCCCGTCGTGAGGGTGACGGCGCGCACCAAGGTCTGGAGGCGCGAGAGTGCGACGGAGCCGGACGGAGGCGGGGCGGCGCGCTTCTTCTTCTTGCGCGGAGCCCCTTCGTCCGGCGCGTCGTCCTTCGGCACGGGGCGACGGTACAACGGATGGGCCTTCGCGTACACTGTGCGGGTGGCTCGACTCCTCGCGGCGATCGCCTCCATGGCCGCGGCCCTGACCCTCGCGGGGACCGCGCGTGCCGGCGGCGGTCCCCTCGCGGTGGTCGTCCTCTACAACGCGGACGTATCGGCCGCCGTGCGCGTCGCGGAGCTCTACCGGGACACCCGCCAGATCCCCTCGCGCCAGCTCTGCGGCGTGTCCGGCCTGAAGGAGTCGGACGCCACCATCGATGTCAGCACCTTCAAGACCAAGATCCAGGCTCCCCTCGACAACTGCATCGGCGCGCTGCCTCACCCCGAGCGCGTGGACTACGTCGTGCTCGTGCGAGGCCTGCCGTACGCGGTCACGCTCCCGACGTACGGCGTCGCCCTCCAGGCCGCGATCCAGGTGCGGCACGCGAAGCGTGCCTCGGACGGCGCCGAGCTGGCCGGCCTCGGACAGCCGGGCAACGACAGCGCGTCGGTGGCGAACCCGCTCTATCCGATGGGGAGCGCACCCGGGTCGGACTACACGATCGACAACCCCTTCAAGTCCTGGTACTCGGCGGCGTCACGGGTCACGCGTGCGATCGACCAGCCGCGCGCGTTCCACGCCCGGAACGCGCCCGCCATGGACGGGTGGGCCTGGGCGAACAACCTGGTGATCGTGTCCTCGCTCGATGGCTTCGACTACACCGACGCGACCGAGCTCGTCGTCCGCGGCTCGAAGTCCGACGGCACGTTCCCGAAGGCGGACCTCCTCTGCATGAAGGGCGCGGACGACGCCCGTGGCGCGCGCGATCCCGAGTGCGAGTACACGACCCGCATGCTCGCGGCCGCGGGCCTCGGCGGCGCATGGGTGCCGACCTTCGACGGCAAGCTCTCGGGCCGCACGCTCGCCGGCTACATGACCGGGGCCGCCGATCTCCGCGAGGCGATCGCGGGGAACACGTACGTGCCCGGCGCGATCGCGTGCAACCTCACGTCCTTCGGCGCGGCGATCCCCAACTTCGCGTGCGCCGCCGACGGCGGCGCTTGCCCCGCGAACGAGAACCAGACCTCGTTCGCGCGCTTCGTGAGGGCCGGCGCCACGGGCGCGCACGGGACCGTGCTGGAGCCCAAGAACAACGTGTTCCCGAACGCGGGGACGCTCCTCCATTACACGTTCGGATACTCGATGGGGGAGAGCTTCCTCTTCAACCAGCGGTACCTCTACTGGCAGAGCATCTACCTCGGTGATCCCCTCGCCGCCCCGTACGCCGAGCGGCCCACGGTCACGCTCGACGTGCCGCGCGAGGCGCCCGAGGGGTCCCTGATCACCGCGCGGGCGACCCACCCCGCGGGCATCGCGTCGATCGCCATCTTCGAGGACGGGCGCCTGGCCGCGGAGGCCGAGGACGCGACGGTGACGCACCCGATCCGGAGGGGTGTCGAGGTCGTGCTCGCGGTGGCGATCGCGAGGGACGCGCCGGCGACGCGCGCCGGCTGGCCGAACCCGAACCAGCGCCCGCACCCGGAGATCGAGGGATGGCGGTCCGCGCGCGTGAAGGTGAGCGCCGCACCCCCGCCCGGCGATGGCCCGGCGGACGGCGGAGCCACGGATGCAGCGTCGCCCGCGTCCCCGGGGGAGTCGGGCGGCTGCGCGTGCGGGGTGACCCCCGCGCGGGCGGAGGCGACGTGGGCCGCGTGGGTGATCGGTGCTCTTTCGGCGCTTGCCGGAGCGCGCCGCTCCGCGCGCCGCCGGGGTGGTCGCTGACGTGCTCGCCGTCGTGACGTGGAACCTGCTCCACCGCGTGCACGCGCAGAACTGGAGCGAGCCCGCGATCGACGCCCACCCCGACGAGGCCGCGCGCATCGCGGCGATCACGCGAAGGATCGCCGCCGGCTTCCCGCCCGCGACCGTCGTGTGCTTGCAGGAGGTGAGCGGCGATCAGCTCGCGTCGCTCCGCGAGGCGCTGCCGGGGGCCTCCATCTTCGCGTGGTCGTACCCGCGCGTTCCCGCGCTGCGCCGCCCGGGCCCCTCGCCGCTCGCGGACCCGACGGAGCACCTCGTCGTCCTCGTCCACGGCGCCGCGCGCCACGTGCACGGGGAGACGTTCGCGAGCGACCGCGGAAAGGGTTTTCTCGGGGTGGAGATCGGCGACACGCTCGTCCTCGACACGCACGCCACCCCCGGCGCGGAGCACGCCGCCCAGTGCGCGCGGCTCGCGGAGCAGGCCAGCCTGCACGCGGGCCCCGTCCTGATCGTGGGCGACTTCAACGAGGACCGCGCGACGTCCCTCGCGCACGTCGGCAGGGATTTCAGGGTCGCGGTACCGCGCGAGCCGGCGCTGCCGACGCGCCCGCGCGCGGACGGCAGGTCGAAGTCGCAGACGATCGACCACGCGATGGTGCGCGGCGCGCCGATCGCCTGGGCAGAGGTCCTGAGTGGCGAGGGGCTCTCGGATCACAACCCGCTGATCGTCCAGATCGGGTGAAGGCGGACGGCGGACGCCCGCCTCACGCCCCCCCGCCGCCCTCGCCGTAGCCCGGAAGCGCCCGGATCTCGGGGTGGGCGGCAACCAGCTCGAGTGCCTTGAAGAGGAGCGTCTTGCCCGGCTCGGTCTTGGTCCACGTCGACGCGCCGCTCGGGTGGGGGAGCGCGATGACGTCGACCACTGCCCCGTGGTACGTCGCGCGCCGCGCCGTCCCGACGACGTGGTGGAGCTTCATCTGGTTCGCCTCCTTGCCGCCCTCCGGGTGGAGGACGCGCGCGATCGCCAGCGCGCCGACGGCCAGGACGAGGCGCGGCTCCAGCACCTTCACCTCCTCGACGAGGAAGCGCTCGCACGCCCCGATCTCCGCCGGATCGGGCCGGCGGTCGCTGCCGTCCTTCGTCTTGCCCGGGAAGCAGCGCGCGACGGCGGCCATGTAGATCCCCGCGCGGAAGGCCCCCTCCGAGAGGCCGCACACCGTCTCGAACCACCGGAACAGCGTCCTCCCCGCCGTCCACGCGAACGGGCGCCCGAGCGCACCCTCGTGCGGCCCCGGCGCCTGCCCGATGAGGAGCACGCGCGACAGCACGGGCGGCCCGTGGACCACGGGACCCTTCATGCCGGGGCAGGCGGAACAGCCGTCGAGCTCGCGGTGCAGCAGGCGGAGGCGGTGGAGTCTGGGATCGATGGGAATCGCTTACCACACGGTCTGCGTCGCCCGGAGGAGGCGCAGACGCGGATGTTTCGCGTCCCCGCATCGAGGGAGCTATCCTCCCGACATGAGGATCGCGCTCAGCTTCGGATCCCTCGCCCTCGCCCTCGGGAGCGCGGCGGCCCTCCCCCTCGCCTGCTCCTCCCCGACCCCCTCCCCTCCCGCCTCCCCCACCGACGCCGGGGCCGACGCCAGCGCGCCCCCGGACGCCGCCAAGCCCTCCCCTCCCCCGCTCGCCCCCGCGTTCGATCCCGAGCCCCTCACCGTCCCCTCCTGGCTCATCACGACCAACCGCGAGCCCCAGACCGCCGACCCGGTTCGCATCGCGCTCGAGTCCGGCGCCTTCACCACACCCCCTGCCGGCACCCGCGCCGACGGCACCTGGATCGCGAAGAAGACCAACCCGAACGGCGGGATCTCCACGCCGTCGAACGGCACCATCCTCTACGCCGCCGCCGACGTGGAGGTCCCCCCGGGCCGCCGCGTCTTCGCACGCCCCGACGCCGTGATCAGCCTCTGGACCGACAGCGTCCTCGTGCAGCCCGGCGATCTCTACCGCTCCGGGCGCGTCCGCGTCCCCGCGATCCGCGGCGACGGCACCCACGGCCTCGTCGTGCGAGGGAACGGCGGCCGCGGGGAAGTGCAGCTCGAGCTCTGGTCCACCCCCGACGAGCTCTACATGAACCTCGCCGATCTCACCGCCCCCGATCCCGAGGAGGGCGATCGCTCCACGGAGTGGCTCGGCGTCCCGGTCCTCAACCTCTCGGCGACCACCGCCTTCGACGTGAAGGCCAAGGTCGAGGCCAGCGATCTCTTCGAGGCAACGACCACGGTCTACCCCGCGTTCGCCGCTGGCGCGGTCACCAACGTCGCGTTCGAGCTCAAGCCCCGCGCCGCCATGCCCGCGGCCGGTACGAAGGTCTCCGTCGGCGTCCGGGTGGAGTCCGACTCCCTCGATTTCTCCTACCGCCGCGACGTCGACCTCGGCGCTGCGGTGGCTCCCGGCGCCACGCGCAAGCGCACCTTCCGCAGCGCGATGGACGGCTCCGCGCAGTTCTTCGGCGTCGTCCAGCCGGCCCCCTTCGACAAGGGCAAGAAGTACGGCGTCGTCCTGTCGCTCCACGGGGCCGGCGTCGGCGCGGACGGCCAGGCGAAGGCGTACGCCCCGAAGGACTGGACCTACGTCGTCGCCGCGACGAACCGCCGCCCCTTCGGCTTCGACTGGGAGTCCTTCGGCCGCCGCGACGCGATCGAGGTGCTCGATCACGCGATGAGCATCTTCAACATCGATCCGACCCGCGTCTACCTGTCGGGCCACTCGATGGGCGGACACGGCACCTGGAACGTCGGTGTGAACTTCCCGGGCCGCTTCGCCACGCTCGGGCCGAGCGCGGGCTGGGAAAGCTACTACTCGTACGCCGGTCTCACGAGGCCGACGGGCGCGTCCGCGCGCTCGCAGGCGCCGAGCGACACGCTCGCGTACCTCTCCAACCTGGCGAAGCGCGGCGTGTACGTCATCCACGGCACCGCAGACACCAACGTGCCCTTCGCGGAGGGTCAGAAGCTGTTCGACGCTGTGAGCCTCGTCTCGAGGGACGTCGATCGCCACTGGGAGCAGGGCGCGAACCACTGGTGGGACAAGCCGGGCACGCCCGGCGCGGACTGCGTGGACTGGCCTCCCCTGTTCGATTTCATGAAGGCGCGGACCCTCGACCTGCTCGAGCTCGATTTCACCTATGCGACGGCGGGGCCCTGGGTGAACCCCCGGCACTCGTACGTGAGCTTGCGCTCGCAGGTGACCGCGTTCGCCGACAGCGTCCTCACCTCCTCCCGCTCGGGCGACACGGTGACCCTCGTCACGAAGAACGTCCGCAGCATGGACCTCGACGGCGCTGGCCTCGACGCGCGGGGCGTGAAGACGGTCCTCGTGGACGGCACGGCGATGCCGGTGACGAAGGGCGAGATGCCCGTCGGCCCACGCGACGGCAAACGCCCGCTGGTCCACGGCCCGATCAACGAGGTTTTCTACCGGCCCTTCTGCTTCGCCTGGCAGGACGACGCGCCGGCCGCGTACGCGCGCTGGGCGTCCTACGTCCTCTCGAGCTGGCAGGTGAACGGCAACGGGCAGGGCTGCGCGCTGCCCCTGTCCAGGGTGACGGGCGAGCTCCGGAAGTCCCACAACATCGTCTACCTCGGCGTCCCCTCGGCGAAGATCCCCGCCGCGAGCGGCCTCCCGGTCTCGTTCGGCAGCTCGTCGATCGTCACGGCTGCGGGCTCCCGCAGCACCGGCGTGATCGCGGTCGTCTTCCCCGACGGCGACCGCCTGTCCGGCGCCGTCATGGCGACGACCGGCTCCGAGAACCTGCTCACACGGTTCATGCCGCTGCGCCCCGTCGCGTCGCCGCCGGATTTCATCGTCTTCGACACGAACGGCAGCGTCGAGTCGGCCTTCTTCGATCCGACATGGAAGGCGATCGTCACGCAGTGACGATCAGTCTCTTCGCCGTAGCCACCCCGCGACCATCTCCCCGATCGAGTCGTACTTCTTCGGCGCGCTGCTCGTCGCTTTCGCCGACAGGCTCGCGCGCGAGATCGTGCCGTTCTTGATCCGCATCTCGAAGAGGCGGAGCTCCCGCATCGCGCCCTCGTGCCTCGGCTGGAGCGACAGGACGTCGCGCAGATCGCGGACCGCGAGGCGGTGGTCGTTCACGCGCCTGTGCAGCATCGCGCGGTGGAAATACGCCTTCGCGCACGCCGGGTTCGACTCGAGGATTGCATCGAGCTTCCCGATCGACCGCCGCGTGTGGTCCTCGCGCTGGTTCTCGGGGCGCAGGGCCTCGAGCCACACCACGAGGGCCTGCGCCTCTCCGTCGTCGGGGGCTACCGCGAGTGCGCGCTCCGCGAGCACCTCCGCGCGCGCGCGGTGCCCCTGCGCGAGCGCCGCCTCCGCGGCCTGGACGTCGGCCGCGGGGTCGTGACCGGCCTCGACGCCATCCGGCGGCTGCGCGGCCCTCATGTCGAGCTCCACCATGTACCTCGCGCGCGCGTCCGGGCTCGTGAGCGTGCGGTAAGCCACGGTGAGCTGGGTGAAGACCCTGACGCACTCGTCGTGCACCGAGGCGAGCTCAGGCGCGAGGCGATCGGGGTGCCAGATGCGGGCGAGCCGGAAGAAGGTGGCGCGCACGTCGGCAGGCGTCGCGTCGCGCGCGACCCCGAGCGCCTGGAAATGATCCTCGAACGCGATCGTCTGGGCACGGAGGCGGATGGCCTCTCGCATCGCCTCGACGCTACGTGTGTCGGCGACGGGGATCCGCACGGCACGCATCTGGGTGCCGGACGCCTTGACCTCCTGGTGCTCGCCCGACGTCGCGTGACCCGGCGCGGGCACGCGCACGCTGAACGTGGGCACGCGCTGCGCCGGCCCACCGCGCTCGTGCACGGTGAACTCGCTCGACGGCGGCGGCGTGAGCCGCTTGAGCGGGGCGACGTGGCCTCCCGGGTCGAGCACCTCGAGCTTGCGGGCGAGGAGCAGACCGAAGAGCAGACGATCGACGCGTCGCTCGCCGTGCCGGGCGAGCTCCTCCAGCTGCGACCTCCGCACGGGCTCCCGCATCCGGAGCACGAGCGCGAGCTCGTCCTCGGCGAAGCCGAACTCCGACAGCTCGATCGAGCTCCTGAGCCGGACCGGGTGATCGGCGAGGCACGCCATCGCGCGGGCCATCACGGCGTCGGGCGCGTCGTCGCGCATCGCGCGCCACATCGCGCCCACCGGGGACACGTCGGGCCAGTCGTCTCCCCCCTGCCCTGCGAGGAGATCGGCGCCGGGATGAAAGTGCCACGTGAACGCCCGCGAGAGCGACGCCGCTTGCGTCAGCCGCCGCTCGGTTTGCTCGCGGAGCCCGGCTGCGAGCTGCGCGCGCGTGATCGCGCGACGCTCGAGCAGGACCGCCCCGTGCGGGCGGCGGCGCCGCGCGACGTCTCGCAAGGTCGCGTTGAGCATCGCGGAGTCGATGAAGCCGAGCTCGTAGAGGACGCCTCCGAGGTAGATCGGGTGCACGCCCCGTGTGCGCCGCACGAAGCCGCCGACGAACGACAGCGTGACGTTTGGGGCGCCCGGGGGCCCGAGCTCCAGCGTGCCCGTGAGCCGCCGATCGTGCGCGTACAGCACGAGGTGCGCGGGCGGGTGGGTCGAGAGATCTCCGTACGCAATCGACGAGGTCGGGCGAAGAAGAGGCTCCATGGTTACATATGCTGCGCCGAGCCCTGCGTCTCACAAAGCTCTCAATTCGGGAGCACGTCGCTTTCGGAGGACCCCCCCCTACAGCGAACTACGAGGTGCGAGCACGAAAGGCGTCGGCGGCTTCGGACAGGGTCACGAACGCGTAGCCGGCCTTCGCCAGCGCGCGATGCACGGCGGAGAGGGCGTCGAGCTTCCGTGCACGACGGACGCGCACGTCGGGCTGGTGCGGGCGCAGCGCCTCCAGGCCGTCGTCGACGTCGAGCACATCGATGCCGTGGAGCTCGAGGTTCACGAGCGGGGCGCCCACGCACATGCGCGCGAGCCACGAGGCACGCGTGGGCCCCGCCAGCGTGATGGTCGTGCCGATGAAGGGCAGGCGCGCGGTCCGGGTGACCTGGATGGGGAGCTCGAGCATCCCCGTGCCTCGTCTCCAGTAGGGCGCGCCCGCGCGGTAAGGCGACGTCGGCGCGAGGAGCACGCGAGGATCGTCGACGACGGATCGGCTGGTCCTGCCCCGCGCGCGGATCAGCCCGATCGCGGCCGTCTTCGCGCCCCAGTAGGCAGGGCACGGGAACACCGAGGAGTCGTACGCCACCCCGAGCTCGGCGAGCACGTCGAAGACCTCGTCGGTGATCGTGTAGCCGGGCGCGCGGAAGCCAGTCGGCGAGACGCCGGTCGCGCGAGCGATCGAACGCGCACCCTCCTCGACCTGCGCGACGATCTCGGCCCTCGGGCGACGCGTGAGATCATAGAGATGATCCTGCGAGTGGTTCCCGATCTCGTGGCCCTCGGCCGCGGTCGCCCGCAGCCCCGCAGCCGACGGGGCGTGCGCGAGGTCGGCGCCCACGGCGAAGAGGGTGAGCGGGATGCGCACGGCGCTGGCCCACGCGCGCAGGCGATCGAGCGCGACGTCGTACACGAGGTGCGCGGCGTCTCGCGACGACGGCGCCTCGAGCCCGTGGATCGCGTGGTAGCTCCCGATCTCGTCGAGATCGACGCTGACGGCGGCGAGCCTCACTCGAGCGTCGCGCGCTCGGCGGACGTCCCACCGGGCACCGTCCCCGCGAATCCGAAGGAGCAACCCTCCGTGACGACGTTCACGCCCGGCGCCGAGACGATACCGACCGCGACGCCTGGCGCACCGGGTCCGCTCCTCCCGGCCTCACCGCCCCTGCTCCCCGCGCCGCCCACGCCCGCGTTGGCATAGCCCGCCGGGCACTTGAACAGGGGGGGGTTCGTGGGACCGGCGCACCCACCCGCCGCGCCGGCCTGCCCCTCGGTGGGTGGCAACGGATCCTCCGCCTCGCCGCCCGTGCCGCCAGGACCGGCCTCCAGCTTGACGCCGTCGAGCTTGAGGCTTCCCGCTCGCACGTACAGGGCGATCGACGAGCCGCCGCCCACGCCCCCCGACGACGCTCGCCCAGGACACCCTCCGGCGCCGCCACCACCGCCGCCAGCGGGTATGGTTCCGGGGGCCAGGCTGCACGGCTGGCTCCCGGTGGGAACGTCGATGTGACAGCCCGTCTCGCCTCCCCCCCCGCCACCACCCGCCCCGGCCAGGCCGTCGACGCCGGCCTCGCCGTCCCCACGCACCGGCCCGTCCCGGGTGAGGCGCACCTTGCCCGCGGCCCCGTCTCGCTGCCGAGGCGGCTGCTTCCCCGCCTGCCCGTCGTGTTTGGGCGCCGGTCCCGAGGCTCCGACGCCGCCCGCGCCACCGCCCCCCCCACCGCCCGCCTTGCCCGACGCGGCGATCTGGTCGCCCTCCACCCCCTGCCCGCCCGCGCCCCCCACGCCCGGGAGGAGGCCCGAGCCATCGACGCAGTACTTCTTGCCGCCGGAGCCGGGAGCGCCCGCGGACGCATGCGTCCCCTGACCGGTGCCGGTGGTCGCGCCCACGTCATCGGCGCCGGACTCGCCCCACACCGGCTTTCTGCGACCCCTCACACCCGCGGCTCCGGCCCGCGCGACGAGCGATCCGTTCGCGATCACGAGCTTCGGACTGTCCGCGACCACCGCCGCGACGGACGACTCGTCCGTCCACGCGCCACCGACCGACGCCTCGCGCCCCGAGAAGTCCGGCGCGACGATGTCGAAGCCGGAGACGCGCGTGTCCTCCTTCAGCCCCTCCGCCGTGACGACGGGGCTCCTCGCGCTCGTGATCCGGGCGCGCCTGTCGACGCGCTTCCACGGGATGGTGGTGCAGTCGTAGAAGCCGTACATCGAGGTCCCGTCGCGGAGCGTGATCGGCTCCGTGTACTCCTCGGCACAGGCGATCACCGCTCGCTTCCCCGCCTTCTCGAGGGCCTGCGCGAGGGTCGAGAACGGGTGTTCGGCCGTGCCGTCGGCCGCCGGATCGGGCTTCGACGCGCGCACGAACACGCCGGTCGGGACCTCGTTCGGGGGCGGGTCCGCGGGGGGCCCGGGCTTGGCCGGCGGCGCGCCATCGCCCGACGTGCCGAAGACGCCGCACGCCCCGAGCCAGAAGAAGATCAAGGGAAGCACCCGCCGCATCCGTCGATGATACGCGGCCCGTCGCGCCCGTGCAAAACGGACGTCAGGGCTTCGCCGGCGGAGCCTCGGGGTCCTTCTTCCGATCCTTCTCCAGGCTCAGCTCCGCCACGGCGTCCTGCAACCGCACGCGGGCGACCATCCTCTTCTCCTCCTGGGCGACGACGTCGATCGCGGCCTTGGAGACCTTGTCGCTGATCTCGGCGAGCTTCTTCTCGAGGTTCGTCATCAAGGGGCCGGCCGACTTGACCGCCTTGAGGGTGACGATCTGCATGTGCAGCTCGTCCATCCGCGTCCTGTACTCGGCCTGCTGCTCGCGGAGCGTCGCGATGTGCTCCTCGATCTTCGCGAGGTCCTGGTTCAGCTTGACGATCTCGCTGAGCTTCTCCTGGAGGCCCGCCTTGGCGGCCCCCTGCGAGACGTACGCCTTGATCTGCTCGAGGCCGTGAGGCGTGCGGATGTCGGTCGTCTTGAAGACCGGCGTGTGCTCCTCGATGACGATGTCGCGCTTCTCGTTCGCCTTGAGGTCCAGACGAAACAGGACCGCCTGCCCGATCTTCTCGGCGTGCGGCGGCGAGGCCCCGAGCGTGTAGCCCGCCGGGACGGTGTGCCGCACGTAGACGGTCGACGGCTCTCCGAGGCGGCTGTGCACGGTGAACGTCGTCACCTTCTTGTGCTGCACCTCGGTCGAGAACACACCGCGCTGCACGGTCAGGATCCGCGCGATCGCGTCCTTCTCGTCCGTCTTCTTCTCCACCAGGATCTGCCGGTCGAGCGCGAAGGGCACGAAGGCGGCGGCCCGCCCGGGGATGGGCTCCGCGAGACCCTCGCCGATGAAGCGCCCGTCGCCGAAGACCGACACGGGGCCGCTCTCGAGGACCGAGTCCGTCGGGTTGGTGAACCTGAGCGACTTGAACGGGAACTGCGCGTTGCCGCGCGCGGTCTCCGGATCGTACAGGTAGACGACCTGGCCGTCGGTTTTCCCGGACAGGATCGAGATCATCGCGCTCGTCCCGCGCGGCACGGTCATGGCGGTGCCCGACTCGAAGTGGCTCGTTCCGACCGGATCCCCGCTCTCCGGCGCGGCTGGCTGGGCGGGCTTCGCCGGCGGGGCCTGCGCGAGCGGCTGTTCCACGACGCGGACGCCGCCGTTCGCCGAGCCCCCGTCTCCGCGGCCGACCGCCACCACGCGGTTCGGATCGACGCCGTTCCGGAGGAGCTGATCGCGCACGCGGTTGGCGCGTTCGAGCGATGAGGTCATCTTGTCGCCGTCCTTGCCGGAGGCGTACCCCTCGATCACGATCGTGTTCTTGGTGGACTGTGCCTGGCGCACGAGCCCGTCGAGCTGCGCCCTCGCCTGCGCCTCCTCGGCCGGCAGGGCGGGCTCCTGCGCGGGCCTCGTGACCGACATGGGCCCCGCGTTGCCGCCTCCACCGACCCCCACACCGCGCGCGCCCGGCGAGGGCTGCTGGGGCGCCTTCGACATCGGGGGCGGCGGCGCCGACGTCTGCCGCACGTCCGCGAAGGAGGCGTTGCCTGCCGTCTTCTTCCCGGTGACGACCTCGTTGCGCGCGATCGCCTCGTCCGAGAGCTCCGTCATCACGCGGGCGGCCGCCTGGCCGGCGTGCCCGCCCTGGCCGTGCGTGACCCCGCCGAGCGGTGGCGCCGTCGCGAACAGCGTGTCGCTCTTGAGCGTCTCGCGTTCCACGAGGCGCAGGCTCTTGAGATCGAACCGGAAGGCCATCGCGGAGCTCGACCCGACGCCCAGCTTCACCCGGTCCCAGTCCTCCCCAGACGTGTTGTCCACGATCGCCCACGCCTGCAGGTCGACCTTCCCGCCCGGCGAGACGATCGCGCGGTACGTGGGCTTCCACGACGGCGCGTCGGTCACGTAGGAGAGCCTCACCTTGTGCGGGCCCGTCCCATCGAGGTGGATCTTCATGTCGATCGTCCCGCCCGACGGCCCGCTCGGATAGGCGATCGGGGCCGGCTTGCCGGTCTGCGCGTCGACGACGGTGAGCGACTTGAGGAAGTCGTCGACCTTGTCGCTCGGCACCGCGACCTTGAGCGTGTCCCCCGACACGTCGGCGTAGCGCTCGAAGTAGGCGACCCCGTTGCGGTAGATGACCACGCGCCCGAGCTGGGTCTCCGACTTGACGTGCGTGGACGTGACGTTGGCGCCGCACCCGCCGAGGAACAGCCCCGCGCAGACGATTCCGAGCTTTCTCATCGAAGCCTCCTCAAAGCCTTGCCCCGTCAGGTGACGCGTGACGCCTGACGCGTGACGCATCGCGGTTCGACCCACTTGGACGTGGGACGTTGGACAAAGTTTCACCGACCTCGGCGGGCCGGACGGTCGGACGCGCGCACGGGCGTCGCCCGACCTCGCGGGGTCAGCTCGTGAGCTTGGCGACCTCGGCGGCGAGGTCGTCGGTCTTCTTCTCGATGCCCTCGCCCAGGCCGAAGCGGAAGAAGCGGTGGATCTTGACCTCGCCACCGAGCTTCTTGCCGAGCGCGGCGCACATCTTCTCGATGTTGCCCTCGCCCGGGGCCCAGACGTTGTCCTGCCCGAGCAGGGTGACCTCGGTCAACCATTTGGCGACCTTGCCGTCGATGATCTTGGGCCAGGAGGCCTCGGGCTTGCCCTCCTCCTTGACCTGCGCCAGGAAGATCTCGCGCTGCTTCTCGATGAGCGAAGGGGAAATCTCGTCCTTGCGGACCACGAGGGGGCTCATCGCCGCGATCTGCATCGCGACGTTGTCGACGAAGCCGAGGAACTCGGCCCCCTTGGCCGCCGCCGCACCCGGCGCCTCGGCGGTCACGAGGACGGCGAGCTTCCCGCCCATGTGGATGTACGCGTGCACCACACAGCTCGGGCTCGTCACCGAGAGCGCCTCCCAGCGGCGGATCACCGTGTTCTCGCCCGTCTTCGCGACCATCTGCTGGCGCACGGTGTCCACCGTGTCGCTCGACCCGGGGAACTTCTCCACGAGCAGATCCGTTGCGCCCCTCGCGGCGGCGCCAGCGGCCACGTCGACGACCTTGCCGACGAAGCCCTTGAAGTCGTCGCCGCGGGCGACGAAGTCGGTCTGGCAGTTGACCTCGACGATGACGCCGCGGGTGCGGTCGTCCGACACCCAGGTCCGGACCTCGCCCTCGGTGGCGACCTTGCCCGCGCGCGCGGCGGCCTTGACGATCCCCTTCTTCAGGATGATCTCGACCGCCTTGTCGATGTCGCCCTCGGCCTCGACGAGCGCGGCCTTGCAGTCGCTCATGCCGGCGCCCGTGCGCTCGCGGAGCTCCTTGATCATGCTGGTGTTGATTTCGGCCATCGTGGTGTCCTCAGCTGGGGGTCGGCTCGGTCTCGGCCGGCTTCATGGCGCGCGGCCCTCGCACGTAGACGTCGGCCTGGCCGCCGCGATCGCGCTCTCGCTCTCGGTCCTCCCGGGGGGCCTCCTTCCGGCGCTGGGCGCCCTCGATCACCGCGTCCGCGATGCGGTTCGTGATGAGCTTGATCGAGCGGATCGCGTCGTCGTTGCCGGGGATGACGTGGTCGACCAGGTCCGGATCGCAGTTGGTGTCGGTGATCGCGATGATCGGGATGCCGAGCTTCTTGGCCTCCTGCACGCTGATGGACTCCATGGCGGGATCGATGATGAAGACCGCCGCGGGGAGGCCGCTCATGTTCCGGAGTCCGCCGAGGTACTTGTCGAGGCGCTCGCGCTCCTTCTCGAGGCGGGAGACCTCCTTCTTCGGCAGCTGGAGGTACGTCCCGTCCTCCTTCATCCGCTCGAGGGTGCGCATCCGCTCGAGGCCGCCCTTGATGGTGCGGAAGTTCGTGAGCGTGCCGCCGAGCCAGCGGTTGACGACGAAGGAGGAGCCCGAACGCAGGGCCTCCTCGGTGACGATCTCCTGCGCCTGCCGCTTCGTGCCGATCATGAGCAGCGTGCCCCCGCGGGCCACCGTCTCGGCGATGAAGTGGTAGGCGCGCGCGAACAGGCGCGCCGTCTGGTCGAGGTCGATGATGTGGATGCCGTTGCGCGCGCCGTAGATGTACGTGCGCATCTTCGGGTTCCAGCGCTTGGTCTGGTGCCCGAAGTGGACGCCCGAGTCGAGGAGGGCCTTGAGCGGCAGCGGGAGGTCTCCCTTGAGCTGGGGTACGCCTTGCGCGCTTCTTTCCTGAGTGGTTTCCTGGGTCATGATCGCGCTCTCCTTTTCGGTTGGACCTCCGCCCCTCTCCCGCACCAGCGGCCCTCTCCGGGGTGGAGAGCGCCGCACCGGGTGGCGGGTATGCGCTACGAGTGGCGTGTGGATTTTTCCCCCAAAAGTGGGGAGAGGGCTCGTACCCTGGGTGGCCCCATCGCGTCAAGGAGCGCGTCTCGGATGAACAGCGCCCCGGTCACCCTCGCTCGTGCGCTCGGCGCCGCCCTGGTCCTCGCGGCGACCCTCGCCCTGGCGGCCTCCTGCGGCCCGGGACCGAGGGGCCCGAAGGGCCCGCCGCCCCAGTACGACGAGCCGCAGGATCCCGTCTGGCCGCCGACGGACGCAGGCAACATTTCGGAAACCTCGCCGTAACTAGTTGATTCTGTGACATATATTGCGCCTCATTCCCGGGCGCTTTTCCCTTCGCGCGGATGGGGCGTGCGTCTACTGTGGCGGCATGGGAATCGACGCCGTCGTCCGCTTTCTCCTCCCGAAGGAGGATCACTTCTTCACGTACCTGGAGCGCCAGGCGATCCTCGCTCACGAGGGCGCGCTGGCCCTGGCGAACTTCAAGACCGACGGCGCCACGCCCGAGAGCGTTCGAGAGAAGGTCCAGGAGATCGAGCACAAGGGCGACAAGGTCTTCCACGAGCTGGGCGAGGCCCTCGCGAAGACCTTCGTGACGCCGATCGATCGCGAGGACATCCAGAAGCTCTCGTCCGAGCTCGACGACATCCTCGACCTGACGAACGGCGCGGCGCGGGCGTGCGTCCTCTTCGGCATCAAGCGGCCCACGCCGCCCATGGTCGAGATGATGGAGAAGCTCGTGGAGTGCACGAAGCTCCTGAAGGACACCATCCCGCTCCTGCGAAAGGCCGACTACGCGGGGCTCACGCCAGCCACGAACACCCTGAGGAAGCTCGAGAAGGACGGGGACGCCATCTTCCGCGCGGCCATCGCCGCGCTCTTCCAGGACGAGACGATCGACGCGAAGAAGCTCATCCGCGAGCGCGAGGTGCTCGACGACCTCGAGACCGCCATCGACCACTGCGATCACGTGGCGTCGACGCTGCGAAACCTGGCGGCGAAGCACGCCTGACCATGGATTCGCCCGTCCTGCTCCTCGTCCTGGTCGTGGTGGTGGCGATCCTGTTCGACTACATCAATGGCTTCCACGACGCGGCCAACGCGATCGCCACGGTGGTCTCCACCGGCGTGCTCCACGTGCGCACGGCGGTGATCATCGCGGGGCTCTTCAACTTCGTCGGGGCGATGACCGGGACCGCGGTCGCGAAGACGATCGCGTCGGGCTTCGCGAGCCCGTTGGTGGTCACGCAGACCGTCGTCCTCGCCGCCCTCAGCGGGGCCTGCATCTGGAACCTCCTGACGTGGTGGTGGGGCATCCCGTCGAGCTCGTCGCACGCGCTGATCGGCGGCCTCGCTGGCGCTGTCGTCGCGCAGGCCGGCGTGGGCGCGTTCAAGTGGGCCACCCTGGTGCAGAAGGTGCTCATCCCCCTCGTGGTGTCCCCCACGCTCGGCTTCGTCTTCGCCTTCTTCGTGATGATCGGGCTCATCTGGATCGTCCGGCGCATGCGGCCGGCGACCGTGACCAAGAGCTCGCGGAGGCTCCAGCTCGTGTCCGCGTCCATGATGGCCTTCTCGCACGGCTCGAACGACGCGCAGAAGTCCATGGGCATCATCACGCTCGCCATCGTCGCCTACACGAGCAACGGGCACTTCTTGCCGAGCTGGGCGACCCCGCACAAGGCGGGCGAGGTCCCCGTGGCCGTCATCGTCGCGTGCGCCGCGGCGATTGCGCTCGGGACGATGGCCGGCGGCAAGCGCATCATCAAGACGATGGGCTCGAAGATCATCCGCATCTCGCCCCTGCAGGGGTTCGCGGCCGAGACGGCGGGCACGCTCGTCATCCTCGGCGCGAGCAAGTTCGGCATCCCCGTGTCGACGACCCACTGCATCAACGCGGCGATCATGGGCGTGGGCGCCAGCAAGCGGATCTCGGCCGTCCGGTGGGGCGTCGCCGGCAACATCCTGGTCGCCTGGGTGCTCACCCTACCCCTCTCCGCGGGCATCGCGTACCTGACCCTCATCGTCTTCCGCACCGTGGGGCTCCGCTGACCGTGGGCGCGGCGACGCACCACCCCCTGGACGCGGAGGAGGTGGCCCGCATCGCCCGGCTCGCCAACCTGACCTTGGCGGGCGGCGAGGAGGCCGGGCTCGCGCGTGACCTCGCCAGCATCCTCGCGTACGTCGCGGAGCTCTCGGCGGTGGACACCAGCGCGGTGGAAGACCTTGTACCCGAGGCGGGTGCCCTGCGCGACGACGAGCCCACGCCGGGGCTGTCGCGCGAGGACGCGCTCCGTGCGGCGCCCCTTTCGGCCGAGGGGACCTTCGTGGTACCGCCGTTCGTGGAGTGACGCTCGTGCACGCGTGGCAGATGGCGGAGGCGGTCCGGGGCGGGGCGGCATCGGCGGTGGACCTCGCTCGCGACGCGCTCGGTCTCGCGGAGACGCGTGGATCGGAGCTCGGCGCGTTCCTGCACGTGGACCGCGAGGGTGCGCTCGCGCGGGCGGCCGAGGTCGACCGCCGACGCGCGCGCGGCGATCGCCTCGGACGCCTCGCGGGAGTGCCCGTCGCCGTCAAGGACGCCATCTGCACGCGTGGCCTCCCGACGACGGCCGGGGCCCGGGTCCTCGAGGGCTGGGTGCCCCCCTACGACGCGACGGTGATCGCGCGCCTCGCGGCCGCGGACGCGGTGGTGATCGGCAAGACCAACCTCGACGCGTTCGCGATGGGATCCTCCACGGAGACCAGCGCCTTCTTTCCCGCCCGGAACCCGTGGGATCCGGCGCGAACACCAGGCGGTTCATCGGGCGGATCGGCGGCCGCGGTGGGGGCGCGCGTCGTGAGCTGCGCCCTCGGCAGCGACACCGGCGGGTCGATCCGACAGCCCGCCGCGTTCACGGGGACGGTGGGCCTGAAGCCGACGTACGGCCGCGTCTCCCGGTACGGCCTCGTCGCCTTCGCGTCGAGCCTCGATCAGATCGGCCCGTTCGCGACCGACGTCCGCGGCGCGGCGCGGCTCCTCGACGTGATCTCCGGCCACGACGCGCGCGACGCGACCTCCGCCGTCCGCGCGCCATCGGACACGGAGGGCGCCTGCGACGCGCCCCCGGGCCCGCTGCGGATCGGCGTGCCGGAGGAGTACTTCACGGAGGGCCTCGACGCGGAGATCCGCGCGAGCGTCCGAGCGGCGATCCACACGCTCGCCACCGATCACGGCGCGACGCTCGTCCCCGTGCGCCTCCCGCACACGCGCCACGCCGTCTTGTAGCGGGTTTCTTGAAGGCGGTAGCCGCGCCCCCGCAACATTGCAGCTACATGACGACGCGCGCACGGTTCGCCCAC
>SXNL01000357.1 GCA_005777185.1 Myxococcales bacterium
GCGCGCCGGCGCGCGGGGGCGGGGCGCGGGCGTGGGGCCGTCGCGGGTGGGGACGCGTTCGTGGGAGCTTCTGAGCTTGGGGCGGGCCGGCCGCCGCTCGGGGGGCGCGTTTTTTCGGGTCGTGGCCAATCGATGTCCTTGGAAGTCAGGGCGCGTGGGCCCCGCCAGGCTATCGCACCTGGCCCTCGCCGTCGATGATCCACTTCATCGTGGTCAGGGACTCCAGCCCCATGGGCCCCCGCCAGTGGAGGCGGCTCGTCGCGATTCCGATCTCCGCGCCGAGCCCGAGTTCGCCGCCGTCGTGGAAGCGCGTGGAGGCGTTCACGACGACGCACGCGGCGTCGACCTCACGGCGGAAGCGCTCCGCGTGCGCCAGCGTGCCGGTGAGGATCGCCTCCGTGTGCTGGGAGCCGTAGCGCGCGATGTGGTCGAGGGCCCCGTCGAGATCCCGCACGACGCGCACGGCGAGGATCCTGTCGAGGAACTCGCGGCCGAAGTCGTCTTCCTTCGCCGGCCGCGCGGCGGGGAAGATCGCGGCCGTCCGGTCGCAGCCGCGGAGCTCGCAGCCGCGCTCGTGGAGCGCGCCGAGCACGAGCGGGAGCACGACCGACGCGCAGGCCTCGTGGACGAGCAGGCACTCGAGCGCGTTGCAGACCCCCGGCCGGGAGAGCTTGGCGTTCACGACGACGTCGCGCGCCCCCTCGGCCGGCGCGCCCTCGTCCACGAACAGGTGGCACACACCCTTGTAGTGCTGCACGACGGGTACGCGCGCCTGCTCCGTGACCGCGCGGATGAGCGCCTCGCCGCCGCGCGGGATGGCCAGGTCGACGAGCCCGACCTGCTGCACCAGGCGCTCCACGTCCGTTCGTTCGGTGGAGTCGAGGACCACCACGGCGTCCTCGGGTAACCCCGACTCCCCGAGGGCGCGCGTCACGACGCCGGCGAGCGCGAGGTTGGAGCGCAGCGACTCGGAGCCGCCGCGCAGGACGACGGCGTTCCCCGCCTTCAGCGTGAGCGCGCTCGCCTCCACCGTCACGTTGGGCCGGGACTCGTAGATCATCGCGATGACGCCGATGGGGACCCGCACCCGCGTCACGACGAGCCCGTTCGGCCGTGTCGTGCGCGAGATGACCTCGCCCACCGGATCCGGGAGGGCCCCCACGTCCCGCACGGCGGAGGCCATCGCGGAGATCCGTGCATCATGCAACAGGAGGCGATCCAGCATCGCGGCGCTGCCGCCCCGCGCGCGGAGATCCTCCACGTCGGCGGCGTTCGCGCGCACGATCTCGGCGCTCCCTTCCTCGAGTCGGCGCGCGACGACGGAGAGAGCGGCGTCCTTGGCCGCGCGGTTGGCCTGGGCCATCCTCGCCGTCGCGGCCTTCGCCGCGCGGCACCGCCCGGTCACATCGGTGGTCACGACCGGGAGGATACCCCGAATCGCAGACCCCGCGGATCAGAACCCCACGACGGCCGTGAGCCCTGCCATGACGTAGCCCTTCAGATCCTTCAGCTCGTCGTCGCGCGGCCCGACGAGCGCGCCCGTGACGCCCGCACCGAAGCGCACGTCGGCGTCGTCGAGGTTCATCGCGTACTCGAGGCCGATCCGCCCGGTGCCCACCGCGGCCGAGCCGCTTCCCTGCGGCTTGCCGACGTGCACGAAGCCGAAGCCGAGACCGACGATCGGGTGCACGGGGCCCCGCTTGTACAGGTCGAGCACCAGCTCGCCCTGGTAGTGCCCGACGGATTCGCCCGTGGGCGCGCGCTTCTCGTTCCCGTCGCCTCCCTCGCCGCGGAACCAGCCCGCCGAGACTCGACCCCCCACCGAGCCGGTGCCCAGGCCGATCCCCACGCCGAGACCATACCCGAACCCCTTGCCGGAGGTGATGCCCGCGGGCCCCACCTCGAAGCGCGCCGGCGAGCGGCGAAGCTCGGGCTCGACGGCGCGCGGAGGCTCCTCGCGATGGACGACCGTGCGCGGACCGTCGGGCGGCTGCGCGAACGGGCCGCCGACGACGACCTTGGCCTCGTCCGCGCCGGCGCGGCCCCCGAAGCCGAGGGTGGCAAGGGCGAGCAGCACGAGTGAAACACGTTTCATGAGTCCTCCTCCGTGATGCCTGCCCAAACGACACCCGGCGGGTCGGCCTTACACGCGCGACGGTTGTCCATGACAGACCCGCGGAAGTTGATATGATTTCCTCTCGATGAACCGGTCGGCCAAGAGGGCGGTGAGGCGCATTCCGAGCGCCCTCGCGACCGGCCTCGTGCTCGTGCTGGCGGGCTCGCCGCTCCACGCCGCGCCGCCAGGCACCCCCGCGACGCCCGAGGCCCAGGCCGCCGCGCAGCAGCACTTCCAGAAGGCGCGGGACCTCTACCAGGCCGGCTCGTACCGCGACGCGCTCGCGGAGCTCGAGGCCGCACGCGCCCTCGACCCGTCGGGCAAGGACCTGGTCTTCAACGTGGGCGTCGTCTGCGAGAAGCTCGGCCGCATCGACGACGCGCTCGGGCACTTCCGCATGTACGTCGAAATGGAGGGCGTGACGGCCCAAGAGAAGGCGCGCGCCGAGAGCTTCATCAAGCGCCTCGAGGGAGCGAAGCGTGAGCTCCCGCCGACCAAGGTGCCGCCGCCCCGGGAGGACAAGCGCCCTCCCCCTCCCCCTCCGGAGAAGGTCAAGGACCGCGAGACGCCGAGGGGCCGGCTCGACGCGCTGACCTACCTCGCGGGCGGCGTCGGGCTCGCCGGGCTCGCGGTCGGGACGACGTTCGGGGTCATGAGCCTGTCGACGCAGCCGTCGGCCGACTTTCTCACGGGGCGGGACGGGACGTACGCCGATCTCAAGGACCGCACCGATCGCGCGCACACGCAGGCGGTCGTCGCCGACGTCGGCTTCGCCGTGGGCGCGGTGGGCGCGATCGCGGCCGCGTTCCTCTACCTGTCGCGCCCGAAGATGACCGCCGCCGGGCCGATCACCGGGCGCGTGCTGCGCATCGACGGCGCCTTCGTCGGCCCCGCGGGCACGACCGGCGGGGCGTGCGGAGTCGGGGGACGCTTCTGATGACCCTCCGCGGACGCGATCGCACCCGCCTCTCCGCGCTGCTCGCCCTTGCCGCCGTGATCGCCGCCGCGCTCGGGTGCCAGGCCATCGTCTCGAGCGCGGTCCCGGACTTCCGGTGCTCGGGCTCGGATCCCGCGTCGTGCCCCGCCGGCATGATGTGCGACCGCGCCACGCAGCGATGCGTCTCGGCCGCGAGCGCGACGCCCGACGCTTCGATCGAGGAGGAGGGCACACCGCCGCCGGACACGGACGCGAGGGTGGGCACGGACGGCGCGAGGGACACCGGGGCCGACTCCGGACCGGCGCCGGTCGGGGCCGGGTGCCGCGTCAATGCGGACTGCCTGTCGGGCCTGTGCGGTGACGGCACGCTCCTCTCGGCGGCGACGGTGGCCGCGAGCGGGCCGGTCTGCACGCGGACGTGCTGCCGATCCGAGGACTGCCCGACCGGTACGATCTGCTTCGGCCCCGGAACCGGCGGTCGCTACTGCGTCCCTTTCCAGAACGTCGCGGGCCGGGTGGTCACGGTGGGCGCCGGCGTCGCGCCCGGCGCGGGCTGCTCGAACGGGGGGCAGTGCCGCTCGGGCCTCTGCGTGGGCTCGAAGTGCGTGGACGTATGCTGCACCAACGCGCAGTGTACGAACGGGACGACGTGCCGCCTCGCCGCGGTGTCCGGGCACGACGTGTTCGCGTGCGGCGTGCCGCCGGGCAGCGGCGTGGACGGCGACTTCTGCTCGGGGCACGCGTCGTGCACGTCGAGCGTCTGCTACCTCAGCACTTGCCGCGCGCCCTGCTGTGGCGCGAAGACATGCCAGGATCTCGGCCACCCGAGCGGCCGGTGCTCGGTGTTCCCGGCCGGGACGGGCAACGACAGCGTCAACATATGCCTCTTCACCTCGAGCGGCTCGCCGAACGGGGCGACCTGCGGCCTCGACACGGACTGCAAGACCGAGTTCTGCGATCCCGACACCAAGAAGTGCGCGGACGTGTGCTGCGCGGACTCGGACTGCGCGGCCTTCGGGACGGGGTTTCGATGTATCCCGACGACGAAGCCGGCGGCGAACGCGCTCCGGCAGCTCCACTGCGCGAAGCCCTGAGGTCATGCCGGCCACCCTCTCGGCCGCGTTCCGTTGCTTCGCCGGCTGCCCTGGCGCGTGGCCGACGACGCGTGCACTCTACACGTGTCCGACGTGCGGCGGTCTCCTCGCGGTGGTCCACGACGAGGACGCCCTGCGCACGCGCACCGCCGGGGAGTGGAAGGCGCTGCTCCAGGCGCGCCGATCCGGCTCTGGCGTCTGGACGTGGCGCGAGTGGGTGCTGCCCGAGATCACGGACGAGGACATCGTCTCCACGGGCGAGGGCCGGACGCCGCTCGTGGAGGCCGCGCGCCTCGGACGCGAGTGGGGGATGCGCCTCTGGGTGAAGCAGTGCGGCACGTCGCACACGGGGTCGTTCAAGGACCTCGGGATGACGGTGCTCGTGAGCGCCGTGCGGCGCGGGATCCGGGCGGGGGACCTCGACGTCCGCGCGATTGGCTGCGCGAGCACGGGGGACACGTCCGCGGCGCTCGCGGCGTATGGCGCGCTCGCGGAGATCCCCGTGTGCGTCCTCCTGCCGAAGGGCCGCGTGTCGACGGCCCAGCTCGTCCAGCCCCTCGCGCACGGCGCCCGCGTGATCGTGCTCGACACGGATTTCGACGGCTGCATGCGGATCATGCGCGAGCTCGCTCGGCGCGGCCTCCTCTACCTCGCGAACTCGATGAACCCGCTGCGCATCGAGGGGCAGAAGACGGTGGCGTTCGAGATCGCGGAGGCCATGGGGTGGGACGTGCCCGAGTGGGTGGTGCTCCCGAGCGGCAACCTCGGCAACTCGGCCGCGCTGCACGCGGGGTTCTCCCTGCTCCTCGGGCTGGGGCTCACGCAGCGGATGCCGCGGCTGTGCGTGGCCCAGGCCGAGCGCGCGAATCCCATGTACCGTGCATGGCAATCCGGCGCGCGGACCGTGGCGCCGGTCGCCCCGGGTCACACGCTCGCCAGCGCGATCCAGATCGGCGCTCCGGTGAGCGCGCCGCGGGCCCTCCGCGCGCTCGCCGAGATGAACGGCGTCGTCGAGCAGGCGACCGAGGAGGAGCTCGCGGACGCGTGCGCGCTCGCCGATCGCGCGGGCCTCTACACTTGCCCGCAGACGGGCGTTGCGCTCGCGTGCGCGCGGAAGCTCCGCGCCAGAGGCGTGATCGCAGGGTCCCACCGCGTGGTCGTCGTGGCGACCGCCCACGGGCTCAAGTTCACCGAGCAGAAGCTGGGGTACCACCAGGGCACGCTCGAGCTCGGCGGCACGCCGGCGCTGCACAGGAACGTGCCGGTCGAGCTCCCGGCGGACGTCGAGCGGGTGGCAGACGTCGTGCTTGCGCCCTCGCGCGAACTCACGCGATGATGGCGCCGCATGTCGGGATCGGTGCCGCTACGCGTAGCCATCGTGGGGGGAGGGATGGCGGGGCTCACGACGGCGATGGAGCTCACCCACCCGCGCCACGGCGGGCGCTTCGCGGTCACGATCTACCAGCTCGGCTGGCGCATCGGCGGCAAGGGCGCCTCGGGTCGCGGGCCCGGCGCGCGCATCGAGGAGCACGGTCTCCACCTCTGGATGGGGTTCTACGAGAACGCGTTCCGCCTGATGCGCGACACGTACACCGAGGCCGCGCGCGACCCGGCCACGTGCCCGATCGCGACCTTCACCCAGGCCTTCGAGCCGGCGCCCGACGTCGCCGTGAGCGATCGATCGCCGGGCGGCGACTGGCACCACTGAGTCGCGCACTTTCCACCCGGGCAAGGGATGCCCGGCGATCCGCTCGACGGCGGAAGCCCGTTCACGGTCGCGGGATACCTGCGCCGCTCCGTGGACCTCGTCGTCGAGCTCCTGCGATCGGCACACGCAGGGACGGAGCAGCGCGCGGGGGGCGACCCCCGGGTTCAGCCCGCGGGCGAGGAGCTCTTCCTCGCGATCGATCGCGTGGTGAAGATCGGGCAGCTCGCGACGACCGCCGCACTCCACGAGGCGGCCGACCTCCTGCGCGCCGCCATGGGCGCGGTCTTCCCGCACGCGTATCGCGGGCGCTCCGAAGCCGCGATCCTCGGCCTGGTGGATCGTATCGCCGCGGTGGTGCGCCGGCAACTCGACACGCTGGTCGCCGCCGACGTCGAGCTCCGGCGTCTATGGCAGGTCGTCGACCTCATCCTCGCGATCCTGCGCGGCTCGCTCCGGTTCGGCCTCGCGCTCGATCCCCGCGGGTTCGACGCCATCAACGAGTACGACTGGCGTGAGTGGCTGCAGCTCAACGGGGCGAGCCAGGCCTCCGTCGACTGCGGCTTCATGCGCGGGATCTACGACCTCGCGTTCGCGTTCGAGGACGGCGACGTCGCGCGGCCGAGCCTCGCCGCAGGGGTCGCGCTGCGCGGCGCGATGCGGATGTTCTTCACGTACCGCCGCGCGCTGTTCTGGCGGATGAACGGCGGCATGGGCGACGTGGTCTTCTCGCCGCTCCACGAGGTGCTCGAGCGTCGGGGGGCGCGCTTCGAGTTCTTCCACAGGCTCGTCGATGTGGGGCTCTCCGCGACCGGCGACGCGGCCCCGGGCGAGCTCCCCCACGTCACCACGCTCGACTTCCACGTGCAGGCAGAGGTGAAGGGGGACGGACGCTACCGCCCGCTCTTCGACGTCGATGGCGTCCCCTGCTGGCCGAGCGACCCGGACTGGTCGCAGCTCGTCGAGGGCGACGCTCTCGCCGCCGAGCGGCGCGACTTCGAGGCGTTCTGGGACACGCGGCACGCGAAGACGAGGACCCTGCGCGTGGGGGACGACTTCGACCTCGTCGTCCTCGGTGTCTCGCTGGGAGCCATCCCGCACGTCGCCCCCCAGCTGGTCGCGCGTTCGCCGCGCTGGCGCAGGATGGTCGAGAGCGTGCGCACGGTGCCGACCCAGGCGCTCCAGGTCTGGATGCGTCCGGGGCGCGAGGAGCTCGGCTGGCGCGGGCCGTCGGTCAACCTGTCCGGGTTCGTCGAGCCCTTCGACACGTGGGCCGACATGACCCACGTCGCGCCCCGCGAGCGCTTCGCGCGACCTCCAGGCCACATCGCCTACTTCTGCAGCGTGCTGCCCGACGCATACGGGGAGGCCGCGCGCGACCGGGGGAGCGTGGAGCGCGCGCACGCCGACGTTCGCGCGAACGCCGTGCGCTTCCTCGAGAACGACGTCGGGGCGCTGTGGCCCGCGGCCGCCCCGTCTCCGGGCACCTTCCGCTGGGACTGGCTCTGCGATCCGTCGGATCAGGGCGAGGTCGCGCCGATCCGCCAAGGCCCGGAGCGCCTCGACGCGCAGTACTGGCGGGCGAACGTGAACCCCTCGGATCGCTATGTCCTCTCCGTACCCGGGAGCATGCGACACCGCATCTCGCCGCTCGTCCTCGACTTCGACAACCTGACCATCGCCGGCGACTGGACGGACTCGGGGCTGTCGACGGGGTGCATCGAGTCGGCCGTGATGTCTGGCATGCTCGCAGCGCACGCGCTATCCGGTTCGCCCGCGCTCGAGAGCATCGTAGGATACGATCACCCATGACGGACGACGGCGGCGGGGCGAAGAAAAGGGTACGGCGTGAAGCCGCGGCACGGACGGCGCCCATCCGCGACGCGACCATGATGTTCCGCCGCGCGGGACCGGCCGTCAGCGGCCCCGTCCCCTCGCGGTCGGACGCGGCGGCCGTCCCCGATCCGCCTCGCGCGGACGGCGCGCGCCGCGCAGTGGACGTGGCGTATCGCGTGCTCGACGAGCATCTGCGTCGCGGGCGCGCCGCGGCCGAGACGAAGGCCCCGGGCGCGGAACGTGGAGACTTCGCGCCGAAGGACGCGCAGGATCTCCTCCGGCGCGCGGTCCGCTACTGGGCGGACATGCTCGTGATGTGGGTCGACTTCATCGGGCCCCAGGTCCCCCTCGAGGCGATCCTGCAGAAGGTGGAGGGAGCTCTGGGCGAAGCCGGGGCGGCAGGAAGTCCGGCCTCGCCGGGATCGAGCGGCGGAGCGCCCGTCACGGTGGAGGTCGCCTCGCCTCGGCCGGTCCAGGTCTCCGTCGACCTTCCCCCCGGCGCCGCCGCCTCGAACCTCGGCGTGCAGCCGCTGACGGCCCTCGGCGACGCCGGGACGCGGGCCATCGACGTCACGCTCTCGGGGGGAGGGGCAGAGCGTCTCGTCGTCTCCATCAGCATCGGCGCCGAGCAGCCCGCCGGCACCTACGCGGGGGTCGTCTTCGACAGGGCCCTGGCCGAGCCGCGCGGCACGGTCCGCGTGGTGGTCCGGTGAGCGATGCACTCGAAGCTGGTGGCGCCGATGCTGCGGGAATACGGCGATCTTGCACGGCAGATGATGTTCCAGTACCTCCCCGAGCGCGAGCCGCGGCGATGGCTCTACGATCTCGTCGCCGACTACCCCCGTCGTGGCGGTCGCGCCTTCCGGCCGAGCCTGTGCGTCGCCACCGCGCGTGCCTTCGGGCGCCCCATCGAGGACGCGCTGCGATCGGCCGCTGCGATCGAGATCCTCCACAATGCCCTCCTCGTTCATGACGACATCGAGGACGGCAGCGTGCGCCGGCGCGGGAAGCCGACCCTTCACGTCCAGGAGGGGATGGCCATGGCCCTCAACGCGGGCGACGCGCTCCTCCTCCTCAGCCTCCGCCCGCTGCTCGACAACTGGCGGATCCTCGGGCCCGGGGTGACGCTGCGTATCCTCGAGGAGACCGAGCGGATGGGCCGCGAGACGGCCGAGGGCCAGGCGATCGAGCTCGGGTGGCGCCGCGACAACTCGCTGGACGTGGGCGAGCCCGACTACCTCGAGATGGTCCTCAAGAAGACGTGCTGGCTCGGCATGATCCACCCGAGCCGCGTGGGCGCCCTGATCGGCGCCGGGGAGGGCCTCGATCTCGAGCCCTTCATCGGCTTCGGATTCCTCCTCGGCGCCGCGTTCCAGATCCAGGACGACCTGCTCAACCTGGCCGGTGACGAGGACGACTACGGCAAGGAGCTCGACGGGGACATTCACGAGGGCAAGCGGACGATCATGCTGATCCGCCTCATGGAGCGCTCCAGCGACGACGACCGCGAGCGCCTCACGTCGGTCCTGCGGCGTCCGCGCGAGGAGCGGACCGCAGAGGACGTGCGCTGGATCCGCGCGTCGATGGAACGCCACGGATGCATCGACTACGCTCGGGAGATGGCTCACGGGCTGGCGGGAGCCGCGCAGCACGAGTTCGAGCGCATCTTCGCGGGTCTGCCCTCGTCGCGAGACAGGGATTTCATCGGGGAGTTGCCCGTGTGGGTGATAGAGAGAGCCTGAACGCATCGCGGAGAGGAGACACCGATGCAGAAGCCTGTGTTCAACGTCACGCGCGGCACCAACGCCGCCATGCAGATGGAGCCGCCCTTCACCTTCGACGGCGTGAGCATGCGCGTGCTCCCCCTCCGCGCGAACCCGGACACCCTGCAGAGCTTCGTGAACCGCTACCTCAACATCTGCCCGGACGAGGTCGGCGAGTTCCGCGCCTACGTTCCCTACGTGTACCTCATGGTGCTCGACTACGGCCGGATGTCCGTCGAGCAGTCGAACGCGGGCTGGATCGCGCAGCGCGAGATCGCCTTCAGCGTACCGATGGAGTGGTACAAGGTCGACGGGCGCGGCAAGCTCCAGTTCCACGACTGGGCGTACTGCTCGCCGTTCATCTTCGTCGACAACGAGCTATCGATGGCGACCGGCCGCGAGGTCTACGGCTGGCCGAAGAGCATCGTGTCGCTCGACCACGAGATCTCGCGCTGGATGAAGGACCCCGTCGGCGGCCGCAAGCTCGCGAGCGTCAGCGCGATGGTGTTCCCGGAGATGTACTCGGGCCGGACAGAGCAGTCGCGGACGTTCTTCGAGATCAAGACCGAACGCGCGGCGGGCACGCTGGGGTGGCCGCCCAACCCGAGGAACCTCCTCTTCCCCTGGGTCTCGGTCCCGGCGGCCATCTGATCGACGGCCGCCCTGACGAGCGACTGGTTCTCGATCCTGCGCGGCTTTGGCCTGCTCGGGCCCCGCGAGGGCCGCAACCCGGCGAACTTCGGCGCGATGGGCCGGCGCGCGTTCGACATGCTGCGACCCGGCAAGGGCACGATCTACTACAACACCATCAACCTCAAGCAGTTCCGCGACGCGGCGCACCCCCGCCTCGCGTGCTACCAGGCCATCACCAACGCGAAGATGCGCATGCTCGGCGTGAACCGCGGCGGCCTCCTCGGCGAGGGACACGTGCTCATGGGAGACGTCTCGGGCGGCATGTCCATCGACCTGCACCGCTACGACGCGCTCCCCATCGCGACCTCGCTCGGCCTCCGCGTGGAGCGCAGCCACAAGGGGGCGGACGGCGTGCACGTCGACGAGGTCCGCCCCGTCTACCCGTTCTGGCTCGACGTCCGCATGGACTACCCGCCCGCCGAGACGGTCGCGTGGCGCACGCCCGCGACCGGCTGGCGCATCGGCGACAAGGCCGCCTCGAAGCCGCCGGAGAACCCGCCGGAATACAACACCGCCTCGAGCGGCGCGCTCCAGGCCGTTCAGGGGCCGTTCGACTTCCCCAGCGTCACCGTGCGCGTCCTGCCACTGCTCGCCGACCCGGCGAAACTCACCAAGCTCGTCCGCGAGTACGTCCACGGCACGGTCGAATCGGCCGGGATCCACATCGAACCGTGGGGACGGTACGTCTACATGGTCGCCGGCTCCTACGAGGAGATGGCGTCCGCGTCGGACAACGTCGGCTCGTTCGCGCACCGCGACGTCACCTTCTACGTGCCCGTGCGCCGCTACGACGTCGAGGGTGGCAAGCGCACTCTGCGATCGGTGGCCCTCGTCCCGATCTACGCGTACGCCGACCGCACCATGGCGGCCGTGACCGCGAGCGAGGTGAACGGGATCCCGACGCTTCGGGCGGTCGTGGAGGCACCCTCCGACGACTGGATGGCGGACGCGGGACCGTCCGACGCGTCGCCGCAGGCGTTCATGCGCCTCGTCTCGCAGGTGCTCCCCGTCCTCGGCCAGGGCGTCGGCGCGGAGGAGCGCGTCGTCGCCGAGGTGACCGAGGCCGAGGTCTGGCCGCTCGAGGACGCCCGGGCCTGGGAGAAGATCGCCGACGGCTGGGCACGATCGCTCCGTGGCGAGGTCGCTCGCCTCGCCGCGATCGATCCGGACGACGCCACGGCGGCCCGGACGATGGCGCTCGAGGTGCTCGCCAACGGACGACCTCTGGTCGTGCTCACGCTCAAGCAGTTCCGTGACTCGGACGAGCCCTCCCGAGCCTGTTACCAGGGGCTCGTCGAGGTCGAGCGGCGGATCGAGCACGTCCACGATCTGCGCGAGATCGAGGGGCGGCTCTCCGTCGGGATCCGGGCCTACGAGAGCCAGCCGATCGTCGAGTCGCTGGGCCTCGTCGTGAAGCACACGACGTACGGGGGCGACGCGCGCGTCGACTGGGTCGAGCCCGTTCGGCCGTTCTGGGCCAAGCTCCATGTGAAGGAGAGCCTGGGACGCACGCTCGTCTACCGCGTGATCGACGGCGAGTGGGAGCGAACAGCCGAGACCCCCAGATACCTCGATGGCGAGCGCGCGGCGGGGGATCGCCGGCTCGGACCCGGCTTCGACGCCGCGGTCGCGGGGGGTCGCGTGCAGGGCCTGGCCCAGCTCGCGCACGACTGGCTCGACAGCCCTGGCGCGAAGCCGCTCGATCCCCAGGCGGCGCGCCGCGCGATCGAAGGCGTCGAGCCGCAGGTCATGATCGGAGCGGCGCTCTCGCGGGAGTGGGAGCACCACGGCATGTCGCGGTGGCGGCGCCAGTACGAGCGGCTCACGAACGGTGGCCACGCCGGACAGCCGGCGCGCGCGGGCGATCCGTTCGAGGACGCGCTGGCGGAGATCAAGGCAGAGCCGCACCGCGCGGACGTGCTCGAGCGCGTCGCCAAGCGCCAGAAGGACCTCGGCACGACCGGCAAGAACGCGAAGACCCGCGCGAAGGGGACGCCCGACGATCTCCTCCTGCTCCTCTCGCTGGCACGTCAGAAGCCCGACGTCTGCGTGCGTCGCCAGTCGGCGGGCCCCGAGCGTGAGCAGGATCGTTACTACCCACGTGAGTCGTCGTGGATCGACGGCTCCGACGCCTGGTTCGTGAGCGGCTGATCGCGTCGCGGCGGGTCCACACACGCCCGTTCCGGGCGGCAGCGGATTCAGCGGTACGTGGCGACGCCCTTGTAGCTCAGGGTACGCGTGCAGGCCCCGGCACCCGCCGAGCCCCTGCACGGGTGCTCGCCCTCGAGCTCCACCTCGCGCGCGTCGAGGGAGCGCATGATGGCCCAGGTGAGATCGTGCCCGCCGTCCGCGCAGGTACGATCTCCGCACGGCACGAGGAAGAGAGCGGGCGCGTTCTCCACGACGATGCGCCGGGTGTGCTTCGCATCGGGGACCGTCCCGCCCGCGGACCGGTCGAAGAAGTGAACGGTCAGCGCCACGAGGTGCGGCGCCTGCTGCGAGAGACGGGCGGCATCGTCCTCGCGTCGCCGCCGCTCGGCAAAGCGCAGCGCGGCCTCCACGGCGGCTCTCGGGCGCATCATGACGCGAACTCCAGCCCATCCAGACCCGGCGGGGGAACGGGGTCGACGGAGCGGGTTACGTGGACCGACGGGTGACGACGCGACCACCTCGCGAGGGCTTCTATGAACATCGTCCTTCCGGGGGCGCGCCGCACTCGATCACGCGGAATCATGCTAACCACGATCGCGCCCTGCCGTCGCCCCGTCCGGGTCACGTTCGTGTCACGCGCCCCGGCCCTCGGCCCGCCGGTGCCACGCGATCGCGTCGCGGAGGGTCTCCTCGAGGGGCCTCGCCACGAGCCCGATCGCGCGCTGGACGCGGCCCCGCTCCACCGGCACGGCGTCGCAGAGGAGCAACATCGAGAGCGCGCTCCACGGCGAGGGCTTCCCGCGGAGGGCGAACGCCGCCTCGGTCCACAGCGCGGCGCCGAGACCGACACGGGTGGGCGCTCGCCACGGTGGCGCAGCCACGCCGCCGAGACGACAGACCTGCTCGGCGAGGTCCGCGACCGACACGTGGTGCCCGGCGAGCGGGATGGGCTCGCCGAAGTGGCCACCCTCGAGCGCTCCGCACAGGCCGATCGCCACGTCGCGCACGTCGACGACGTCGAGGCAGGCGGAGGTGACGACGGGCAGCGCGCCGTCGAGCAGCAGCGCGATCAGGCTGCGCTCCCTCGGCTTCGTATCCCACGGCCCGAGGGACGCGCCGGGATTGACCACCGCGACGGGGAGGCCCGCGCGCGCCGCGACGAGGATCGCGTCCTCCATGCGGCGCTTCACCTCGAAGTAGGGGTGTGTTCGCCGGCGCCAGCGGGCCTCCATCGCGGAGAGCCCCCGCTCGGCCCGTGGCAACGTCGTGAAGGAGCTGACGTATCCGAGTCGCGCCCCGTGGCGACGCACGGCCTCGAGGAGCGCGCGCGTCCGTCGATCCGCGTACCCGAAGGGATCGCGCTCGGCCTCCGTCTCGGGCACGAGCGCCTGCACCGGGTACGGGGCCGCCGCGTCGACGACGAGCTCGTGCCCACGGGCCCACGCGTCGATCTGCCCCGGACGATCCGCGTCGCCTGGCGCGACGGAGACGTCGAGAGCCGAGAGGATCCCCGGTCGGATCTGGCGCGTCGCAGCCGTCACCTGCCAGCCGCGCGCGAGGAGCTCTCGCACGATCGCATGCCCGATGTGACCGGTGGCGCCGAGCACGACGGCGCGACGACGCGACGTGCCGGCGAGAGATTGGGCGCCGCTCGGCGTCAGCCTTGCGCTCCGGCCACGACGTCGCGCGCCGCGCACACGTGGGCGGTGTCCACGCCGCCGTCGATGCGCCCGAGCACGTCACCGAGCGTGGCGCGCGCCGACTGGCCGTCTCGACGCTTCGCCATGGCGCGCGCCAGGCTCGTCGCCGCGCGGAGCTCGAGGAACGACGCCCCGCCCCCCCGCGCGACGTGACCCGCCCGCTCGAGGCGATCGATCGCCGCGTCGGGCACTCCCCCGCCGGGAGGCGCGGCCGCCGCGAACAGCTCGCCCTGGAGCCGCAGGAGCTCGGCCTCGTTGAAGCTGTCGGCGTTCTCCGCGGACATGGCGAGGGCCTCCTCGACGGCGGCGAGGCCGCGGGCCGTGTCCCCGGACAGGAGACACGCCTCCACCAGGTATCCCTTCCAGTACGTCAACGGCAGCTTCTGCGCGATGAGGTCGAAGAAGCCGAGACCCCCCACGATCTCCGCGAGGCCGTTGGCGTGGTCCCCCGCACGCATCCGCGTCCAACCACGGCAGATGTGCCCGAGCGCGCCCCAGAAGTAGAACCCCTGCGCGTCCGAGACGGCGATCGCGCGATCGGCGTGCGCCTGGCACGTGGCCTCGTCCCCCACGTCGTGCGCGGCGAGGGCCATGAACGCCAGGACCATCGCCTCGGCGAGCGGGTCCTTGAACGTGTCGACGAGCTCGAGGAGGCGCTGACCATGCTGGCGGGACGCATCGAGCCGCCCGGCGCGCAGTTCGAGCCACATGAGGTACACGATCGAGAACACGCCGTGATCGTCGCCGTGGACCCGCGCGAGCGCCCCGTGGAGCCCGGTCTCCCAGCGCGCGAGGGCGCGCTCGAAGGCGGTGCGCGCCTCGTCGAGCCTGCCCGCGTAGAGCAGCGTCGTGCCGTGTGCGAAGTGCGTGGAGATCTCGTTCAGCCTGTCGGGGTGGGCGGCCACGAACGCCTGCAGCTCGCCGAGGCGCTCCCACGTGAGCGCACGGCGGCTCATCGCCAGCGGGATCACCCAGAGCGTGTAGAGCACCGGGCCGGTCTCCGGCGGCCCGCCCAGACGCAGGGTGAGCTCGCGCGCAGCGAGGCAGTTCTCCTCCAGCGCGGGCGCACAGTAGCCCTGCGTCGGGATGATGCACCCGTCGAGACGCGGGTCTCGAGCTCGACGCGATCACGGGCGGACGACGCCGGCAGCGCCGCGAGGACCTCGAGCGCATGCGCCAGGGTGGCCATCGCCTCGGTGTGTGCTCCGCGCTCCATCCCGCGCTGCGCGGCGCGGTTGAGCCACGGGGCGGCGCTCTCGCCCCTTCCGGCGCCCTCCCAGTGGCGTGCGACGGTCGCCGGCGCGACGTCGCTCCCCTGGGCCACGAACGCCTCGAGGGTGGTCGCGATGTGCTCGTGGACCTCGCGCCGACGCGACTTCAGCATCGAGTCGTAGGCTGTGTCCTGGATCAGCGCGTGCTTGAAGCGGTACTCCCCGCTCCCCGGTTCGCCGACGGGCAGGATGATCTCGGCGGACAGCAGCTCCGTGACGTGAGCGCGCAGCGTGGGCTCCGGCACGGGCGCCACCGCGGCGAGCAGCTCGAACGTGAAGTCGCGCCCGATCGCCGATGCGGCCTGCGCGATCTCCTTCACGGAGACGAACCGATCCAGTCGCGCCATGAGCGAGTCGCGGAGCGTGGCCGGGATCGTCTCCGCCTCCATCGGCCGGGTGAGCGTCCACGCGTCGTCCCTCAGGGAGAGCACCCCGGACTCCATGAGGGCCTTCGTCATCTCCTCGAGGTACAGCGGAACGCCGTCGCCGCGCTCGAGGAGGCGGCGCTCGATGTCCGGCGGCAACGCGCGTCCGCCAGCCAGCGTGCGGATGATGCGTCGCGCGTCGTCGTCGGCCACGCGCGTCAGTTCGATCCGCGTGACGCCCTCCCCGGCCGTCCACGGCGGCGTGAACGTGGGCCGGAACGTCACGACGGTCAAGATCGGCGCCCCGGACATCCCGGCGCGGAGCAGATCGATGAACGCGAGCGTCGAGGGATCGCTCCAGTGGGCGTCCTCGATCACGAGGACCAGCGGGGTCACGCGCGCGGCCCGGACGGCGATCTCGACCAGGAGCGCGAGGGCGTGCTCGCGTTGCTTCTGCGGTGAGACGGCCAAGGTCGGCCTCGCCGCGCAGGGCAGGCCGAGCAGGCCCGACAGGAGCGCCAGGGCGTCCGGGTTGTCGAGCCCGGAGGTCGCCACCCACGCGGCGAGCCCCTCCGCGCGCTCGAGGGCGGGCGCGCTGGGGTCGAGCCCGAACAGCCTGTGGATGGCGGGCACGAGGGCGGCCAGCGCGGTGTTTCCGTCGTACGGCGAACAGCCCCCGTAGATGAACGTCGGCCGTCCAGGGCACAACGTGTCGAAGCCGTGGAGGAGTCGCGTCTTTCCGAGCCCCGGCTCGGCGGCGATGAGGGCGATCTGCGTCGCGCCGGCCCTGCTCTTCTCGAAGATCCCCACGAGCGTCTCGATCTCGCGCTCGCGTCCGACGAGCGGAGAGAGGCCCCGGCCCGCGGACTCCAGGGGCGTGAGCATCGCGTTCACGCGAAGCACCTGCCACACGCCCATCGGCGCGGAGATCCCCTTGAGCGCGTGCTCGCCCCGCGACTCCAGCACGAACCAGCGTTTCACCATGCGCTCGACGGCGTCGCTGACGACCACCGTGTTCGGCTTCGCGAGGTCCTGGAGGCGGGCGGCGATGTTCGGGGTCTTGCCGATGGCGAGCTGCTCGGTCCGGCCCTGCCCGCCCACATCGCCCGCGACCGCGTAATCGGAGTGTATGGCGACGCGCACCGAGAGGGCGACGCCGTACGTACGCTCGAGCTCCGCGTTCAGGCGCGCCATCGAGGCGACGATCTCGAGGCCCGTGAGCACCGCGCGCCGGGGTGCGTCCTCGTGGGCGCGAGGGTATCCGAAGTAGACCAGCAGACCGTCCCCGAGGTACTGCGCGATGTGCCCCTCGTACCGCTCGATCGCCCCGGCCGCGGCCGCCTGGTACGCGCGCACGAGTTCGCGGAGATCCTCGGCGTCGAAGCGCTCGGCGAGCTGCGTCGAGCCGACGAGATCGCAGAAGAGCACGGTGACCTGCCTCCGCTCGGCAGCGCCTCGCTGCGATGGGAGCCCACTCGGACCGAGGCTCGCCGGCGCGCGCGAGGGTGGGCCCGCAGACTCCAGCGGCGAGGCGCACTGGCCGCAGAACTTGAACCCCGGCGGATTCGATCCGCCGCACCCACCACACGTCTGCGCGAGCGGCTTGCCGCAGCTCCCGCAAAAACGCATGGCCGCCGGGTTGTCGAACTGGCATTCCCCGCACCGCATCAGGCGAGGGTATTCCGTCGCACGGCCGGGGGCAAGCACAGCCCTTGGCCGATGAGACTACCCGTCCCCGGCGTCCGCGTCGACGAGCCCGCCTGCGTCCGCGTCCCCCTTCGCGGCGTCCGCGGCCGTCCCGGTGTCGGCGGACGCGCTGTCCGTGCCTCCGCCGGTGTCGGCGGTCGCATCGGGGATCGTCACGATCCCCGAGTCCGTCGCCTCGACGGGGATCTTCGTGCGGTCGAAGTCGACGATCAGCTCGCACCCTGCGGCGAGAGACGAGAGCGCGACGAGCGCGAGAAGCGTCTTGTTCCTGGACATGTTTCTCGCCTCCTAGAAGCGCACCAGGGCGCCGGCGCCGCCGCCGTTCTTCGTTACGATCGGGGTCGGAGTGATGGAGGGTCCACTCTTCTTCGCGACGGACGTACCGGACTTCCCGGTCTTCGCGTCTGTCGCCGTGTCAGAGAAGAACAGGACAGCGCTCGTCACTCCGAAGGTGATGGCCACGCCGAACGCCATGTCGGAGATGAGCGCGTTGTTCTCGCCGCTGTCGGCGATCTTCGGGGTCGGGTTGGCCTTGAAGTCGTCCTGCCGCGTGAGCGCCTTGATCCCGAAGCCCGTGCCGATTCCCGCCGCGACGATGGCGATGCCCCCCGTGATGTACGCCGGGAGCTTGCTGACCGGCTCCGGCGGGGGTGGCGGCGGTGGCGGCGGTGGCGGCGGGACCGTGGCGTCCTGCAGCTGGACGGCGAGCTCCCCCTTCGACGCGAAGGCCACTTCGACCTCGCGCTCGGCGGGCAGGAGCTTGTCGGCGCTGACCACGATCTTGTGCTTGCCGGGCGTGAGCTCGAGCTCCGTCGGCGTCGGCTTGTCGTACGGCTTGTCGTCGACGACGAGGCGGGCGCCCGCGGGCGTGCTCGTGACGGTGAGCTTGCCCGGCATCGCCTTGATGGCCTCGAGCCGCTTGGTCGTCTCGTCGACCTGCTTCTGCGCGTCGGGCCCCTTGGGTGGGCTGGCGAGGAAGGCCTGGTACGCCGTCGCGGCCGCCGCGAAATGCCCGAGGTTGTCGTGGCACTGCCCGATGTAGCGCACCTTCTCCGGGCCGGCCGCCGCGGCGTTGGATGCCTCGAAGTCGGTGAGCGCCCCAGCGTAGTCCGCGGCCTTGAACTTCTTCTCGCCGGACGCGAAGAGCTCAGCGGGCTTGGGCGCGGCGGCGACCGGTGTGCCCGGCGCCGTCCCCTGCGCCCAGGCGGGCACCGTTGCAGCGCCCATCGCGATCGCGACGGACGCGGCGATCACCCTGGAGAGTCGTGCATCCCGATTCAAGCGAGCCTCCTTGTTTGCGGGCACCCGGGGGGCGTCCGCGCGGGAACCGTAGCAAGAAACCGGCTCGGACTTCCATAGCCATGATCGAGGGGGGATCAGGTCTCGCGGTCAGGCTCCACGAGCTCGACGAGGACGCCGCCCGTTGCCTTCGGATGCACGAACGCGACCTTGTGGCCACGCGCGCCCCTCCGCGGCGCCTCGTCGATGAGCGGGACGCCGACCGCCTTCAGGAACGCGAGCGCGGCCTCGATGCCCTCGACCTCGAGCGCGACGTGGTGAAGCCCGGGACCCCGCTTCTCGAGGAACTTCTCGAGCCCGGCGTTCCCGCGCGGACGGATGAGCTCGATGCTCGCCCCGCCGATGGGGAGGAGCGCCGCCTCGGTCCTCTGCGACTCCACCAGCTCGCGCTCTGCCACGGCGAGCCCGAGCGCGGCCCGCCACTTCTCCGCCGCAGCGTCGATGTCCTCGACGCACACGGCGACGTGATCGATCTTCTTCACCTTGAACATCACCGCCATCGTACCAGACAAAAAGCTGGTACCTTCCGGGCCGATGGCCCGAAAGCTACCCGTCGTCCTGGTCGTCCTCGTCCTCCTCTCCCTCCTGTGCGGATGTGGAGGGGGGCTCACCGCGCCGTTCGACCAGATGAAGACCACGCCCATCACGGTCTACCGCCTCCAGAACTACGAGCCCCCGCCGCAGGTCGGCACCGGACCGCAGATCCCCGGTCTCCCACCGATCCAGATCCCGCCCGAGCTCCAGCGCCTGACGACCCTGCTCCCGCCGAACCTCGTCCCGCCGGGGCTCATCCCGGGCACGACCACCCAGCCGCAGGTGGGGGCGCCCCGCTTCCACAACTTCCGCATCATCGGCTGGATGCTCGTGAACGACGAGAGACAGCGGGAGGAGATCCTCGACGTGTTCGGCAAGTCGAAGAGCTTCGAGAACCCCGCCGCGCCCTTCGCCTACGCCGAGTTCGGCTTCTCGTTCGGCAACACGCAGCCCGCCCCCGGGCAGGGCCCGCCGATGGACGTGCTGGTGTCCCTCTCGAACAACCAGGTCGTCCCCTTCAACATGAACTGGCCCTACGGCGCAAAGACCGGCCTCGCGCAGGAGACGAGCCGCCGGATCGTGCAGATCGTGCAGCGCGCCTTCGGCGGCTAGCGCCGGATGAAGCCCTACGAGCCGAACGCCGCGCTCGCCTGGCTGTACCACCGCTTCTTCGAGCACATCGAGGTGGACGAGTCGTGGGCCAACACCGTGCGCGAGGTCGATCGCCGCGGCACGGTCGTGTACGTGCTCCGCAACCTCTCGTTCGTCGACTTCTTCGCGCTCGACTACCTCACGAAGCGCCTCCACCTGCCCCAGGTGCGTTTCGCGAACGATCTCGGGCTCTCCGTGCTGGAGCCCATGGGCAAGGGCTGGCTGCACGCGCTCGCGCCGCGATCGGAGCAGCAGAGCGCCCGTGAGCTCGAGGCGGCGCTCACCGGCGGCACCTCGGCCGCGCTCTTCCTCAAGCGCCCGCCCACGCTGACGGATCCGGCCGTGCGCGGCAAGACCGAGGGCGACGTGCACCTCCACACCCTCCTGCGCGTGCAGCGCGCGAACGCGGGGCGGACGCCGCTCGTTCTCGTGCCCCAGGTCTTCGTGTGGTCCAAGAGCCCCGACCGCAGCGGACGGAACCTCGTCGACGCGGTCTTCGGCCCGCGCGAGTGGCCCGGGAAGGTCCGCACCATGACGCAGTTCCTGATGAACTACCGGCACGTGACCATGCGCGCGGGCGAGCCGGTGGAGCTCGCGCCGTTCCTGGAGCAGAACGCGGGCGCGACGGACGACGTCCTCGTGAGGCGGCTCGTGTACACGCTGCTCCGCCGCCTCGAGCGCGAGCGGCAGGCCGTCCTCGGGCCCGCGAAGAAGGGGCGCGACCGCATCGCGGACGAGGTGCTCCGCAGCCCCAAGCTCTCGAAGATCATCGGCGACATGGCCGGCGAGGGCGCTCCGGAGCGGCGCGTTCTCCACGATCGCGCGGCGGCCATCCTCGACGAGCTCTCGACCGACCTCGACATGAACGCCTTGAACGCCCTCGACGCCGCCTTCGAGCGCACCGTCGCGCGCATGTACACGGGCTTCGAGATCGACCAGCGGGGGCTCGAGCGGCTGCGCGCGCTGGCCAAGGAGGGCACGCTCGTCCTGCTCCCCAGCCACAAATCGCATGTAGACTACATGGTCCTCTCGCGCGTGTTCTACCGCGCGCACCTCCCGGTTCCCACGATCGCGGCGGGGGACAACCTGGATTTCTTCCCCGTGGGCCCCATCCTCCGCAAGGGCGGGGCGTTCTTCATCCGGCGATCGTTCAAGAACGACAGGCTCTACGGCGCCGTGGTGGATGCCTACGTCCGGCGCCTCATCCTCGACGGAGCGTCGCTCGAGTTCTACCTGGAGGGCGGCCGTTCCCGCACGGGCAAGCTCCTCCCGCCGAAGCTCGGCCTGCTCAACATGGTCGTGAGCGCGGCGCTCTCGGTCGACACGAAGGTGTACTTCTGTCCCATCTCGATCGGCTACGAGCGCGTCGTCGAGGAGGAGGCCTACGCGCGCGAGATCGGCGGCGGCGAGAAGCCAACGGAGGACGTGCGAGGCCTCTTCTCCGCGGCCGAGATGCTGCTCGGACGGTATGGCCGCGTGACGGTGCAGTTCGGCGAGCCCATCACGCTCGAGGACGTCCTCCGCGACCTCGGTCGGCCTCCGCCCAGCCTCGCGGCGGTCGAGGCCTCCCCCGCCCAGCGCCGCAAGGTCGTGAGCCGCCTCGCGTACCGCGTGATGAACGAGATCAACGAGGTGACCGCCGTGACGAGTGGCGCCGTCGTCGCGACCGCGCTGCTCACGCACGAGCGGCGCGGCCTCGCCCACGGCGATCTCGTGAAGGTGTCGCACGGGCTCGTGTCCCGCCTGCGCGCCTCGGGGGCGCGGTTCAGCCCGGCGCTCGTCCCGGTCGCGACGGGCGATCTGCGCGAGGAGGCCCTGTCGGAGGCGCTCGACCTCTTCATCCGGGCCGGGCACGTCGTCGGGCACCGCCCTGGCGTCGCGAAGGCCAGGGGCGTGCTCGCGGGCGCGGAGGTCATCTACACCGTGCCCGACGAGGCGCGCATCTTGCTCGACCTGTCGAAGAACATCATCGTCCACTTCTTCGTCGCCAAGGGGACCATCGCGACCTCGTTCCTCTCCACGCGCGCACCCGAGGTGGAGCTGGCGCAGCTCCGCGAGCGCGTGCAGTGGCTCTCGCGCCTCTGGAAGTACGAGTTCCAGTACCGCGCCGACGCGTCGTTCGGGGACATCTTCGCCGCGACCGTCGCCGGCATGATCGAGGCCCGCGAGCTCTCCTCCGCGGGCGGCAGCGCGGTCCGGGCCGGCGCCGACGAGGAGGCCCTCCGCTTCTCGGCGCGCGTGCTCGGCAACTTCGTCGAGGGGTACCGGCTTGCGGCCCGCGGCCTCGGCCTCCTGGTGAAGGGGGCGCTGTCGCCCAAAGAGCTCTCGAAGCGAACGCTCGCGGCGGGGGAGCGCATGTTCCTGGCGGGCGAGATCGCGCGGCGCGAGGCCATGAGCAAGCCGGTGCTCGAGAACGCGCACCAGGCCCTCGCGGACATGGGCTACCTCGCGCGCGCGGAGGGCAAGTGGACGCTGCCCGAGAGCTACGCGAGCGCCGAGGCGATCGCCACGGTGGAACGCCGCGTCGGTGGCTACGCGCTGGAAGGCGGCGGCACGGGCGCGCCGCCGTGAGCAGGGAGGGTCAGCTCGTGACCGGGCGCTCGCCGGCGGCGAAGCGCGCGCTGCGCGGTCCGCGGCTCTCCGGAACCGCCAGGGTCTCGAGCTCCTGCGCCAGGCTCGACGAGATGGCGTTCGCGATGCGGAGCGTGTAGGCGTCGGCGGGCGACGCACCGACCGCAGCGGCCTCGAGGATGCGCTCGATCTCGCGGGCGAGGCCGAGCGCCCTCGCGGCAGCGTCCGCGGACGTTGTCGTCATCGCCGGGACCACGCACGCTACTCGAACGTCCGGACCGATCATGCTGCCCATGTCGCCTCCCTTGGCCATCGCGCCGGTGTCATGACCCAGCCATGGGCCACGCGCAAGTCGAGATCGCCCGCCCGTGTCGCTTTACGCGGCGCGTCAATCGCGCGAAATTGCTGCACTTGTTGACGCGGCCGCGCATCCGGGGGATCTTTCGCGAGCGGTGCGCCTCCACCTCGCGGGTATCGCCCCCTCCCTGACCCTCCTCGCGCTCGCGGCGTGCGCCCGCGCCCCGAGCCCGCTTTGGCCCGTGCACGAGGGATCCATCGGCGTGCCCCACCGCGGGGTCCTGGTCGGGGGCGCGATGCTGCCCCGGAGAACCGAGACGATCGCCTGGCTGCGCAACGACGATCGCCACTGGGGGCTCCCTCGCTTCGTGCGCGCGATCGAGGACGCGTCGCGCGCGGTCGCAGCGGAGCGACCGGGCGCGGTGCTCGTCGTCGGCGACCTGTCGCTGCAGCACGGGGGGGTGCTGCTCCCCCACCTCTCGCACCGGACGGGCCGCGACGTCGATCTCCTCCTCTACATGACCACGCTCGAAGGCGCACCGGTGGAGAGCCCAGGCTTCATCCACGTCGGCGAGGACGGGCTCGCCTGGGACGAGGGCAAGGGTCGCTTCCTCCGCTTCGACGTCGCGCGCGAGTGGATCCTGGTGCGCGAGCTCGCGCGCCGAACCGAGTGGCGCGTGCAGTGGATCTTCGCGAGCCACATCGTCGAGGGTCTGCTCGTGGAGTGGGCCCGCGCGAAGGGCGAGCCGACGGACATCATCCTCCGGGCCATGGACCTCATGCTCGAGCCGAAGCCGGGCGGCGCCCACGACGATCACCTTCACGTGCGCACCGCGTGCGCGCCCGAGGAGATCGCCACGGGCTGCGAGCCCACGGGCCCCGCCCGCGCCTGGCTCGAAGGCCCGGCGCAGGCGACCGATCAGGGCCTCGCGTCCCTGGAGCCATAGTGGAGGCGCGGACGGCGGGGGGCGTGGTCGTCCGCGGCGACGCGCTCCACTTCGGGGCGCACGTCGCGGAGGGTTCCTGCGAGCTCGCCTACCTCGACCCGCCGTTCTCGGTCGGCGTGCGGTTCGGCGCCCGCACGCCTGGACGCCCGCGCGCGAAGGGGCCCGTCGCGTACGACGACCGCTGGCCGTCCCTCGAGGCCTACCTGGGGTGGCTCGAGCCGCGGATCGCCGCGACACGGGACCTCCTCTCGAACGAGGGCACCCTCTGGCTCCACCTCGACCAGCGCGCGGTGCACGAGGCGAAGGTCGCCTGTGATCGCGTCTTCGGGCGTGGGCGCTTCGCGGGCGAGATCGTCTGGGTGCCAGGCAACGGATCCAAGTCCAAGAGGGGCCCCGGGATCGGACACCAGACCCTCCTCGTCTACACGCGCACGAAGACGTTCATCTGGAACACCGCCGATCCGTCGATGCGGGAGCCCTTTGCAGCCACCAGCCTCTCGATGCACTTCGGGCGCGCGGACGCGGACGGGCGCCGCTACCGCGAGCGCGTGATCGCCGGCAAGGCCTACCGCTACTACGCCGACCTCGGGCGTGCGATCGGGAGCGTCTGGACCGACTGCCCGTCGATGGTGGCCAACACGCCGCTCATGGCGGAGACGACGGGCTACCCGACGCAGAAGCCGCTCAAGCTGCTCGACCGTATCGTGCGCGCGTCGAGCCGGCCCGGCGCGCTCGTCGTCGATCCGTTCATGGGCTCGGGGACGACGCTCGTGGCGGCACACGCGGCGGGGCGGCGCTTCGCGGGGTGCGACACCGGGGTGCTCGCGATCCAGATCACGCGAGCGCGCCTGATCGCCGCTGGAGCGGCTCTCGGCGCCCGGGCCGAGGCCGGCTGAATCTCGCGTGGCGCCCGGGACTCAGCGCCCGAGCTCCTTCTCGATCGTCTTCCACCGGAGCGTCTCGATCTCCCCGGGCGTGTCGCGGAGGGCGACCTCGAGGTACGGCTCGATCTCCGACAGCCAGAGGTCCTCGAGCACGCCCTCGTCGCCGAGGTCGTGGCGCATGAACGGCGCGAGCCCCACGCGGGCCCGGGCGCCGTCGAGCACGGCGCAGAGCCGGCGCGGATCGAAGCCCGTCGCGCGCCGGTCGTGGAAACGCTTCAGCGAGGCCACGTCCGTGGAGAGGGTGACGTGCGCGAAGCGGCGAAGCAGCGAGAGCTCCGCCCGCTCTTCCGCGCGGCGACCCGTGTTCATGGTGCCCACGAGGAGGACGTTGTCGGGGATCTCCAGCCTGCCCCCCACCGCGAGGGTGATCGACCTCGTGCGATCCTCGAGCAGGTAGAGCAGCTCTCCGAGCACGCGCCCGAGGTCCGCCCGGTCGATCTCGTCCAGGACCATGACGCAGGGCCCCCGCCCGCGGGCGCGCGCGCAGAAGTCCGCAAAACGGCCCGGCACCTCCCCGTGGACGAAGGCCTCGTAGGTCCACGACGGGTGGAGCTGGACGAGCTCCACGAAGCCGTCCCCTCCGGACACGAGATGACGCGCGAGGTGCTCCGCCGCGAAGGTCTTCCCCGCGCCGGGCGGGCCCGCGAGGAGGATCTGCCCCTTCCGGCGCGCCGTCCGCGCCCACCGCGCGACCTCACCCTCGTCCCGGCTCAGGTCCGCCGCGAGCTGCGTGACCGAGTAGTCGCCGTACAGCGGACGCCGCACGTGGACGGCGGCCGTGCCCGCGCCGTCGAGGGGCGGCGTGCCGCGAAGATCCTCGTACGTGGGGAGGTCGATCTCGAGCAGCGTCCGCGTCCACCGGGGCCTCGAGACCTTGCGCGCGCGCGCGTCGATCCACTCCACGGGGAGGCGGTGCGGGAGGGCTGCGCCGGGCTCGAAGGTGTAGGGGCCCGTCACGAGGCCGAGACCGAGCACCTCGGAGACGCCCCGGTTCGCGACCACGTGGTCGCCCTGCCGGATGCGCGAGAGCTGCCACGCCGTGAGCAAGACGTCGCGCGACAGGCCCGACCTCCCGGACAGCACCTTGCGACAGCGCCAGTCGAAGTCCTCCCTGGAGATACCGGCGAGATCGCCCAGGTCCTCGCAGTCCACGCCGATGAAGCCCTCGTCCTTGCACTCGCCCCAGTGCGCGGCTCCGGGCCCGGGCTCGATCTTCCAGAACCCACCTTCGCGGAGGGGGTAGTCGCGCTCGGTGACGAGCCAGTACGCGAACATGTCGAGCATGTCGCGCGTGCTCACGGACCTGTCCTTCGCGGGCCCGGCGAGGACATCCGAGGCCTCGCTGATCAGGGCCTCGGCCGTCTCGTTCAGGGCCGGGTAGTCTCTCAAGGACAGCGACAGATCCGTGCCGGCGAAGTAGTTCATGGCGGCGCGCGAATGGGCGTGCACGAGGATGAAATCCTTCGGCCGGAGCGCGTTCAGGATGGGGGAGACCAGCCCCGCGTGGAACGGCGCCATGTCCGGCCGCGCCACGAGCTTCCCGCACGCGGCGCGGAGATCCGCGGGCTCCTCGTTGCAGGTGCGAACGAACGCGAGGAGCGCCTCGGCGACCTTGGGCCACGCCTCGGCGTCGGTCTGCTTCCGCACGCGCTCGAAGTCGGCGTCGCCGTGCGGGAGCAGCCGGCGGATCACGAGGTCCGTCACGTCCTCTCCCCTCGAGGCCGCGCGGACCACGGCGTCGTACCCCGCGCGCGCGTCCTTCCGCGCGGGCGCGTAGCCCTCGCCGTGCTTCTGGCCTGCCGGGGTGGACGCGTACGCCGTCACGAATTCGTGGAACAGCGCCTCGAACCTCTGCCGCTTCGAAGGGTCCATGTCCGTCACCGCCCCCACCGGATCACACAGAGGTTCTCCGCGACCTTGCGCGCGCGCCCGGCGGCCCCGGCGTCGTCGCCAGGGAAGTCCGCCGCGCAGGCGCGGGCCTTGGGCCGGGGGAACATCGCGAGACGAGGTTACACCAGGTCGGCGCGCGTCGCCTCGATCCACGGATCGAGGAGCCGGAGGGCGCGCTCGGCGAGCGCCTGGTATCGGTCGCGCTTCTTCAGGCGCCGGTTCGCGTGCGGAGGAAGGCACGCCCACGTGATGTTCGAGGGCTGGTACCTCGGCTGCTTCCGCCGAACGTGGGTGAGGATCCCGCCGAGCGCCGTGCCCTCGGGCGGCGGCGTCACGGCGCGGCCCGAGACGCGCTGCGCGAGCATGATCCCGCAGAGGAAGCCCGACGCCGCGCTCTCCACGTAGCCCTCGACCCCCGTGATCTGCCCGGCCAGGTAGACGTGCTCTCGCGCGCGGAGCATGAGCGCCTCGTCGAGGATCGCGGGCGCGTCGACGAACGTGTTCCGGTGAACGCTGCCGTAGCGCAAGATCTCGCACGCCTCGAGCCCCGGGATCATGCAGAATACACGTTTCTGCTCGGGCCAGGTCATCCGCGTCTGGAAGCCGACGAGGTTGTAAGCCGTCCGCGCGGCGTCCTCCGCGCGGAGCTGCACCACGGCGAACGGGCGCCGACCCGTCCGCGGATCGGTGAGGCCCACCGGCTTCATCGGGCCGAACGCCAGGGTCAGCTCGCCGCGCTCCGCCATGACCTCGACGGGGAGGCAGCCCTCGAAGTACCGCGCGTCCTCGAACGGGCGCGCCTCGACCTTCGCGGCAGCCACGATCGCCGCGACGAAGGCCCGGTACCCGGCCTCGTCGAACGGGCAGTTCACGTACGCCTCGTCGCCGAGCGCCAGCGCGTCGCGCGGCAGGTCCGGATCGAGGGGATCGACGCCCCCCTTGCCCCAGCGCGACTGGCGGAACACCCGCTCCGTGTCGATGGAGTCGGCGGCGACGATCGGCGCGATCGCGTCGTAGTAGGCGAGGTGATCGGCCCCGACCGTGCGCGCGAGGTCGTCCGCGAGCTCCGTGCCGGTCAGCGGCCCCGTGGCCAGGATCACGGGCCGCTCCCGGCTCGCGGCCGGGATCTCCCGCACGATCTCGGCGCGTAACTCGACGTGAGGGATCTCCTTCAGGCGCCTCGTGATCTCGGCGGCGAAGACCTCGCGATCCACCGCGAGCGCGCCGCGGGCGGGCACCTTCGCATGGTCGGCCACGGAGAGGACGAGCGACCCCGCGCGACGCAGCTCCTCCTTGAGGAGCCCAACCGCGTTCACCAGCGCCGCCCCGCGGAGGGAGTTCGAGCACACGAGCTCGGCGAGGTGGTCCGTCGTCTGAGCGGGCGTGCGGCGGAGCGGCTTCTGCTCGACGAGGAGGACGGCGATCCCGCGCCGGGCGAGCTGGTACGCGGCCTCGCAGCCCGCGAGGCCCCCGCCGACGACGGTCACGCTCGGCATGGGCATGCGGCGACGGAGCGCCTCCGGCTCCCTTCGGCGAGAGAGAAGCCGTGCGGGTGAGGTCCGCGCGGAACGCTCCGCATTCGCGTCAGGCCCTCTCCACGGCGACGACGCCCTGCACCTTCGACAGCGCGCGCATGACCCCCTTGAGCTGACCGAGGTCGGAGCACACGAAGGTGAAGACGTTCACGGCGCGCCCGTCATCGCCGGCGCGGCAGTTGGCCTCGCTGATGTTGATGCCCTGCTCGCTGAAGGTGCTGCCCACGGTGGCCAGGATGCCGGGGCGGTTGGCGGTGACGATCTTGAGCTGCACGTTCCGGTTGATCTTCGCCTTCTGGTCCCACGCGATCTCGACGCGGCGCTCCGGATCCGTGTCGAACGCCTTCTGACAGCCGCGGCGGTGGATCGTGATGCCGCGACCGCGCGTGATGAAGCCGAGGATGTCGTCGCCCGGCAGCGGGTTGCAGCACTTGGCGTACCGCACGAGCACGTCGTCGATGCCGTTCAGCTTGATGCCGCCGTCGCCTGCGCCCGTGATCTTTCGCACGAAGCCCGCGATGCGGCCCTCCCGCAGGGGCTCGGGCGCGATGGACGGCGCCCCGTCCGGGGCGGGCGGAGCGAGCGTGCGGAGCACAGCGTCGGTATCGGTCTTTCCGTACCCGATCGAGATGAGGAGCTCGTCGGCGTTCGAGACCTTCATGGCCTCGAGCAGCTTGCGGAGCTCCTTGTCGTTCTTGAGCAGCTTGTTGAGCGAGATCTGCGCCTTGTGGAGCTCGCGCTCGAGCAGCTCGCGTCCGAGCTTGAGCGACTTCTCGCGCTGCTCCTGCCGGAGGTAGTTCCGGATCTTGGCCTTGGCGCGCGTCGTGCCGACGAAGTCGAGCCAGTCCTTGTTCGGCGTCTGCGTCTGCGAGGTGAGGATCTCGACGATGTCGCCGCTCTTGAGCTTGTAGCGGAGCCCCTCCATCTTCCCGTTCACGCGCGCGCCCGTGACGTGCTCGCCGAGCTGGGAGTGGATCGCGAACGCGAAGTCGACGGGCGTGGCCCCCCGCGGGAAGACCCGCACGTCACCCGTCGGCGTGAAGACGTACACCTCGTCCTGGAAGAGGTCGATCTTCACGCCCTCCAGGAACTCGGCCGGGTCCTTGAGGTCCTTCTGCCACTCCATGAGCTGGCGCAGCCAGCCGAAGCGCTCCGCGTCCTGGTCGGAGATGCCGCTCCCCTTGTCCTTGTACTTCCAGTGGGCGGCGATGCCGCGCTCCGCCACGCGCTGCATGTCGTGCGTGCGGATCTGGATCTCGATGCGCTCGCGCTCGGGCCCGATGACCGTCGTGTGGAGCGACTGGTACATGTTCGGCTTCGGGAGCGCGATGTAGTCCTTGAAGCGGCCGGGCACGGGCGTCCACTTGGAATGGATGACGCCGAGCGTCGCGTAGCAGTCGCTCACGCTCTCGACCAGTACACGGAAGGCGATGAGGTCGTGGATCTGGTCGATCGTCGTCTGCTGCACCTTCATCTTGCGCCAGATCGACGCGATGTGCTTCGCCCGACCGTGGACCTCGCCCGCGAAGCCCTGCTCGCCGAGGCGCGCGCGCAGCGTCTTGCACACGGACTCGATGTAGCGGTCTCGCTCCTTCTGCGTCTTCTGGACGGCCTGGGAGATCTCCTGGTACGCGTCGGGCTCGAGGTACTTGAAGGAGAGATCCTCGAGCTCGCTCTTGAACGCCTGGATGCCGAGGCGGTTCGCGAGGGGGGCGTAGATCTCCATCGTCTCACGGGCGATCCGCTCCTGCGCCTCGGGCTTCATGTGCTGGAGCGTGCGCATGTTGTCGACGCGGTCGCAGAGCTTGACGAGGAGCACGCGGATGTCGCGCGCCATGGCCACGACCATCTTGCGGAAGTTCTCGGCCTGCCGGTCCTCCTTCGACGTGAAGTTGATCTGCGAGAGCTTCGTCACCCCTTCGACGAGCGCGGCGATCTCGGCGCCGAACTCGCGCTCGATGTCCCGCGTGGTCGCGAGCGTGTCCTCGACCACGTCGTGGAGGAGGCCCGCGCAGACGCTGGCGGTATCGAGCCGGAGATCGGTGATGATGGTCGCGACCGCGACGGGGTGGATGAAGTACGGGTCGCCGGACTTGCGCTTCTGCCCCTCGTGCATCCGCCGCGAGTACTCGTACGCCTTCTTCAGAAGGTCGACGTCCGCGGCGGGCTGGTAGGTGCGCACGCGCGCGATGAGTTGGGGGACTTCCAGCATCGGTGTGAAACCGCGGCATTCCCCGCGTCGTCGAAGCGTAACACCATGGATCGGCGGTTCCAAGCCCGCCCGCGCGCCACTTGCACTACAACGGCTGGGTGCGGTCGTCGGTGTACGTTCACTTCCCGTATTGCCTGAAGAAGTGCCCCTACTGCGACTTCGTCAGCTACAAGGCCGACCGCGCCGAGATCGATCACGCGGGGTACGCCGACGCCGTGATCGCCGAGCTTGGCCGACGGATGGCGGGCGAAGGACCGCGAACCGCGGACGGGGGGCCGATCGGGAGCATCTTCTTCGGGGGCGGGACGCCGAGCCTGTGGGAGCCGCGCGAGATCGCGCGCGTCCTCGACGCGGCGAGGCGCACGCTGGTGCTCGCGGACGACGTGGAGATCACGGTGGAGTGCAACCCGACGTCGCTCGATCGGGACCGGGCGGCCGCGCTCCTCGCCGCCGGCGTGAACCGCCTCTCGATCGGCGCCCAATCCCTGCGGGACGGCGAGCTGGCGTTCCTCGGCCGGCTGCACGACCCGGCGGGCGCCCTCCGCGCGATCGAGGGCGCGCTCGCGACGGGGGTCCGCGTCTCTGCGGATCTCATCTACGGGCTCCCCGACCAGAGCCCCGAGGACGCCGCGCGCCAGGCGGACCAGCTCGCCGCGCTCGGCCTCGCGCACGTGTCGGCCTACCAGCTCACGATCGAGGAGGGCACCCTGTTCGGCGAGCTCCGCCGCCGCGGGCGCCTTCCGATGGCGGACGACGCGCGCGTGGCGGAGGCCTTCGTCCTCGTCGAAGAGGCGCTCGCGTCGCGCGGGCTCGCCCACTACGAGATCTCGAACTTCGCCCGGCCGGGGGAGGAGGCGCGCCACAACCTCGGCTACTGGCGGGGCGAACCCTACCTCGGCGTGGGGTGCGGCGCGTACGGCTTCCAGCGGATCGGGCCGGGAGGGCGCCGCTGGCGCAACGAGCTCGACCCCGCGCGATACATGCATACCGCACGCTCCGGCGCGGACACGACCATCTCGTCCGAGGATCTCGACGGAGACGCGCTCCTGCGCGAGCGGATCATGCTCGGGCTCAGGCTCGCGGGCGGCCTGGATCTCGACGAGGCGGGGCGCGATCTCGCCCTCGATCCGTGGCCGGCTCGCCGCGTGAAGGCCGCGGACGCGCTCGCCGCTCGTGGGCGCCTCGTGCGGGACGGCGGACAGGTCCGCATCCCGCACGACGCGTGGCTGTTCACGGACGACACCGCCTCCCGCCTCTTCTGATCGGGGCCGTCCTCTGGTACCACCGGCGCATGAAGAACCGGCTCTTGCTGGCCGCCCTCCTCCTCGCGCCCCTGGCGCACGCGGCTCCCCCGGTCGAGCCGCCGCCCACGGCGAAGACGCCACCCCCCTCCGCCGGTGGGGCGGTGCGCCTCGACGTGCAGAAGCTCACGCTGGAGAACGGGCTCCGCGTCGTGATGTCGGTCGACCCGACGTCGCCGACGGTCGCCGTCGACGTCGTCTACGACGTCGGCAGCCGCAACGAGGAGCGCGGCAAGAGCGGGTTCGCGCACCTCTTCGAGCACATGATGTTCCAGGGCTCGAGCAACGTCCCGCGCGGCGAGCACTTCAAGCTCGTCACCGCGCACGGCGGCACCCTCAACGGCACCACCAGCGAGGACCGGACCAACTACTTCGAGATGCTGCCGCGGAGCGAGCTGGCCCTGGGCATCTGGCTCGAGGCCGACCGGATGCGATCGCTGGACGTGTCGCAGTCGAACCTCGACAACCAGCGCGCGGTCGTCAAGGAGGAGTTCCGCATGCGCGTCGAGAACGCCCCCTACGTCCCCGCGTACTTCCGCATGCGCGAGCTCGTGTTCCAGGGCTACTGGCCCTACGAGCACCCCGCGATCGGCACGATGAAGGACCTCGACGCCGCCGCCCTGGACTGGGTCCGCGCCTTCCACGCCGCCTACTACGCGCCGAACAACGCCGTGCTCTCGATCGCGGGCGACTTCGATCCGAAGGAGGCCGAGGCCCATGTCCGCCGGTACTTCGGCCCGATCAAGGCGCAGCCCGCGATCCCGAAGTACGAGCCGGGCCCGCTGCCGGAGCAGAAGGGCCCTCGATCCGCCGTCGTGCTCGACACCCACGCGAAGCTCCACGCCATCTTCGACGGGTGGATCATCCCGCCGAGCCGCGAGAAGGATCACCACGCGCTCGAGCTCGCCGCGATGGTCCTCGCGGACGGCGAGAGCTCGCGGCTGCACCGGCTGCTCGTGCGCGAGCGGGCCGTCTGCGCCGAGGTGAGCGCGGAGACGGAGGGGCAGCGCGGCCCCGACATCTTCATGGTGCAGGCCAAGATCGCCAGCCAGGCGAAGCCGGACGAGGTGGCGCGCATGCTCGACGCCGAGATCCGGCGCCTCGGCCAGGGCGGCCCGACCGAGGCCGAGATGACCAAGGTGAAGAACCGCGTGCGGGCGCAGTTCCTCCGCGGCCTGCAGTCGAACTTCCAGAAGGCGCAGAAGCTCGCCGAGTACGAGCTCTACTGGGGCGACGCCGCGAAGCTGAACGACGAGCTCGCGAGCTACCTCGCCGTGACCGACGCCGACATCAAGCGCGTCGTCTCGCAGTACCTGACCGAGGACCGGCGCTCCCGCGTCATGGTCAAGCCGCACGCCGAGAAGGCGCCCGAGAAGGCCGCGGACAAACCTGCCGAGAAGGCCCCCACCCCGAAGGGGCAGTGACATGATCCGCTCGTCCCACCCGTCGCTTCCCCTCGCCGCTGTCCTCGCGCTCGCCGCCTCCGCGTGCGGCAGCCCGCGACCCGCGAGCTTCGGCCCGGTGAAGGTCGACATCCCCGTCCTCGACACGACGAAGGCCCCCAAGGGTATGGCGAAGGCCGGCCCGCGCCGCGAGGCGCCCCCCCCGTCCTCGGCCGTGAAGGAGTCGCCCTTCCCCGCCGTCGACCACGCCGCGCTCGCGAACGGCGTCGGGGTCGACGTCGTCACGGCGAAGTCCCTGCCCCTCGCGCACGTGCGCGTGCTCGTGAAGGCGGGCGCGGGCTACGGGGCGCTCCCCGCGACGGGAGCGATCACCGCCCAGCTCCTCAAGGACGGCGGCACGCGGGGCATGTCGAGCGCGGACGTGCTGCGCAAGGTCGAGACGGTCGGCGCCGACATCGGCGTGCGGGCGGACAACGACGCCATCGTCCTCTCGCTGACGGTGCCATCGGACAAGCTCGGCGAGGCGTTCGGCGTCCTCGGTGAGGTCACGCGCTTTCCGCGCTTCGACGACGGGGAGCTCCAGAAGCTGAAGAACCGGATGTCCGACGAGGCGAAGGAGAACGCTCGGTCGAGCGGCATGTTCATGGCCACGCGCGCGCTCTTCCGCGAACTCTACGGCGCGAAGGGGCCGTACGCGACGATGGGCCTCCTGGCCTCGGACATCGCGAAGGTGGGCGGGCGCGAGGTGCGCGACTTCCACCGCGCCTTCTTCGTCCCCGGGAACGTGACGGTGGTGATCACGGGCGCGGTCGAGCCCGCGGACGCGAAGGCGCTCGTCGAGAAGGCGTTCGGCGACTGGAAGGGAGACGCGCCGCCGGCCGTCGAGGTGCCCGCCCCGAAGGCTCCGGAGAAGCGTCGCGTGATCGTCTGCCACCGCGAAGGCAGCGCGCAGTCCGACGCGTTCGTCGCGATGCTCGCGCCCGCCCGCGGCGTCCCCGAGTGGCCTGCGATCCGCGTGTCGAACCAGGTCCTCGGCGGCGGCGTCGCGAGCCGCCTGTTCCTCGACGTCCGGGAGCAGCGGTCGCTCGCGTACCGCACGAGCGCGCAGATCCTGGAGCTCGCGAAGGGCCCGCAGCCGCTGATCGTGTACGCCGGAACGGAGACGAAGAAGACGGACCAGGCGGTGCGGGGCCTGCTCGACAACCTCGACCGGATCGCGAAGGGCGACGTGCGCGAGGAGGAGGCCGCGAGCGCGCGGCGGTACCTCTCGGACATCTTCGCGATCCGCATGGAGACGCTCGGCTCGGTGGCCGACATGATCACGAACCTGCGCGTGCTCGGCCTCCCGGACGGGTACTACGACGCGTACCGCACGGAGGTCCGCGGCGTGAACGCCGACGGGGTGAACGGCGTCGCGAGGACGCTGTACCCGACGAAGAACGCCCTCGTGCTCGTGGCGGGGGACGCGGGCGCGATCGCCGACGGCCTCGCGGCGTTCGGGGACGTGACGGTGGTGGATCCCGAGAAGGACTTCGCGGTGGTGAGGACGGTCGCCGCGAAGCCCTAGCTAGAACACGAGGTGGTACCCCGCCCCCGCCTCGATCCCCCGCTGCGACACCGACGGCCCGCTGGTCACCGCCCACGAGGCCCGGTACCCGAGCTCCGCGAACACGCCCCCGGGCCCTGCGGGCACCTCCCCGCCGAACACGACGGGCAGGGTGAAGAGGATCGCGTCCTTGTCGATCGCGTCCGGGATCACCACGTAGCGCATGTTCTGGAACGTGAAGCCGGGCACGAGGGCCACGTACGGCACGACGCCCACCTGCGCCGCCCGCCACACGAGCGGCACCCCCACGCCGAGGTTCGAGACGTCCGACACAGCGCGCGTGCGAGGCAGGATCCCCGTCACCCAGAGCGACGCCGCGCGCTCGTAGGAGAGGGCGATCCCGAGACCCGCCGCGCCGCCCCCGAAGGGGACCGCGTACACCACGGACAGCGTGCCGCGCCACCCGGCGCTGGACCATGATCGATCGTACGTGGAGAGCCCGAGGCCGAGGGCCACGACGACCCGCGGCTCGGGCGGGCGCGTCGCACGCGGGAGCGGCGGCGTCGGCAGCGAGAGCGCGGGGAGCGTGAGGGCGTCGAGGCCTCGGCCGATCACGACGACCAGCTCCTCGGTGCCGCTCCTCCAGTCCGCGCTCGCGACGAAGAACCCGGGGGAGGAGGTCGCGACCAGGGATCCGAGCCGCGCCCCCTCGGTCGTCGACGACACCGCCGGCGGCTCCCCGAGGGGGCCGCCCGTGGCGTCCTCGAGTCGCACGCGGAAGACGCCGTGATCGAACACGCCCGGCTCCGTGTCGACCCTCGCGTCGACCACGCGTACCGCGCGCGACGTCGCGACGACCACGGGCGCGTCCACGCCCGCCGGACCGCCCATGGCGCTCCGCGCGAGCACCGCCGACGCGACGAGCGAGGCGAGCGACATGGCGAGGCGCCGCATGTCCGTCGACGGTACCAAACGAGGGTGGCCGGTGGGCGACACTTCGCGTAGAAGGGCCGGACCATGAGACGGAGCGTCCTGGCCACCGTGGCACTCGCCGCGGCCACCGTCGTGGCCACGCCTCCGGCGCGAGGGCAGCAGACGGCCGAGGGCTTCGCCGTGAACCGCTTCGAGCCGAGCGAGCGAGGCGCCGGATGGTTCTCCCTGGACCAGCTCGACTTCCGGGGCGGTGTCCGGCCGGCGATCGGCGTCGTGGGCGACTACCAGTACCGGCCCCTCGTCATCAGCAAGAACGACACCGTCGTCTCGTCGATCGTCCGCAACCAGCTCGCGTTCCACCTCGGCGCGAGCGTGGTGTTCGATCGCTTCCGCGGCGGTCTGAGCCTCCCGTTCACGGGCGTCGGCGAGGGTCGCGGCGGCGTCGTCGGCGGCGTCCGCTACGATCCTCCGGCGCACAACGGCGCACTCGGCGACCTCCGGCTCGCCTTCGACGCGCGGCTCCTCGGCACGCACGACGACGTGATCTCGCTGGCCGCGGGCCTGCGCGCGTGGCTCCCGACGGGCAGCAAGGCCTCGTACATGGGCGACGGCGATCTCCGCCTCTCTCCCCACCTCCTCCTCGCGGGAGGCCGCGGGGTCCTCGCGTACGCGGGGCGTTTCGGCCTCCAGTACCGCGGGCGCGACGACGCGTTCGGCGCGAGCCGGCTCGGGAGCGAGATGATCTTCGGGCTCTCCGCGGGCGCGCGCCTCGCGGGCGGTGACGTCCTGGTCGGGCCCGAGATCCAGGGCTCGTCCCTGCTGAACGCGGACTTCCTGTCCGGCCGCGCGACGCCCGTGCTCGGCCTCCTCGGCGCCCACGCCACGGCCGGAGATCTCCGTGTCGGCGGGGGCGTGGGCACAGGGCTCTCGCCCGGGCTCGGCACGCCGGAGTTCCGCGCGCTCCTGTCGATCGAGTGGTCCCCCGCGATCGTCCTCGACCGCGACCTCGACGGCGTCCTCGACGACCACGACGCGTGCCCCGACACGAAGGGCGTCGAGACGAGCGATCCACGAACGAGCGGGTGTGCGCCCCCCCCGATGCTCCCGCCCTCCGACGGCGACGGCGACGGCATCCTCGACCGCGAGGATGTGTGCCCGGAGATCCCCGGCGACGTCGAGTGGGAGGGCTGCCCCGCGGATCGCGACCGCGACGGGATCCCCGACAAGGAGGACGCCTGCCCAGCGGACGCGGGCATCCGGACGGACGACGCGAAGACCAGCGGCTGCCCCGACCGAGACGGCGACGGCCTCTTCGACCGGGACGACGCCTGCAAGGACTCGCGCGGCCTCCGCTCGGAGGATCCCGCGAAGAACGGCTGCCCGGACGGTGACCGCGACAGGGACGGTATCAAGGACGGCGACGACGCGTGCCCGGACGTCCCCGGCGATCCGAGCACGGACACGACGCGGAACGGCTGCCCGCGCGTGGAGCTGAAGGAGAAGCACATCCGCCTCGTCGAGCCCATCGCCTTCAGGGGCGACACGGCGACGATCGACGGCGACGACACGCTCCGCGCCGTCGCACGCCTGCTGCGCCTGCACCCCGAGATCCGGCGCGTGCGCATCGAGGGCCACACCGACAACCGCGCACCCGCCGAGAAGAGCAGGAAGCTGAGCGTGGATCGCGCGGCGGCCGTGACGGCGTGGCTCGAGTCGAACGGCATCGAGCGTCGGCGCCTCACCGCCGTCGGGCACGGAGGCACGCGCCCGCTCGTCGACAACACGAGCGAGGGGAACCGCCACCAGAACCGGCGGATCGAGATCTGGATCGAGGCGGCGACCGACGATGGGCCGCCGACCGCCGTCCCGGGGGGTCATCGCGGAGGCCGCCACAAGGGCCGTGGGGGCGGTAAGAAGCGATAGAGGATCTCCACAGCCTGTGGAGAAGCCCTGAACAAGTCGTGTGACGTGTGGGGGTCCTCTGTGTTCAGACGGTTCGCAAGTTCAGTGAAACCCGGTACTTAGATACATGGGGGCGGAGGTCGCACCATGCTGTCCATGTAGGCACTGCATGGAGTATCCATACTTCTGGACAACCCCAATATCTTGGGGCATACAAGGGCTCCCGGCCTGGCGACGTGCGGTCGTCGGTCGCTCCACGCCGGGCCGTTCATCGCGCTGCCGCACGGACGAACGGGGGAACAGGCGGTCAGCTGGTCGCGTGTACTGTACATGCGTCCAGAGACCGCCGCAGGGCGGCTTTGGCACTTGTCTGGCGAGGTGAGAAGATGGCGCAATCGGGGTTCGGGGCGAGCGAGCGGCAGAACGGGAAGCAGATGGCGGTGCACAAGCAGAGCAAGGGCGGAGCGGCCCGGCACACGCGCGACGCGAAGTCCCGCGAGGCGCCGAAGGCGCGGGGTGGCCGCGGCGTCACCCTCCAGCGTCACTTCACCGATCCCAGCCGGAACCCCCTCGACGAGGTGGTCTACGAACGCCGCTCGAGCATCATCACGAATCCGGACGGCTCGATCATCTTCAAGCTCGAGGGGGCCGAGATCCCCACGTCGTGGAGCCAGCTCGCGACGGACATCGTCATCTCGAAGTACTTCCGCAAGGCCGGGCTCCACAACGACAAGAGCGTGGGCGAGCGCAGCGTGCGGCAGGTCGTCCACCGCATCGCGCACACGATCCGCAACGCGGGCGAGACGTTCGGCGGCTACTTCGCCACGCGGGCCGACGCGGACACGTTCGAGGCCGAACTCGCGTTCCTGATGGTGCACCAGCACGGCGCGTTCAACTCGCCGGTGTGGTTCAACTGCGGCCTCTTCCACGAGTACGGCATCACCGGCCAGGGCGGCAACTGGGCGTGGGACCACGCGTCCACCCAGGACGGGAGGGGACCGAGAGGCCCCCTCGCGCTCGCGGAGGCCAAGCGTGAGCGCGTCGAGAGGGCGGCCGGAGGGACGATGGTCGAGACGAAGAACGCCTACGAGCGGCCGCAGTGCTCGGCGTGCTTCATCCAGGCGGCGTCCGACGACCTCATGTCGATCTACGAGCTGGTGAAGAGCGAGGCGCGCCTGTTCAAGTACGGCTCGGGGACCGGCACGAACTTCAGCAAGCTGCGCTCGCGCCACGAGAAGCTTTCGGGGGGCGGAACGAGTTCGGGGCTGATGAGCTTCTTGGAGGTGCTGGACCGGGGCGCCGGCGCGACGAAGAGCGGTGGCACGACGCGGCGGGCGGCCAAGATGGTCTGCCTCGACATGGATCACCCGGAGATCGCGGACTTCATCAACTGGAAGGTGCGCGAGGAGGAAAAGGCCCGCATCCTGATCGAGTTCGGCGGGCTGCCGGCCGATTTCAACGGCGAGGCTTATCACACCGTTTCCGGCCAGAACAGCAACAACTCGGTGCGCATCCCGAACGAATTCATGCGTGCGGTCGAGACCAACGGCCCGTGGCCGCTGTACTGGCGAACGGAACTGGAGAGGGCCAAGAAGGAGGGGCGCGCGCCGAAGGCGAAGAAGACGCTCGCCGCCCGCGACCTGTGGGACCAGATCAGCTACGCCGCGTGGAGCTGCGCCGACCCCGGCATCCAGTTCGACACCACATTCAACGAGTGGCACACGTGCCCCGTCGATGGGCGGATTAATGCTACAAATCCGTGCTCGGAGTACGCTTTCCTCGACGATACGGCGTGCAATCTCGCGTCGCTGAACCTGACGACGTTCTTCGACGCGAAGGCCCAGAAGTTCGACATCGAGGCGTACCGGCACGCGGTGCGCGTCTGGACGCTGATTCTCGAAGTCAGCGTTCACATGGCGCAGTTCCCCAGCAAGTCGGTCGCGCAGAAGTCGTACGACTTCCGCACCCTCGGCCTGGGCTACGCGAACCTCGGCGCGCTGCTGATGGTGCAGGGCATCCCCTACGACTCGCTCGAAGGGCGGGCGCAGTGCGGGGCGCTGACCGCGATCATGCACGCCGGGGCGTACGCGGCCAGCGCGGAGATGGCCGGCGAGGTCGGGCCGTTCGCGCGCTACCACGCCAACCGCGACCACATGTTGCGGGTGATCC
>SXNL01000046.1 GCA_005777185.1 Myxococcales bacterium
CGTCTACCGAGCGAGCATCGAGCTGGTGGCGGGGGCGGACCAGCTCGCGGACCGCTTTCCGAGGGGCCGCGCCTACCTCAGCGATCAACTTCGGCGAGCTGTCGCCTCGATCCCCCTCAACATCGCGGAAGGCGCCGGGGAGTTCTTGGTGGCTGTGCGAGCCCTCCTCTTGCGGATCACGGCGATGCTCACCGCGATGGTGCTGAAGCTCGGCTCGTCTTCGTCGGGCTCGGGCTCGGGCTCGGGCTTGGGCTCGACGGGAGGAAAATGAGGGGATGCCTCAGCCCCTCGCGAACCTGTCACGGAGACCTCGGCTAGGACACGCGCGCTCCCCTCTCCTTGGGGCACACGACCGTCGCGCGCCTCGCCGAGGTGTGACCGCGCGGGCCGACAAATCGCTTGCCAGGGCGCGAGATCAAGGCAAACGTAGCGCCCGTCATGAAGAAGCCCATCCGTCGTACGTGCGTCATCGGAGCCGGTGTCATGGGCAGCGGCATCGCCGCCCACTTCGCCAACGCGGGCCTCGAGGTCCTCCTCCTCGACATCGTGCCGCCGAACCTCTCCGACGCGGAGAGGGAAGATCGCGCGGCGCGCAACCGCTTCGCCCAGGGCGGCCTCGAGAAGGCCCTGAAGGCGCGCCCGGCGGCGTTCTTCCACAAGTCGGCGGCCGGCCTCGTCACCCTCGGCAACACCGAGGACGACCTCGGCGGTGTCGCGACGTGCGATCTCGTCATCGAGGCCGTGCTCGAGCGGCTCGACGTGAAGCAGGCGCTCTTCGAGAAGCTCGAGAAGCTCGTCCCCGCCCACTGCGTCGTGGCCTCGAACACGTCGGGGCTCCGCATCGTCGACATGCTCCAGGGCCGCGGCGACACGTTCAAGAAGAACTTCCTCGTGATGCATTTCTTCAACCCGGTCCGCTACATGAAGCTCCTCGAGCTCGTGGTCGGGCCCGACACGGATCCGGCGACGTACCAGGGGATCAAGCGGTTCGGCGAGGACGTGCTCGGCAAGGGCATCGTCCTCGGCAAGGACACGCCGAACTTCGTCGGCAACCGCATCGGCGCGCACGGCATGATGGCGACCATCCACCAGATGCTGGCGGACGGCCTCGCGCCCGAGGACGTGGACGCCATCACGGGGCTTCCCATGGCCCACCCGAAGAGCGCGAGCTTCCGCACGGCGGATCTCGTCGGCCTCGACACGTTCGCGCACGTCGCGGAGAACTGCCACCGCTTCCTCGTCGACGACGAGGACCGCGCCGTGTTCGAGGTGCCCGCGTACATCCGGGCGATGGTCGAGAAGAAGCTGCTCGGCGACAAGACGAAGGGGGGCTTCTTCAAGCGCGGCCCGAACAAGGAGAGCCTCGTCCTCGATCCGACGACCGGCGACTACCGCGCGAAGGCCGGCGATCCGGAGATCCAGAAGGCCACGAAGGCCATCAGCAAGCTCGAGGACCCGAAGGATCGCGTGCGCGCGCTCGCGAAGGACACGGGCAAGGCCGGGCAGTTCGCGTGGAAGGTCACGTCGCGCTCGCTCGCGTACGCGGCGCGCCGCATGGGCGAGATCGCCGACTCGGTGGCGGCCGTCGACGACGCCATGCGCTGGGGCTACAACTGGGACCTCGGCCCGTTCGAGGTGTGGGACGCCCTCGGCTTCGCCGAGACGACCGACCGGATGCTGAAGGACGGCGTGAAGCTCCCTGCGTCGATCGAGGCGATGCGCGCGGCGGGCGCGCCGGGCTTCTACAAGGGCGGCGAGGTGTGGGATCTCGCGAAGGGCGCGTACGTCGCGCGCGACGTGGACTCGCGCGTGGCCACGTTCGAGATCCTGCGGAGGGGCGCCGCCCCCGTGCTGAAGAACGACGGCGCGGACGCGTGGGATCTGGGCGACGGCGTGCTCGGTCTCACGTTCAAGACGAAGGCCAACAGCCTCGACCCCGACGTCATCTCGATGATCGGCCGCGCCGTCGAGCGCGCGGAGCAGGACTTCGAGGGGATGATCGTGTCGAACTCCGGCGAGCACTTCTGCGTCGGCGCGAACCTCTTCCTCGTGGTGATGGCCGCCGGCCAGCAGCAGTGGGACGACATCCGCAAGATGGTGAAGGGCTACCAGGACGCCACGCAGCGCATGAAGTACGCGCGCGTCCCGGTCGTCGTGTGCCCCTACGGCATGACGCTCGGCGGCGGCCTCGAGCTGTGCCTCGGCGCGGGCCACGTGCAGGCCGCGGCGGAGACATACTCGGGCCTCGTGGAGGTCGCGGTGGGGCTCATCCCCGGCGGCGCCGGCACGCTGAACATGCTGTGGCGCTCGCTCGAGGGTATCCCCGAGGGCGCGAGCGTGAACACGCTGGAGTACGTGACGCAGACGTTCAAGAACATCGCCCTTGCGAAGGTCGCGACGAGCGCCGAGGAGGCCAAGCACCTCGGCTACTTCCGCAGGACCGACGGCATCTCGTTCGACCGCGCGCGGCTCGTCGGCGACGCGAAGGCGCGCGTGCTCGGTCTGGCACGATCCGGATACCACGCGCCGATTCCGCGGCGGTACACGCTCCCGGGCGACAGCGGCATCGCGACCCTGTCGATGATGGTCGACACCCTCGTCGCAGGAGGCCACGCCAGCCCTCACGACGCGAAGATCGCCCGCAAGCTCGCCGAGGTGCTCTGCGGCGGCAGGGGCGGCGGCGCGCGGGAGGTCACCGAGGAGGAGATCCTCGAGCTCGAGCGCGAGGCGTTCGTGAGTCTGACCGGCGAGCCGAAGAGCGCCGAGCGCATGCAGTACATGCTCATGAACAACAAGCCGCTCAGGAACTGAGGAGTCGCACCATGCAGGACATCGTCATCGCAGAGGCCGTCCGGTCCGCCGTGGGCCGCGCCATCAAGGGGACGCTCGCCCAGAAGCGCCCCGACGAGCTCGCCGGGGACGTCATCCGCGCGCTCCTGGCGCGCGTGCCGCAGGTCAAGGCGGCCGACGTGGACGACCTCGTCCTCGGCTGCGCGATGCCCGAGGGCGAGCAGGGGCTCAACGTCGCGCGCATCGCGGGCGTCCTCGGCGGCCTGCCCGAGGAGACGTCGGCCATGACGATCAACCGCTTCTGCTCGAGCGGCCTGCAGGCGCTCGCGCTCGGGGCGGGGTCGATCCTCATGGGATCGAACGACGTCGTCGTCTCGGGCGGCGTCGAGTCGATGAGCATGGTCCCCATGACGGGGAACAAGCTCTCCGCCTCGCCCGAGGCGATGGATCGGTTCCCCACGGTGTACACGCCGATGGGCATCACCGCCGAGAACGTGGCGAAGCGCTTCTCGGTGTCGCGCGCGGAGCAGGACGAGTTCGCGCTCGCCAGCCAGAAGAAGGCGTCCGAAGCGCGCGAGAAGCGGCGCTTCGAGGACGAGATCGTGACCGTCCGCGCCGTGTCGTACGCGGGGAGCGAGCGGCGGTATACCGACTTCCGCACCGACGAGCTCGTGCGGCCGGAGACGACCCTCGAGGGGCTGTCGCAGCTCAAGCCGGCGTTCAGCGCGACCGGATCGGTGACCGCGGGGAACAGCTCGCCGCTCTCCGACGGGGCCGCCGCCGCGCTCCTCCTCTCGAAGGCGCGGGCGGACGCGCTCGGGATCAAGGGCCTCGGCTACTTCCGCTCCTTCGTGACCGTCGGCGTCGATCCCTCCATCATGGGCATCGGGCCCGTGCCGGCGGTGCAGAAGCTCCTCGCGAGGACGGGGATGAAGGTGTCGGACATCGACCTGTTCGAGGTCAAC
>SXNL01000358.1 GCA_005777185.1 Myxococcales bacterium
CCGAGCGCCGCCCCCGCGCCCCCGGCAGCCCCCGCCCCCGCGCCCGACAAGCCGTGACATGAGGCCCGAGCTCTTCCGGCTCCTCGACACGGGCTTCCCCTCCTACTTCGTCCTCCTCCTCTCGGGCTTCCTCTTCGCGACCGCCCTCGCCGTCCTGTGGGCCCGGCGCGCGGGCGAGGACGCCGACGTGATGGTGGACCTCGGCCTCGGCATGCTCATCGCGGGTGTCATCGGCTCGCGCCTCCTCCACGTCCTCGCCGACGGCTACTTCTGGGACTACGTGCACCTCTGCACCGATCCGAAGGCGGTCGTGTGGCCGCTCGAGAAGGCGGAGTGTGTCTCCGACGTGTACAAGGGCGAGTGGGATCCCGTGGCCGGCGTGTGCCACCCGGGCGCTGCCGACTGCTTCGCGTGGGCCAAGTTCTGGGCGGGCGGCCTGACGTACTACGGCGGGTTCCTCGGCGCGGGCTTCGCCGCGGTCTTCCTGCTCCGCCGCGACCGGTTCCCCTTCTGGCGCGCGGCCGACATGGCGGGCTTCACGATCCCGCTCGGCCTCGCGTTCGGGCGCATGGGCTGCCTCCTCGGCGGCTGCTGCTTCGGCGCCGAGACGCGCCTCCCCTGGGCGATCTCGTTCCCGCCGCGCAGCCCCGCGAGCGAGGCGCAGTTCAAGGCCCACGCGCTCTCCACGGCACGCGCATGGTCGAACCCCGTGCATCCTACACAGATTTACGAGTCGGTGATGAGCCTCGCCATCGCGGCCGCGTGCCTGTGGATCATCCACCCGCGCAAGCGGTACGACGGGCACGTGTTCGTGTGGTTCGTCGGGCTGTACGCGGCGGGCCGGTTCCTGGTGGAGATCCTCCGCCGCGACGATCGCGGCAGCGCGGCGGGGCTGTCCACCTCGCAGCTCATCGGCCTGGGCCTCCTGGCCGGCGCCCTCGTCGTGCACAACATGAGGAAGAGGAAGATCGCGGAGGAGGCGGCGACATGACCTGTGAGCTCCTGGACGGAAAGAAGCTGAGCGACGTGGTGCGCGCGGAGGTGAAGGCCGGCGTCGCCGACTTCGTCGCCGAGCGCGGCCGCGCGCCCGGTCTCGACGTGGTCATCGTGGGCGACGACCCCGCGAGCGTCGTCTACACGCGGAACAAGGAGAAGGCGTCGAACGAGGTCGGGATGCGTGGTCGCCTCCACCGGCTTCCCGCCGAGACGAGCGAGGCCGCGCTGCTCGAGCTCCTCGGCCGCCTCGCGGAGGACGTCACGGTCGACGGAGTCCTGGTGCAGCTGCCGCTGCCGAAGCACGTGACGGAGCAGCGCGTGCTCGACGCCGTCCCCCCGGAGAAGGACGTCGACGGCTTCCACCCGGTGAACGCCGGCCTCCTCGCGTCCGGCCGGCCGGGGCTCGTGCCGTGCACGCCGCGCGGCTGCATGCGCCTCCTCGCGCTCGCGGCGCCGGGCGGAGCGACGGGCCTCGGGTGGCTCGGCGGGGCGCACGCGGTCGTGGTGGGCCGGAGCAACATCGTGGGCAAGCCCATGGCGCAGCTCCTCCTCCGCGAGCACGCCACCGTCACGATCGCACACTCCCGCACGCGCGATCTCCCCGCGTTGTGCCGGAGCGCGGACGTGATCGTCGCGGCGGTCGGAAAACCTTCGATGGTCCGTGGCGAGTGGATCCGGGACGGCGCGGTGGTGATCGACGTCGGGATCAACCGCGTGCCGACCGCGGACGGCAAGTCGCGGCTCGTGGGTGACGTCGCGTTCGAGGAGGCCCGCGCTCGGGCGCGCGCCATCACGCCGGTGCCCGGGGGGGTCGGGCCGATGACGATCGCGTGCCTCCTGGAGAACACGCTGATCGCGGCACGTGCGCGCACCCCCTGAGCACCCGGCGGAGCGGGGGAGGACGCGCGGACGTCAGGAGCTACACCGCGCGCACGGTCGCGAGCAGGGACGCGATGGCCACCCAGTCGAAGTCGGGGACCCCGAGGTCGGGAACCCTGTCCGTCCACAGGCGGGCGAGCGTCTGGAGGGCCTCGGCGCGGCTCGACCCCCACTCCCCGATGACCACGAGCTGCGGAGACTGGGCCGTCCTCGCCTCGAAGCGCCATGCGCGGGCGCCGGTGCTCGTGCGCTCCTCGGAGAGCAGGGCGAGCCGGGCGTCGCCGACGCGGAACTCGTAGGCCATCGCTCCCCGCGCCTGGTCGCGGTACTGGTCGGTGATCCGGAGGGCGTTCTTGTCCTTCGGGATCTTCGTGGTCGGGGTGTACATCGGGAGCCTCGTGCACGCAGACAGGTGGGTGCTTCCGTCGACGACGTGCGCAGCTGCATGCGTCCGCTCGACCCTCGCGTTCGGGCCACGCGGAGGTTAACCATCGCGCGGGCGCGCCGCTCGTCCGAACCCTCCGCCGCCTGCCTTCAGCGCACCAGCTTCGCGATGATGCGGTCGAGCTGATCCAGGTCCGCGTACGGGATCACGATCTCGCCCTTGTTCCCGGCGTCCTTCACCAGCACCTTCGTGCCGAGCGAGCGCGTGAACCGGGCCTCGAGATCGCGTATCGCGGGGCTCGCGCCTGGTTCGGCCTTCGCGGGCTTCTTCCCCCTCACGGCCGCGCGGACCAGCGCCTCCGTCGCCCGCACCGACAGCCGCCCGCGGACGACCTTCTCCGCCAGCTCGATCATGCGTGCGGGCGAGTCCGCGCCGAGGATCGCGCGGGCGTGGCCCTCGGACAGCTCGCCCGCGAGGACGCGCTTGCGCACCTCGGCGGGGAGCTTGAGGAGGCGCAGGCTGTTCGCGATCGTGGAGCGGTCCTTCCCGAGGCGCGCGGCGAGGCTCTCCTGCGTGTAGCCTCCCTCGTCGAGCAGGCGCCGGAACGACTCGGCGAGTTCGATCGCCGTGAGATCCTCCCGCTGGATGTTCTCGATGAGCGCGAGCTCGAACGCGGCCTTCGAGCCGACGTCCTTCACCACGACGAGGATCTCCTTCATCCCCGCCTTCTGGCAGGCGCGGAAGCGGCGCTCGCCCGCGATGATCTCGAAGCGATCCTGCGTACCCTGGGCTCTCCGCACCACGAGGGGCTCGATCAGCCCGTGCTCCTGGATCGACGCCGCGAGCTCGGCGAGGCGCGTCGCGTCGAAGATCTGCCGCGGCTGGCCCTTCTGCGGCGCGATCTTGTCGACGGCGCACAGGAAGACGCTGCCCGCGCCGTACGCCTTCCCCGCGGGCGTCGACGGCGCCATCGGGAGGAGCGCGTCGAGCCCGCGCCCGAGGGCCCGCCGCTTCGGATCGTGGGAGGTCGTCACCGCGCCGCCCCCTCGGCCCCGCGGGCCTCGGCACGTCCCTTCGCGAGGAGCTCGCGCGCGAGCGAGAGGTACCCCTGCGCGCCCTTCGACTGCACGTCGTAGAGGATCACCGGCTTGCCGTGCGACGGCGCCTCCGACAGGCGAATGTTCCTGGGGATGACCGAGTCGAAGACGAAGAAGTGCTTCTTCACCTCCTCGGCCACCTGGTGCGCGAGGTTGTTGCGCGGGTCGAACATCGTGAGCACGAGCCCCTCGACCTCGAGCGTGGGGTTCAGGCTCCCCCGCACGCGATCGATCGTCGCCATCAGGTGCGTGAGCCCCTCGAGCGCGAGGTACTCGCACTGCAGCGGAACGAGCACGCGATCCGCGGCGGCGAGCGCGTTCAAGGTGAGCAGGCCGAGCGAGGGCGGGCAGTCGATGAAGACGTACTCGTAGGCGTCGCCGACCGTCGCGAGCGCCTCCTTCAGCCGTACGGCGCGCCTCGGGTCGTCGACCAGCTCGAGCTCGACGGCGACGAGATCCTGCGTCGCGGGCGCGACCGACAGGTGCTCGATCTCGGTGGGCACGATGACCTCCGCGAACGTCGCGCGGCCGATGATCGCGTCGTAGACCGTGCGCTCGCACGTACCGCCGCGGATCCCCATGCTCGAGCTCGCGTTGCCCTGCGGGTCCATGTCGACGAGCAACGTCCTCCGCTCCGCGGCGCCGACGCTGGCGGCGAGGTTCACCGTCGTCGTCGTCTTGCCGACGCCGCCCGTCTGGTTGACGACCGCGATCGTCCGCCGTGGGCCCCGCTCCTTCGTCTTCGGCTTGGTGCCCATCACGCACCTCGCTCATACCCGGTTTGGGAGCGCATTTCGACGGTGCCGAAGCACATAACGAAGTGCATGAACTTACTCCCGAAATTTTGATTGGTCAGTCCAGGCGAGTATGGTGTCGGTAGATGTACGACATGGTAGCCAATGTAAGTCGGAACCCCCGGCGAAGCAGGAACCCTCTCGGCCGCGCCCTCGAACCCGAGGTCACGCGCGGCTCGGAACGCATCCTGGCCTCGTTCTTTCGCCCCCGCGAGGAGAGCGGCGGGCGGGTCGTCCCGATCGACGAGGCGCGCAGACGAACGCCGACCACGCCACGCTGACGAAGGGAGCCCCGGGAAATGGGAATGCCGAAGAGCTACAGATCGATCGAGGAGTTCGAGCGCGAGGAGCTGCGCCCCAGCTTCAAGGTCGGGTTCTCGTTCGAGGATCTGATGCAGGAGACGACGTTCGATGGGTCGGACATGCTGTTCGACGATCAGAAGGACGACCTCGAGCCGCCGCCCGGCGAGGACGACTGAACGGGGGCGGGCGGGCGAGCGCGTGCGGGGGTCACGCTCGGCAAGCTCGACGAGGAGGGGCGATTGTGGATCGTCGGGCTTGACCCCGGCGAATCTCCAAGTATTTTCGCGCGCACCCTTTCATGCAGATCACAGCCAGCCGCATCTCGCCCGTCATGATGGAGTTCCAGATCGAGGTGCCCGCGGCCACGGTCAAGGCGGAGGTCGACAAGGCCTACACGCGCCTCGGAAAGGACGCCCGGATCAAGGGCTTCCGTCCGGGGAAGACGCCGCGCGACGTGCTGCGCCGGCTGTTCGGGCCGCAGGTCACGAACGACGTCGCGGCCAGCCTCATGCAGGAGACCCTGCCGCGCGCGCTGCAGGAGAAGAACGTGATCGCCGTGAGTCAGCCGGTCGTCGAGCCCGGCGCGCTCGACGGCGCCGCGGCGTTCCAGTACAAGGCGCGCTTCGAGGTCCAGCCCGATCTGGACGAGGTCGTGTACGAGGGCTTCACGCTCTACCGGCCCGAGGTCGAGGTCGACGAGAAGAGGGTCGAGGAGAAGCTCGAGGAGCTGCGCGTGCATCACGCCACGCTCGCGGCGCCCGACCCCGCGCGCCCGTCCCAGGCCAAGGACGTGCTGACGATCGACTTCACCGTCTCCATCGACGGCCAGGAGATCGCCGACGCGGGAGGGCAGGGGGTGCCGGTGGAGCTCGGCGTGGGTCAGGCGCTCGCCGAGCTCGACGCGGCGCTCCACGGCAGGAACGTGGGCGACGAGGTGACGTGCGAGGTCCCGTTCCCCGACGCCCACCCCCGCGAGAGCTTCCGCGGGAAGACGGGGGTGTTCAAGGTCTCCGTCACCGACATGAAGGCCCGCGTCCTGGCCGACCTCGACGACGATTTCGCGAAGGATGTCGGCAACTTCCAGACGCTGATCGAGCTTCGCGCCGATGTCCACACGAAGCTCGAGAAGATGGCGAAGGATCGCGCCGAGACGGCCGTGGCCGAGCAGCTCGTCACCCACCTCAACGAGAAGAACCCGTGCGAGGTACCCCCGAGCCTGGTCGAGGCGCAGGCCCGCATGATGGAGCAGGAGATCGACACCCAGGCGCGGCGTGTCGGCCAGCGCTTCACCAAGGAGCAGGTCGACGTCATCCGCGCCCAGATCCGGGTCGACGCCGAGCGCAAGGTGCGCGCGGGGCTCCTGATGGCGGCCATCGCGAAGAAGCACGAGTTCAAGGTCACGGACGTCGACATCGAGACGGGCATGAAGGAGCTCGCCGAGGAGACGGGGAAGAACATCGCCAAGCTGCGCGTCGAGTATCGCGAGAAGGCGAAGCGCGACATCCTCATCGGCATGATCCTGGAGGACAAGATCCTGGACTTCCTGGAGAGCAAGTCCACGATCGTCGAGGGCGATCCCCCCGCGGCGCCCGAGGCGAAGGACGAGGGCGCCGCCCGCGCCGGCGCGCAGGGCGAGCAAGGCGAGCAACCGAAGAAGGACGAGGAAAAGTGAGCATGATCAAGCGGCCCGAGACGCGGACCCAGGCGATCGAGACCCTCGAGCGCGCGAAGGACATCATCATCCCCACGGTCGTCGAGACGACGCACCGGGGCGAGCGCCACTGGAGCATCTTCGACCGGCTCCTCAAGGACCGGATCGTGTTCCTCGGGGACGAGATCAACGACGTGGTCGCCAACATCGTCATCGCGCAGTTCCTGTTCCTCGAGAGCGAGGACCCGGACAAGGAGATCATGCTCTACATCAACTCCCCGGGCGGAGTCGTGTACAGCGGCCTCGCGATCTACGACACCATGCAATACGTGCGCAGCGCCGTCTCGACGACCTGCCTCGGCATGGCGGCGTCGATGGCCGCGGTGCTGCTGACGGCCGGCGCCAAGGGCCGGCGGCTCGCCCTGCCCAACGCCCGCATCATGATCCACCAGCCGATGGGCGGCGCCCGCGGCCAGGCGTCGGACATCGAGATCCAGGCCCGGGAGATCCGGAACCTCAAGGAGGTCCTCACGGACATCCTGCACGCCGGCACGGGGAAGAACCGCGACACCATCGTCAAGGACATGGACCGCGACTTCTACATGAGCGCGCCCCAGGCCAAGGAGTACGGGCTCATCGACAGCGTGGTCGTCCCCCCCAAGAAGGGCGACGGTTCCAAGGACAAGTGAGTCGTCCGGACGGAACGACCGCGAATCTTGCGGTCCCGCGGGCCGGGGACTATCTTAATCCTCGTCGGGCGGCGACCGTTCGGCTGTGTGTCGCCCCGCCGAAGATCGGCGCGGTAACCGAAGGTTGGGCAGGGGGATCACCCTGAGAGGAACGCATCGTGGAGCGTAGACGGGACGACCACCAGAACGGCAACCTGAACTGCTCCTTCTGCGGCAAGTCGCAGAAGGAGGTGAAGAAGCTCATCGCCGGCCCCACCGTCTACATCTGC